>JAGAOD010000002.1 GCA_017623855.1 Clostridia bacterium
CCTTAATACCTTCGGTCCGTAAATGTCGCAGCACGCGTCAACGAGCGCCAAATGACGCACGCCGAGCGCCTCCGCCGTACGCAGAACATTGCCCATATTGGACGGATCCTGCACATTTTCGAGCACAAGAACGCGGCGGTCACGATCCTCGTCCGGCTGGGTTCCGAAGGGTAAACCGTCCGCCGTACGCTCCGGCATGCGGCATACGCAGAATATTCCCTGCGGGTTTTTAGTGTCCGACAAAAGCGGTGCAATATGCTCCTCCACACAGTACGCTTTTTCGGCAGCCTTCAGTACGGGCTCCAGATAAGCCGCATACTTTTTCTGTGCGTTCTCCGTAAAGAAGCACGCGGCAATTTTGATCTTACTCTTCGCCGCATCCTCACAGAGTCTTGCTCCCTCTGCCATGAAAAGTCCCGCCTCGCTTCTCTTTTCGGCTTTCTGCAAAAGCGACGCGGCATCCCTCACGACAGGGCTCTTTCGACTGGATATTTTCTCGATCTGCACAGATCTTTCCTCCCTTCCATACAGCAAAAAACGTGCGTCCGGATCATTTCCGGACGCACGGATAGCTTTTTTATACTGCAGCCTTTGCCTTCTCAACCCGTGCCTTGAAAGCAGCCTCATCAGCGATTGCGATCTCGGAAAGCATCTTTCTGTTGAGTGTGATGCCGGCCTTCTTCAGACCGTTCATAAATACGGAATAGGTTGTACCGTTTGCACGGCATGCTGCGTTGATTCTGGCGATCCACAGACGGCGGAAATCTCTCTTCTTCTGCTTTCTGCCGATGTAAGCGTAGTTGCCGGACTTCATGACAGCCTGCTTAGCCATCTTAAAGTGTCTGCTCTTGGAACCCCAGTAGCCCTTAGCGAGCTTCAGAATCTTCTTTCTTCTCTTGCGCGTAGCGAGCGCACCCTTAACTCTAGCCATTTATAATAACCTCCGATAAATGCGTTTTAACTCTCGTTCTTTTCTTATCAGCTCAGAAATTAGAAGCTGTACGGCATCATTTTCTTAACTGCCTGTACGCTGGTCTTATCTGTAACGGTTGTGCCGCGAGCATGACGCTTGCTCTTGCCGTTCTTGCCATGGCCGTTCAGCAGGTGGCTCATGTATGCGTGGCCACGAATGACCTTACCCTTCTTGGAAATCTTCAGACGCTTCTTAGCGCCGCTGTGTGTCTTAAGCTTCGGCATTTTATTGTCCTCCTTAAAATTGTTATTTAACGGGCTTGGGGGCGAGGAACATCAGCATGTTTCTACCCTCGAGCTTTGCGGCCTTTTCGACGTTAGCAACATCAGCGAGTGCCTCAGCAAAACGCTTCATGATGTCTGCACCCAGTTCCGGATGACCCATCTCTCTGCCGCGGAAACGGATGGAAACCTTGACCTTGTTGCCCTCACCGAGGAAACGGGTCGCATGATTCATCTTTGTCTCAAAGTCGTGGGTGTCAATGTTCAGTGACAAACGAATTTCCTTGATCTCAACCACGCGCTGATTCTTCTTTGCTTCCTTCTCGCGCTTTGCCTGTTCGAAACGGTACTTGCCGTAGTCGATGATCTTGCAGACCGGCGGCTGCGCCTGCGGTGCGATCTTGACGAGGTCAAGATTCTTTTCAGCTGCGAGGTTCAGAGCGTCGCGTGCCGACATGATGCCGAGCTGTGCGCCGTCCGGACCGATTACACGGATCTCTTTGTCGCGGATCTCTTCGTTGATCTGAAGTTCCTGTTTGCTAATGGTTAAGCACCTCCATAACACGTGCGATAACTGTGTACGCGGCTCCATGCAAAAAATTAAGCGGGCAGATAACATCCGCCCGCAAATCAACTCAAGAATATGCTCCCGTTTCGGGAACATTTATCCGATATTGACCTGTGTCAGACGGTACTGCACGGGTGTGAGCGCATGGCTCCGCTTTGTTTTCCTGAAAGATTATACTACGCACATCCCTGTTTGTCAACAGGAAAAATGCAAATTTCAGCTGTTTTTTTCGGGGTCTTCCACGGTTTCGTTCATGAAGAACGAGTAAAGCATACATCCGGCGACCGGTTTGCCCGTGACCTGCGCCATAGCTTCACTGTACAGCTTCAGCTGTACGCCGTATCTGCCCCACAGCTCCGCCTTATTATAACACCGGTCCGTCTTAAAGTCAACGATATAGAGCTTGCCGTTCTCTTCAAACATACAGTCCACCGCGCCCTGCAGAATGAGCGGAAGCTCCGCGTCCTCTCCGGCTAAAGTGCGGTCGATGAGTCCCGCAGGTACGCTCGCGATAAACCTCTGTTCCTTCCATACCTGATCGGCTTTCAGAATACGCGTGCCAAGCGCGCTGTCAAAGAACGCCTTCACACGCTTTTTGTCCACGACCCTCGCCTGTTCTTCCGTTAAGAAGCGGTCACGCACGAGCCGCTGAAGCTCGCTTTCCGGCTGTGCGGCGGCGATCCTGAAATCCGCAAACTGCATGAAATCATGCAGTGCCGTGCCGCGTTCCGCAGGGGTCATGCCCTTCGCACCGAGGAATGCCGGTCTCGAAAGCGTCTCCTCTCCCTCGCGTTCGGCCTGTACGGCGGCAAGTCCCGATGCCGAGACCTTCGTCGGCATGGAGGTCTGCACAGTATAGGGATATACAAACTCGAGCTTTCGAAGGATCTTCTCCTTCAGTACAGGGTCGGGCTGTGCCGTCGTCTGTCTTTCCTCCTGCTCGGTTTCTTCGACCGCATCCGGGATATGCACGCGCACGTTCCACGGCGTATAATGGGACCGCAGAATACAGTCGGTGTCCATGCCGATCTGCCGACGCACGCTCTCTCCGTCGGGGTGGCGCAGTGCACACAGCATGAGCCACTGAGAAATGCTCACGGCGCTGTTGACCGCATAGGGCGCGATCTGTTCCTTCTGCGTGATCTGTGCGGAGAGCTTCTGCAGCTCACCCGCCGCATTTTTCACTGTGGAAAGCAGAATGAGCTTTTCTTTTGCCCGTGTCATCGCCACGTAGAACACGCGCAGCTCCTCAGCGGCATCGCTGTCGGAAAGCGCCAGAGAGATCGCTTCACGCGGCATCGTCGTGCGGCGCGCACCGGTCTCGGGGTCGATCAGCCGGATGCCGAGTCCCATGGTCGGGTGCAGACGCAGGTCCTCACGGTCCACGACAAAACGCCTGCCGCAGCCCGCAATAATGCAGACCGGAAACTCCAGACCCTTCGATTTATGAATGCTCATCACACGGACGACGTCCGCATTTTCGGAAACGACATTCGCCGACTCCATATCGGAACGATTCTTCTTAAGACGCTCGATAAAGCGGACAAAACCGGAAATTCCGTTATAGCCGTGTGATTCGTACTCCGCCGCATATTTCTCAAGCAGACGGACATTCGCAAGGCGGCTCTCGCCGTCGGGCAGGGATCGAACGATATTTTCAAAGCCCGTTTCGGTACAGAGCATTTCGATAAACGCATCCGAGGGCATCGTCGCGGACAATACACGGTACCGTGCGATCTCCTCGCGCACACGGGTATACCGCGGGTCCTCCGCACGCAGAAGCGAAATGTAAAGCGACTCCTCGCCGCGTCCCGCACGCAGCTTTGCCATATCATCCGCCGTAAAGCCGTATACAGGGCTCATCAGAACGGACAAGAGCGGTATGTCCTGATTGGGGTTATCGATCACGCTCAAAAAGGCAAGGATGGACGCGACCTCACTCGCCGCAAAAAACCCGCCGCTGACGGCAGCCCACGCCGGAATGCCGAGTGCACGCAGATTTTCCGCATATACCGGTGCGTGACGGTTCGCACTGCGCAGCAAAATACAGAAATCCTTATACGTCGCCGGACGCTCGCCGGTCTTGTCGCTGACCGTAAAGCCGCTGTCGATCATCTCGCGGATCATTTCGGCGATCCTGCGCGGCTCGAGCACATTTGCACCCTCACCGTCGATGTCCTCAATGAACTCCACGACCGTTTCGCAGCCGTCTTTTTCTTCATAAGCCGCACCGGCCTGTAATTTTTCGTCTCCGACATAGTCTATGCCGCCGGACGCACGGGACATGAGCTGTGAGAAAACAAAATTTACACTTTCCGTCACTTCCCTGCGCGAGCGGAAATTTCTGTCGAGCACGATCGTCGCGGGATATGCATCCGCATCCCTGTCGTACCGCTTGAACTCATCCTTATAGCGGATGAAAATATCCGGCATCGCCTGTCGGAAGCTGTATATACTCTGCTTCACGTCACCGACCATGAAGCGGTTCGTGTTATCCTTCGATACGGCGCAGAACAGGAAGTCCTGCGCGTCGTTCGTGTCCTGATACTCGTCCGTCATAACTTCATCAAAGCGCGCAGCGACCGCCCTGGCGGTCTCCGTACGCTGATATCCGTTCGGCGTCTCCTCCAAAAAGAGGTCGAGCGCATAGTGCTCAAGGTCGCTGAAGTCCACGAGATTCTTCTCGCGCTTCTTTTCGCCGTAAATCGCATCAAAGCGAAGCACGGCCGTGCACAGCGTTTCGGCAAGCGGACGGATCGCTCTGAGCTCTGCCCTGCACTCGTCCTCCGAAGAGCAGAACAGCTTCTGCATATCGGAAACTTCCTTCTTGATCACATCACGCATCTCTTTGACGCGTTCTTTGCGCGGATCGGCACCGCGATACGCACCGAGACGCGCGAATTTGACATCCGCAAACCCTTTGACGGCTTCATCCCACAGCCCGTCGGCCAAAGACTTATCGAGCTCGCGGATCACACGCATGTCATCCGTAAGGGCTGTACCGTACGCTTTTAAGAGGTCCGCATCGTCTTCGATCAGCTCATACGCATCATTTGCAAGGCGCAGGGCAAAATCGAGCACCTGACGCGCGTGGCTGAGCGTTGTTTTTCCCCAAACGGTCTCGGAAATTGCGGCATCCCCGTCAAAGAGCTCCGTCATTTCGCGAAGCCATTTGTCCGGGAACGGATGGCTGCGTGTATATGTGTACAGCTTCATGATCGCATCGATCAGCCTTACATCGTTCTTGTCGCCGCTGACCGCATCGGAAAGCTGTCTGAATTCCTCCGTTTCGTAAAGCTCCGAGAGAACCTGCTGCACGGCAGTGCTCATCAGCTCCTCCTGCTGCTTGTCGGACACAACGGAAAAGTCCGGCGCGATCCCGAGCATATAAAAGAACTCGCGGACGATCGCGGAGCAGAAGCTGTCCACCGTACAGATCTGTGCCTGCTGCAAAAGAAGCTGCTGGCGGCGCAGACGGTCGTTCAGCGGATCTTCACGGATCATGTCCGAAAGGCGGCGCTCGATACGCTCGCGCATCTCCGCCGCTGCGGCTTTTGTGAAGGTAACGACGAGCAGACGGTCCGCATCCGTCGGATTTTCGCTGTCCGTCAGACGCTCGATCACACGCTCAACGAGAACCGCCGTCTTGCCCGAGCCGGCTGCTGCGGAAACAAGCACCGTACCCTGCCGCGCGCGGATCGCGTCCAGCTGTGCCTCAGTCCATTTCGCTGCCATCTGCTTCGCCTCCCATCTTCCGTTCCATTGCTTCAAATATATCGGAATTATTCATACGTACGCTGTCTTCCGGCTCATCCATGAGCTCCGAGCCGCATACCGCCGTATACGGACACCATGCACACGCGTTCATATTTCGCATCAGCGGCTTTGCGGAAACGTCACCCGCATACAGGGTCTCCGCCATCGTGGCGATCAGCCGCTTGATGTACTGCATGACGATCTCCATCGCCTTCGCGCTGAGCAGTGCATTGCTCTGACGAAGCCCACCGTCCTTCTTCATCACGACCGGGATAAACTTACCCTCGATACCGGCCTCCATGGCACGAATGATCTCGATATCCTCAAGGATCGCGCCGTTCATTCTGAGCTTCTTCTCGGCATTTTCGAGCAGCTTCTCGGCACTCTCCGTCTTGTCCGAGTTGACCTGTGTGATAAAGGAGGGCATGTACAGAACGCCCGCAGGCTGCAGCTCGGTATTTTCGGCAAGTGCCGTGAGATAAATGAGCATCTGCAGGCTAAGCCCGAACAGCACATCCGTGAGCTTAAAGTCCTTGTGCCCCGTCTTATAGTCGACCACGCGCACATATGTCCCGTGTTCGCTTTGGTAAAGATCGACGCGGTCGATCACACCGCCGACGGTCACCGTCCCGTTTGCGGTCGGGATCCTGAGCGGCGGAAATTCGGAGCCGTACTGCAGGGGCAGTTCGAAATACGCGGGCTTAAAGCGGCTGACACGCAGCTCAGCGGCTACATGCAGAATAAGCTTGACGGCTGTCTGTGCCATGCGGCTGAAACGGTACTTTTCCTGTGCGGAAAGCGTACTGAAGCCGCCCATATTTTCGTCGGCGTACTGCCGGATGCATGCCTGCACGCGCGTTGTAAGCTCTCCCTCCGAAAGCTTTGCCGCATCCGTCTTCCCGTCGCCGATGATCTTTTCAAAAAGATAGTGCATCAGGGTGCCGTACTGAAGCGCATCCAATTCTGCCGCGCGGCGTTCCTTTGCACCGATGCCGTACCGGCAGAAATACCGGAAGCGGCACTGATGATACGTTTCGATCTGGGTCGCGGAAAAATATTTTCCCTTGCCGAACATCTCCCTCGCCATGCCCGATGTAAGCTTTGCGCTTGCCATGCGGTCAACCGCACCGAGACCCGAAAGCCGCCCGGCATAAGAGGGGATCTCCGAAAAGACCGATTTCAGCGTCGCGGACATCTCGGTGTCCTGCAAAAAGAGCGAAGCCGCCTGCGAAAAAGCCGCTTCAGGTGCATTCGCATAAAACTCGGGCGGAAGATCCTCCAAAATACCGAGACCGGCGATCGCGGCACGCGCACTCTGCACGAGCTCACTTGCCGTTTTTACCTCCTTGCCCTCCGCCGCGGGATAGGTGAGATACAGCTTTTCGGAGGCACTGCACATCGCGCTGTACGCCAGAAAGCGTTCCTGCAAAAGACGGTCCTCCAAAGTATCGGAGACGGGCAGCTCGAGCTCAAGCAGCGTACGGCGCTCCATATCGCTGAAAATACCGCTCGCCGCGGGGATCATCGGGAACTCGCCCTGCACTGCCCCGAGCAAAAACACGACCTTCGGTGCGGACTGTCGAATGCGGTCCGCCGTACCGAATGTGATGGAATCGACGCTCTGCGGAATATCCGAAATATCCTCGCCGCTGATGATCTCCCGAAGGAGCTTTCCGTATTTGTCTCCGGCGATCGGCTGTTCGCCGAGCACGCCCGCCATCTGATCCAGAACCTCCATCAGAAGATCCCAAAGGCGCACCTGTGCCTGTTTCAGCTCCGGATGTCCGGCGCGCTCGAGTGCGCCCAAAAACTCCGGCAGCGTTTTGTCTATCTCAAAATCGGTGAGCAGCGTGTACACGGCGTTCGAGTTTGTAAGTCCGTTTCCGTCACGCAGCGCACCTGCAAATTTCGTCAGCGGCACCGTAATGCCCGTTCTGAGACGATCAAGCTCTGCGATCCTCTCCCGCGCTGCGTCATCCACGGGCTTTCCGTAGCCTTCGGGATGCTTTTCAAACGGATTCAGCCATGCTTTTCTGCCGCTTAATTTCCACGTGAATATGTAATTTTCAAGCTCGGCGATCTCCTCCGCCGTATATGCGGTCAGACCGGTTTTGAGCATATTCAGCACATCATCCGACTGCCACCCTCTGTTTACAACATCGAACGCAGAAAGCACAAAGCGCATCAGAGGCTCGTTGTCGATCGCACGGGCTTCGGAAATGAACGCGGGGATATCCCAGCGCTTTAACGCCGAGGACAGAAGCCGTGTATACCGTGCGGCATCGCGGCAGATGACCGAAATGTCGCGGTATCTGTACTTTTCGGAGAAGATCAGCTCGCGGATGGCCGCTGCTGTATATTCCACCTCGTCATACGGGGAAGTGCCCTTGAACACGGTCACATTGCCGTGGTCCTCAGCGCCGCCGACACCGAGTGCAAGCATGCTCTCCACGGCACACAGCTCACTGTTTTGAAATCTGTACGCCTCTCTGCAGTATATGGGGGCTGCGACCGCCGTGCCGTTCTCCCTCGCCATGCGCATCAAACGGGTCGCCGTCCGACGTACGGTGGAAAACAGATCCTTTTTCGACATGTCGAGATCACCGCAGCAGAGTGACACGCATACGCGATCCGCATGGCGCAGCATATGCTCTAAGATCCTGTATTCCTGCACCGTAAAGCCGTCAAACGCATCGACGGCGATCACACAGTCCTTAAAGAAATCACTGTGCTGCGACAGCACACGGTCAAGGCGTGTAAGGTCGTCCATCGGGTCGAGCCAGCTCTGTGCGACGAGCGCTTCATATGCGCCGTAGATCAGCGCAAATTCGCGCAGCTTCTTCGCAAGGCTTCCTTCCCTGACCATAACTGCGGTATTCGTGAGATCATCCGGTGTGATGCCGCACAGCTTCATTTCACCGACGGCATTCAGCATGGCGTCCGTCATTCGGCCCGCAGATGCACTTTTTTCGAAGAGCGTCAGACGGTCCGCGCAGGATTCGACGGCAAGCGTCATCAAAATGCGCCGTCCGCCCTCTGTCAGCTTTTTGCCGGCATTGCCGCCGTAGCGCAGAAAAGCAGACTCAGCAAGCCGCGTAAAGCTCAGAACCTTCACGCGGTTTGCCGTCTCTATGCCGTATTCATGAAGTAAAGCCCGTTCACTTTCAAACGTATACTGTTCGGGAACGAGCAAAACAGCGCGTTTTCCCTCAACTTCGGAGAGCATTTTCCGGACAAGCGTCGTCTTACCGCTTCCCGCACGTCCGAGTACAAATTCCAGCATGATCTCTCATCCTTTCTTGAAGGTTATTTTACCACAGAAACGACTACGCGTCAAAGAATTCGAGCAGGCTTGTGAAAATTTCGGCGGCTTTGAAACGGACCTTCATGTCGCCTTGTTCGGCGACCGCGCCGCGGGCTGCTTCCGGGATCCTCTCGATCTCACTCGCGCCGGACACACAGATAGACGGAAACAGCACACACCACCAGTTTTTCCCTTCGGCTTCACCGAGGGATATCCGCACGGTGCGGTATTTTCCCGCAGGCAGCTTTCCGCTTTCGTAGACCCTTGTCGGGAAATATGCGTCACAGACCTCAGCTTTTGCGGTATACGGCATATTTTCGGCTTCAAGCACACGATTTGCCGCTTCTTCCAGGCTTTCAAGATGTGTACACACTGCGGCTAACACTGTGGAAAACTCCTCCGTATCGCCGCACCACAGAGCCGTCTCCTCCAAGACGGCATCGCGAACAAGAAGCTTTACGGCCTGATCCTCCGCCGAGTCCGAATTTGCAGGGATGTGCAGTCTGAGTACGTTTCTCGAAAGCAGATCGCACCGTGCGGAAAAGCCCGTAAAGCTCAGCAGCACCGTTAAGATAAACCCGCAAGCCGCAGCACGAAGTAAAAGTGTTATGTTCCTGTTTTCTCGCATTTTTGTCTCTCCTTCAAAACAAACAAATCGATCCAAATTTTTTCGTACAGATTATGACCGGATTTTTCCTCGAATATACTTTCACTTTCCGCTTTTTTCCGTTATACTGTTATTGAGCTTATCGCTTTCCTTACGACCGGAAACTGACAAGCAGTAATTTATCGGGAGTTGTTTTTATGGCAAAGAAAATATGGGAACAGAATATTCCGGACGATATCACGATGATCCGCCGTTTGCAAAAGCCTAAAGGCAGGATCGATGTTGTCCTCGACACCGATACATATAACGAGATCGACGATCAGTACGCGCTGTCTTACATGATCCGCAGCGACGAAAAGCTCAATGTGCGTGCACTATACGCCGCACCGTATTTCAACGACAAGTCCACCTCTCCGAAGGACGGTATGGAGCGAAGCTACAACGAGATCCTCACGCTGCTTGATCTTTTGGACAGAAAGGACTTGAAGCCGAGCGTATTCCGCGGCAGTGAGGATTATCTGCCC
>JAGAOD010000156.1 GCA_017623855.1 Clostridia bacterium
CCGTAAGGATTGGCGCCCCGCCTCTTTTGAGGCGGGGCGTATTTTTTGCCGAAAACCCTTCGAGCCAAAGATTTCGGAGGGAAAGATAGTGTGAAAGAAAACCGTCAGGGTTGTCTTTCGCGTATCAATCAGGTAGTATTTCGTACTTTCGCGAAAGTACGAAATACTTTGCGCCCCGCCTCTTTTGAGGCGGGGCGTTTTTTTGCTTACACCGAGTTAAAATGAACACAAACGCGTAATACCCTGCTTCGTATGTTCAAACAAGAGTGTTGATCAAAGTATAAAATTAAGAATATGTTGAAGTATTTGAGAAATGTGATATAATTATTTTAGTAGAAGCAAAGGAGGAAGATATATGGATAAAGTTTATACCATTGACGAGATCAGGTCGATCGTTAAACCGATTGCGGCGGCTCACAATGTAGAGCGGATATATCTTTTTGGCTCCTATGCACGAGGAGATGCCACTGCCGGCAGTGATATTGATTTGCGTGTTGATAAGGGTGGACTGAAAGGACTGTTTGCATTAGGTGCGCTCTATGCTGACTTGGAGGATGGTTTGGGCAAACGGTTAGATTTATTAACGACGGGCAGTTTGGATCAGAAATTTTTGCAGAATATTGCGAAAGAGGAGGTTTTGATCTATGGCAGCTACTGAGCGTGATATGCTGATTCTTGAAAAGATCGTAAAATATTGCGGAGAAATCGATCACGCCCACAGCGAATATGATCGCAGTTTCGAAGCTTTTTGCAGTAATCCAACGTACCGTAATGCGGTTGCGCTTTGTTTGATGCAGATCGGAGAATTAACCAATAAGCTTTCCGATGCATTCAAAGCAGAGCATCCGGAGATTCCGTGGCGAGCTATTCGAGGCATGAGAAATATTGTGGCGCATGAGTATGGCAATATTGACGAAGAAACAGTTTGGGAAACAGCGGAGAACGGTACACAGGAGTTAATGGATTTCTGTAAAAATGAAATAGAAAATGAAGAGTGATCTTCTTCATAATAGAGCTATACCAAATGGAAGGATGTTGTAATGGATGAGCCGGATCATAGTCAATACGCTCGACAAAAAGAGCACGATCAGCCGCAATATTTACGGCAATTTCTCCGAGCACCTCGGTCGCTGTATCTATAACGGCATTTTTGTAAAGGAAGACAGCGGCATCGAGAACGTCAACGGCATGCGCACCGACGTTGTCAAAGCGCTTCAGAACATCAAGCTGCCGGTCCTTCGCTGGCCGGGCGGCTGCTTTGCGGACGAATATCACTGGAAGGATGGCATCGGCCCGAAGGAGAACCGCAAGAAGATGATCAACACCCATTGGGGCGGTGTGGTCGAGGATAACTCCTTCGGTACACATGAGTTTCTGGAATTCTGCCGTCAGGTCGGCTGCGAGCCGTACATCAACGGCAACGTAGGCTCCGGTACGGTGCAGGAAATGAGCGAGTGGATGGAATACATGACCTTTGACGGCGTGTCTCCTATGGCGGCGCTCCGCGCGGAAAACGGTCATCCGGAGCCGTGGAAGGTCAAGTACTTCGGCGTCGGCAACGAAAACTGGGGCTGCGGCGGCAATATGCGCCCGTCCTACTATGCTGACGAGTACCGCAGATATCAGACCTACGTCAGAAATTACGGCGGCAACAAGGTCTTCCGCATTGCCTGCGGCCCGAACGGGGACGACTATAACTGGACCGAGGAGGTCATGCAGATCGCCGGCCGCTACATGGACGGCATCAGCCTGCACTACTACACGGTCACCCACACATGGGACAAGAAGGGCTCCGCGACCGAGTTCAGTGAGGAAGAATACTACAAGACGCTCAAAAAGGCGTATTATATGGAAGAGCTTGTCACAAAGCATACGCAGATCATGGATCGCTACGACCCCGAGCACAAGGTCGGCCTGCTCGTAGACGAATGGGGCACATGGCACGACGTCGAGCCTGGCACAAACCCGGGCTTCCTCTATCAGCAGAACACAATGCGTGACGCGATGGTCGCGGCGCTGACTCTGAATATCTTCAACGAGCACAGCGACCGTGTCGTCATGGCAAACATCGCGCAGATGGTGAACGTCCTGCAGGCGATCATTTTGACCGAGGGCGACAAGATGGTCCTCACCCCGACCTATCATGTTTTCGACCTCTACAAGAACCACCACGACGCGACCCTGCTTTCCACCTTTACGGAAACGAAGGAGATCGGCACGGAGGAAGACAAGCTGCAGAACATCACGGTTTCCTCGTCTGTCGACGCAAACGGTGTCATTCACGTCACAGCCGCAAATCTTTCCGCGACGGAAAGCTGCCCTGTGGAGCTCACACTGCTCGGAAAGTACGGCGGAAAAGCCACAGGCCGCATGCTTGCGGGTGACAGGAGCGCATATAACGACTTCGACTGCCCCGAAACGGTTCAGATCCGCGAAATGGGCGAGATCACGGAAAAGGACGGCGCATATTGCTTCACACTGCCCGCCTGCTCCGTTGCGGAGATCACGATCGCATAATTCATACAGCGCTTACATAAACATAGCACTGGCCGGATGTCTTTTCAGGTGTCCGGGCAGTTTGTTTTTTGCTTTCGTTCACAATTTGTTTACAAAATAAAATCAAAAATAATAATTATTCCTATTTACAAATCGAAAAAGGTGTGCTATAATAGCCTCAGAAAACAAGGGAGAGCAAAAATAAAACTCCCAAAGCACGGAGGTGAACGAATGGCAGCGAGAGAAAATTTCAGTCGCAAGCGCGAGGCGATCTACAGCGCGCTCAGGGACACAACGGTGCATCCGACAGCCGAGTGGATCTACGAGATCCTGAAACCCGATTACCCGGACTTAAGCCTCGGAACGGTCTACAGAAACATCAAGAAGTTCTGTGAGAGCGGCAAGGCAAGAAGCGTAGGTGTGATCCACGGACAGGAGCACTTCGACGGAGATACTTCAAAGCACAGCCATTTCGTGTGTACCGGGTGCGGCAGGGTGCTCGATATTTTTGATCCGCTTGTTGCGGAGGAAACGGTTGCCGAAATCGAAAAGAAATACGCTTTCAGAATCAAGGGCGAGGACATTCTTTTCAACGGCTACTGTCCGAATTGTCATGATTCTTAATTGAATGAGTGAACTCTTCAGAATAAAAAATTTTTATTAAATTTGGAGGATATATTTATGGCAAAGTTTGTATGTATGGTATGAGGTTATGTTTACGA
>JAGAOD010000020.1 GCA_017623855.1 Clostridia bacterium
CGTCAGCGAAGACATCATTGCTGATCTCCGCGCTAACTTCGAAGGCGAGTGCAGTGAAGTCGGTATGTACCTCGCAATGGCAAGAGTCGCACACCGTGAAGGCTATCCGGAAATCGGCCTGTACTGGGAAAAGGCAGCTTGGGAAGAGGCAGAGCATGCAGCTAAGTTTGCAGAGCTCCTCGGCGAAGTCGTAACAGACAGCACCAAGAAGAACCTCGAGCTCCGTGTTGAGGCTGAAAACGGCGCAACAGCCGGCAAGTTCGACCTCGCAAAGCGCGCTAAGGAAGCTAACCTCGACGCGATCCATGACACGGTTCATGAGATGGCACGCGACGAAGCAAGACACGGCAAGGCCTTTGCAGGCCTTCTGAAGAGATACTTCGGCAAGTAAGAATTTCCGAATGCGGGAGAATAAACCTCTCCCGCATGATCAAAATAAGTGAGATCAAATACTGAAAAGTGAGGAATATACTATGAAATATGTATGCAACGTATGCGGTTGGGTCTATGACGAGGAAGAAGCAGGCGTAAAGTGGGACGATCTCCCGGAAGATTTCGTTTGCGAGCTCTGCGGCGTCGGTAAGGAAGACTTCTCCGCTGAATAATTTGAGTTTGAGTCCAAGAATTCACTCTGGATTTTCCAAGAGAAGGGGCAGCACAAGCTGCCTCTTTTCTCATATCCGTATGTAAAATTATGTAAACTTGTTGCAATGAAAACTGTTTGAAAAACACGATATTATGTAAACATACGATCTCTCCCTATGGGAAAGGCAAGAAGTGTACTGCAAGCCGAAGGCACGGTCGTAGGGGCGCAAATCGCTGAAGCGATTGTACGGGCTCGGCTCCCGCCGTTTAACTCACGCGAAGCGCGAATAAAACTCTGTCGAAGGCAGAATAAAACTGCGTAGCAATAAAACTCGCCGCAAGGCGAATAACACTTTGCGCCAACGCCCCCTCAGCCCCTCAGTTGACCCTAAAATTCGGGAATAAATGGTTGCTTGTTAAATATTTAACAAATCGCCGAATACTACACCGCGGGGGTGGGAGAGGAGAGGGAGGCAATGTCCCGCTGCCCTACGCACGCCCTCGGTAAACCCTCAGGCTGACAGGAATAAATGATGGTTTGTTAAAAAAATAACAAGCCACACAAAACCGGGACGAGGTAAAGGAGGGCGGGAAAAGGAAGGCGGGACGGAGTGGGGGAGGGACAGTGCTTTGCTGACGCGCAGCGCAGTGATATTCCGGCTTGCGCCGGTGTGATATTTGGCGCTGACGCGCCAAATGATATTACCCTTCGGGCAGTGATATATTTGCTTCACAAATGTTGTGGTGGCTCGGCTACGCCTCACTATTATAGCGGCAAATCGCTGGCGCTCTTGCCGCAGGAGTTACGGCGCGCAAAAGGCGGATCGTATGAGCGCAAATCGCTGAAGCGATTGTACGGGCTCGGCTCCCGTCGCAAATACGGCGCGGCAAAGGCATTTTTGTAGGGGACGGGTCTCCCGTCCCGTCGGATCGCAGCGTTTCGGGACGGTAGATCCGTCCCATACAACATTACCGTAAGCTGATACCAAGTACCCCGCCGCCCTACACACCCCCTCGGTAAACCCTTAGGCTGACAGGAATAAATGGTGGTCTGTTAAATACTTAACAGACCACCAAATACTACACCGCGAAGGTGGGGGAGGAGAGGGAGGCAGCGCACCGCTGCCCTAAATAACCCCGTTCTTAACCCTCAAAATTCGGGAATAAATGGTTGCTTGTTAAATATTTAACAAGCCACACAAAAACCGGGACGAGGTAAAGGAGGGCGGGAAAAGGAAGGTGGGAAAGATGAGGACGGGAAAGAGGAAGGACGGAGCGGAGGGGACGAATTGGATGATTTGCGTCTTTGACGCATGAATTGTGATAGATCAAATGATTTGTGGCGCTGCCGCATCTTGGGACGGGGCCCGTCCCCGACAACGTTACAGCAGGCTGACATCAACACCGAAGGGGCGGCTTATTTTATGCAGCGAATAATTGTTTTCAGTGGAAACAACAAAGGGACGCTGCATTTTTGCAACGTCCCCTCTGAATAAGTCTTCTGCAGGATGTCTTTCAAACGGTGAGATCAGTCAAGGACTTCAATGGAATCGGCTTCAACGAAGATATAGGTGACTTGACCACCAACGGTCTGTGCTTCTCCGAAACGCCCTGTAACCTTGATCTTGTCTCCTTTGCTGCAGGCTTGGTCCGGTATGCCGACAACTTCGATGTAGTGTCCCATGCAATACGAGGTGAAACCCTCATATTTTCCGCTGGAAGAGTAAGCCGGTTCGGTATGGTCCACAGTCGCTGTAAAGGAAATGGTGGCATCGGAATTGCGATAAGTATCCAAATAACCCTGATGATTGCTCTTAACGAGCTTATTCACCTCGGAGAATTTGGTATAGGAGGTCACTCCATTGGAGACAACCGTAACCGTCGCGTCGGCTATTTTGAGCCGTACGAAGATACTGCCAACTGCGATGACCGCGATCAGGAGAAGGATGAACCACACACGAAGAAAAATCGGTTTCCTGCGTTTTGAGCCACAGTGCGGGCAGGATTTTGCGTTTGATGCAATTTCTGCTTTGCAGATCTTGCAGGTTACGAGCTTTGCCATATTGATACGCCTCTTTCGTATTGCTAACTTTTTTGGAAATGCAATAAGCAGAACCATAGTACCTATAATTATAACGGTATGCTTCCTGTTTGTCAATTGAAATGGGAATTATAATTCCTGTATCAAGATGACTGGAGGAAGAAAGATGCTGGTTTTTGATTTGCGTGCTATCGGGAACAAGCTGTTGGCAGTTCGCAAGCGCATGGGAATGACACAGGCAGAGGTTGCGGAAGCTGCCGGGCTGTCTGACCGCACCTACGCCGATATCGAAAGAGGTTCGGTCAATATGAGAACCGAAACCGTTCTGCGTATCTGCAATGTACTTCATATCACGCCTGACGAGATTTTGACAGAGGAAAGTACATCCATGACCGCTTTGCAGGCAGAGCTTTGGGAAAGGCTGAACGCCTGCAATCCAAAAAACAGGGAAACCGCCTTACAGCTTCTTTCTGTTTTTCTGAAATCACTGGACTAAAGGGTGGAGCAATCCGCCCTTTTTTGAATCGCCATACGGACTTGACCTACCCTAAAATTATGCTATACTGAAATTACAGCAGGCGAAACGGAGGGTGTGCGATGAAAATACTGGTCACCGGCGCGTCGGGATTTTTGGGGCGGCGTGCTGCGCGTTATTTTGAGACGCTCGGGTGGTGTGTTTTAGCCCCCGCGCACAGCGAGCTCGACATCACGGACGGGGAAGCGGTGCTTTCGTGGATGCGGCAGCATCGGCCGGACTGTGTTCTGCACACGGCGGCGGTCTCGGACACCGGGGTGTGTCAGCGTGAGCCGGAACGGAGCGAGAGGATCAACGTGGACGGCAGCGTGCATCTGGCGGCAGCCTGTAAGGAGACGGGCGCGAAATTTATCTTCTGCAGCTCGGATCAGGTCTACAGCGGCAGTGCTTTCAGCGGCCCGCACCGGGAGGACGAACCGCTCACCCCGAACAATGTCTATGCGATGCAGAAGCTCAGTACGGAGCGGCTGTGCGCTGAAATCTGCCCCGACACCGTCAGCCTGCGTCTGAGCTGGATGTACTCGACGGAGCAATTTGAAAACGAGCACGGGCATTTTCTGACCGCACTGAAAACGGCGGCTTCGGACACGGAGAAAACGATCAGCTGGCCGTGCTATGATAAGCGCGGCATCACGGACACGGATGAGGTCGTAAAAAATCTGCCCGCGGCGCTTCGGCTTCCGGCGGGCGTGTATAACTTCGGCGCAGAAAATGCATATGATACTCACACGACGCTTCAGAACGTGTTTTCGTGTATGCAGAGGGATGATCTCCTTTCCCGACTTTCGCCGAATACAGAGGCATTTTCGGCATCTCCGCGCGATATCCGCATGAACACGGATCGTGCCGCAGCCTTCGGCATCCGCTTCAAAACGACGGCGGACGGGCTTCGGGCGGCGCTTCGCAAAGTCGGTTTTTGACCCTTGTTCCTCAGGGGGATTTTGTGTTACAATGAGTTTAACAACATTAGGGGGAATTGCTATGACAAAGCTCGAAAAGTTCTTTATGCGCATCGGCATGGAGCCGGACACGGAAATTGAGTTTACGACGGAATTTCTCGGCAGGGTGCAGACGAACAGTGTGCTGCACATCGCTTACGAGAATCTCGATATTTTGGATCACAAGCCGATCATCCTGACGCCGGACGCAATGTATGAGAAGATCGTCCTGCGCGGCAGAGGCGGCTACTGTTTCGAGCTGAACGGCTTCCTCACAGCGATGCTGCGCGTGATGGGCTTCACGGTCACGGAGCGCTTTGCGCGTTACCTGCGCGGCGAGAGCGAGGTACCGATGCGCCGCCATCGCGTATGTGTCGTTACGCTCGAGGACGGGGACTATATGCTCGACATCGGCGTCGGTCAGATCGCCCCGCGCTTGCCGCTGAAGATCGAAGAAGGTCTCATTCAGGAGCAGAACGGCGAGACCTACAAGTTCCTGCGCGACGCAGAGCACGGTTGGGTGCTGTGGGACATGTACCACGGCGACTGGCGGGAATACATCTGCTTCACGGACGACAAGGCGATCGACGTGGATTTCGTGCAGCCGTCCTTCTTCTGCGAGGCGCACCCCGACTCCGTGTTTAACAAGGAGCCGATGATCGCGATCAAGACCGAAGACGGCAGACGGACGATCGACGGCCGCGTGTATAAGGAATTTATCGGCGAGAAGCTTGTCTGCATCGAGGAGGATATCTCCGACGCGCGCATGGCGGATCTCTTAGAGAATGCTTTTAAGCTGACGCCGAACCCGTAAATCACGACATAACAAAAGGGATGAGATCCGAGGATCTCATCCCTTAATTTTATGCTTTGCTTATGCCTTAATGAGCTTCTTAGCTGCGAGGATCAGGAGGCCTGCAACTGCGATTGCGGCTGCAACGGAAACATAGAGCTGTGTGCTCATGTCGCCGGTCTGCGGAACATCGTCGAGCTCTGCGGGCGCTGCGTTCTGGTAGGTGACACCGAACGGAGAGAGGCTGTAGACGACGGCTTCAAGACCTGTCTTGCCCTCTGTGTGCTTGAGGATCTCGATCTCACCGGCCTTCTCGCCTGCGGAAACGAGGTGTGTCACAACGAAGTCGAGCTTCTCGGGATCGAGGCCGTTATACGGGATAACGATCTTGACGCCTTCCTTCGGGAAGTTCTCAGCCGTTACGACCTCCCACTTGCCTTCCTTTTCGACCATCAGCTGGATCTCATAGTAAACGGTCTCAGCCTTATCCTTGTCGATGGACGGCACGTTGAGAGCTGCTTCCTTCAGTGCTTCCTTAGCCTTTTCTACGGTCTCATACTTCTCCTGTGCTGCCGTCGGAACAGCGATCTCGGAGGTGTTGACGTTGAGCATGTACTTCTCGTCGGAGCCTTCGATCTTGACTTCCATCCAGTCCGCCCAGTTAGCGGTCATGAAGTAGTTGCTGCCGGAGAGCTTCAGAGCGTCTTCCGGAGTCAGGGTCTCGGAGTATACCTTAGCATTCAGAAGGAGAATGTAGGTGACGTATGTCTTTTCGCCGTCCGGGGTCTGGAACGTATCCTCGAAGAGCTTAACGGCGGTGATCGCCGGGTCTGTGATGTTGAGCTCCTTGCCCTTTTCGAGATCGACCTGGTAGTAATCATCTGCTGTGTAGGTCGTCCAGCCTTCGAGAGTAGCGCGGTCCTTTTCAGCTGTGATGAAGTTAGTGGTCCAGCCCCATTTCTTATTCTGCTCTTCAAAGGTGAGCTTGCCTTCGGCATCATAAGCGTAGTATTCGTTCTTCCATTCCTCGGGCTTCTCGTCGTCCTTATAGGTCTCGTTGACGATGATATTGCCGCCGTTGCCGTTCATAAGGAGGATGTGGTAGTCATCCTCGCTGACGAAATACGGATCGCCGTAGAGGTACTCGTAAATGGAGATCTCCTTCCACTTTGCAGTGAAAATAACGTCGTCTGCCGGAACCGGGAGCTTATAGACCTCTTCCGTTGTGTAGAGCTTAGTGGACGCTGTGTAGCGGTCAGAGTAATTCATCGGCAGTGCGAGCCATCCCTCAAAGGTGTAGCCCTCACGAACCGGGTCGGAAACGATTCGAGCGGGTTCCTGTTCGCCGATCGTCTTGCCGTTCTGCTTGAGGGAGAAGCCGGTATACTCTGTGGTATCTGTGGAATCCTCCGGATATTCCGGATCCCATGTGACCTTGAACTCGCCGCGTACGCCGTCGAAATCTACATGGGTCATGTAGTCGCTGTCGTCGCCCGCCCAAGCGATGCGGAAGGTGAGATCGCCGTCGATCGCCGGGTAATTCATGATTTCGTCCGTGGTGAGCGGCTTTTCGTGTACAAGGATCTCGTCCCAGTAGAGCTCGTTGCCCTCGCTGTCATGGACAATATCAAGCTTATATACATTCCAGCCGAGGAATTCGCGCTTGCCGTCCCAGAACTTGATCTCGCTGATCTCGGTCACGCCAAGATCCTTCAGCGTCAGGCCGGGCTCGACGTCCATGTCAAAGCGGGTGAATTCGGTTGTGAAAACGTCTGTATTATTACCGTTCTTGGTTGTGATCTTAAAGGAGCCGTAGCTGCCGTCAAGGTTGATGGCAGATGCGGAAACGGAGGGAACGTCGTCAAAGCCGGGCTCGTTGCCGCCGGGCAGCAGAGAAAGATCCCACTCCGCCTCGAAGCGGTATTCCGCGTCGATCTTCAGAGCGTGCAGCTCTTCTGCGGACAAAACGCCGGTGTCAACATCGCCGGTGGGCTCAACTCTGTAAGCATGCCAGCCGAGGAATGCAGCATCGTTTTCGGGATACTGCCAAACACTGATGCCGTTCTCTGCGAGGGAAGTGCCTGCCTCAACAGCTGTGCCGAACTCTTCGCCGATCTCACCGATCGTGTCCGGTGTCTGATGCATGAACGGAACGCCGCCTGCCATAAATGTAACGCCGTACATAGTCTGCGGCTCACGGTCGCCTTCGCCGCCGGACGGTGCATTGGTTTCTGCAACTCTTGCAACAAAGCGTCTCGGCACATCAATAAGCATATTGAGGATCTGCTCGGTTGTAGCGTTCTCGACGGAGGGCTCTGCTGCATCGCCAATGTATACATCCCAACCTGTGACTTCATAGACACCGGCGGGGTCAACGGCGAGGATCTCGGAAATACCTACATCGCTCATAGAGGATGCAAGCGGAACACGGAGAGAAGCTATTTTAACTTCGCCTTCGGTGTATGTCGGAGCCGAGTAATCACCCAAGGTGACCTGAATGAGGATCGGATTCTGAACCTCAAAAGTGACGTTTTTCACGCGGTCAGGGTGCATGATGACGTAGCCGTCTGCCCACTTTGCGACGAATTTTGTGTCAGCTGTGATGGGGTATGCCCACATCTTTTCCTGGGGGAGACCGGACTCGACCAGTGTCTCATTGCCGTCTGCATCGACTGTGTATGCGGACCAGCCGAGGAACGGGGAACCTTCGTAGATCTCGCCGGAGTAATAGATGTACCCCATAGCTTCGAGGGTCTGTCCCTCGGGGATCTCTACGGTGTTCTCGAAGTACTTCTCACTGCTGACAGCGTCGGTAAACTGCTTGTCCGAACCGTCAAGCGTCACGGAGTACGTCTTTGTCTCCACCTCTGTCGCCAGAGCCACCGTACAGGTGGACAGAAGCAGACAGACAGCGAGGAGAACTGAGAAAATTGATTTTAATTTACGCATGTTCTTTGCCTCCTGATTTTGGATTTTGATCGCGTAAAACTTACCTGAGTTTTGTCTGCCGGGCATACCGGCAGATATACAGTGTAATTATAGCAAATCGGGGAGGGTGAAATCAAGTAGCTCTACGGAAAAATCGGCAAATTATTAGAGTTTTTTTCAGCCGTTTCACAGGATTGACCGCGCGGCGCGGCTGTGGTACACTGAAAGCAGAAAACCGCTTGAAATTCGGTCATTTGAAAGGACGGAAAAGATATGAAGATTACCTTTGTCGGCAGCAGCCACGGCGTACCCGAACCGCACCGTAAGTGTACCTGCATTATGCTTGAGGTCGGAGAAAATGTATACTTTGTGGACATGGGCACCTCCGCGATCGACGCACTCATTACCCGCGGCATTTCGGTCGACGCGGTCAAGGGTGTTTTTGTCACGCACATGCACGGCGACCACACACACGGGCTTATTCAGTTTGTGGACCTCATCACGTGGTATTTCAGAACGCCCGATCCCGTCATCTGCCTGCCCGTGCCCGATGCGGCGAAGGTCATTGACGCATGGCTCGACGTCACGCTGAACATAGCGAAAAAGGAGATCCGTTACCGCGAGACACAGCCGGGCGTTGTCTTTGACGACGGCATTTTGAAAGTGACCGCGATCGCTACACAGCACTGCCTGAAGTCCTACGCATACCTCGTCGAAGCCGAGGGCAAGACGGTTCTCTTTACCGGAGACCTCAAGAATCCGGGAATCGATTTCCCCGATATCAGCGGCAAAACGGTCGATCTCGTCGTCTGCGAGACCGCACATTTCCCGTCGACGGATTATCTGCCGGTCTTCGAAAAATACGACATCAAAAAGGTCTGCGTGACGCATTATTCCGACCGCTTCCTCGCGTCCGTTCTGAGCCTTTGCGAGACGCTGAATGAAAAGGGCATCCCGGCACTTCGTTCCACGGACGATTTGGAGCTGAACGTATAAGCGAAAGGAACTGCTTTGAAAAGACTTGAACTCAGTGATTGGAAACTCCGCGGCTATTTTAACTGCGATCCGTTTTTCGCGCGCAGCCGTGAGACGAACGCGATGACGCGCGGTGTGACGTTCGACATGGATGTCACGACCCCGCACGATCTTTACGCGGACTTGGAAAAAAACGGATACATAGAAGACCCGTATTTCGGGCTGAACTCGATGAAATGCGAGTGGGTCGCGGCGCGCTGGTGGCTCTACTACACGGAAATTACGCTCGATGCGCTCACGGAGCATATGGAGCTCGTCCTGGAGGGTGTGGACGGCAATGCGCACGTTCTCATAAACGACACGGAGGTCGGCTTTCTCGACAACAGCTTTATCACGTTCAAATTCGACGCCGCACCGTATCTGAAAACGGGTAAAAACGAGATCCGCGTTGTCATCGAAAACGCCCCGAACGAGTACGGACAGATCGGCTATGCCGACCGCCTCACGACGCAGAAGCCGAAATTCAACTACAAATGGGACTTTTGCACAAGGCTCATCAGCCTCGGCATCAATAAGCCCGTTTATCTCAAACTATACGACACCGCCCGCATCGAAAACGTGTGGTTCAATACGAAAAACGCGGTGGATGGCACGGCGTATGTGCACGTGGAGACCGAAGGCAACGCTGCGGGCTGTACGCTCGAAGCGGAGATCGGCGGCAGGGTCTTTTCCGTACCGGCAGAGGACGGGTGCATCCCGGTTTTTGTGGACGCACCCGAGCTGTGGTACCCGAACGGGTACGGTGCACAGAAGCTGTATACGCTTTGTGTCCGCCTTGTAAAGGACGGCAAAACACTTGATGCCGAAGAAATTGACGTTGGCTTCAGAAAGCTCGAATTTATCATGAATGAAAACGCGGACCCGCGTTCCTATCCGTTTACGTACGTTGTGAACGGAAAAAAAGTCTACATTAAGGGTGTGGATATCACCCCGCTCATGCAGACGAATTATGCGCCGGACGAGCGATATATCGAGCTCATCGACCTGCTCAAAAAGGCGCATGTCAATTTCATCCGCGTGTGGGGCGGCGGCGTCATCGAGTCACAGCTTTTCTATACGCTCTGCGACCGCGCCGGCATCCTCGTCATGCAGGACATGCCGCAGAGCAGCACCGGTCTCGCGCTCGGCACGACGCAGACGCCGGAATTCGTGGAGAAGATCTGCCGCACTGCGAAATTTGCGGCGCGCACGCTGAGAAGTCATCCGTCCCTTGCGTGCTGGACGGGCGGCAACGAGCTGATGCATCCCGATCACAGGCCGCTCGATGAGACCGACCCGCAGCTCGCGGTTTTGAAAGCGATCCTTCACGACCATGCACCGGATACATTTTTCTACCCGACGACCGGACTCGGCCCGATCTCGAGCCTGAACCCCAACCGGCCGGGCGAGAATTTCGACGTACACGGCCCGTGGAATTATTCCCCGGACTTCTATGATAAGTACAACCGCTCCGACAGCTACTTCCACAGTGAATTCGGCATGGACGGCATGATGTGCTATGAAAACCTCAAAAAATTCCTGCCGGAAAAGGATCTCGTCTGCATGAACGTCATCGAAAATCTGACATGGCGTCACCACGGCGAGTGGTGGGACCACGCGTGGCGCGACGAGCTGCTGTTTGGCTCGAAGCCGAAGGACCTAACGGAAATGTGCGAGCGCTCCCAGCGCATACAGGCGGAGTGCCTGCGCTATGCGGTCGAAGCGAACCGCCGCCGCGCGTTTCAAAACAGCGGCAGTGTGATCTGGCAGGCGAACGAATGCTATCCGAATTTTGCCGCAACGACGCTCATCGACTTCTACATGACCCCGAAAAAGGCGTATTACGCGGTGGAAAAGGCGTTCAGCCCGCTGAACGTCAGCCTCCGCTACGACGGCTATCGGCGGGACAAGGGTGAGGACTTTGCCGCGGAGGTCTTTGTGATCTGGGATCACGACCCGCTCGAGACCGAGGTCTCCGTCCGCGCTGAAGCAAACGGCGAGGTGCTTTTTGAGAAAAGATACACCTGCATGCCGCAGGACGGATACGCGCTCGACCTCGGGGAGATCGCGTGCAAAGTGCCGGACTGCAGCGAGCTTAAGGTCGCGCTTTCCGCGAAGAACAGCGCCGCCGCATACGAAAACGAGATCGATTTTCTTGTCTTTTAAGACACGGGAGAAAGCTATGACCGACAACAGAACCTTGCAGGTGCTCAGGAACATACAAAAGGAAATGGAAACGCTGCCCGGACACCTCGGCATGTATTATAAGGATCTTATTACCGGCTTTACGTTCGGCGTAAATGAAGACGAGGCTTTTTTGGCGGCGAGTGTGATCAAATTTCCGCTCTATCTGCACATTTTGGAGCAGATCGCAAGCGGGAAGCTCGACCCCGCCATGAAGCTGACCGTCGAGGAGCATGAGAAAATGCCGAGCTGCGGCGCGCTCACGCTGTTCACCGGGGCGGTTGACGTGGATATCATGACGCTCTGCCGCCTGATGATCGACCTCAGCGACAACACCGCGACGAATAAGCTGATCCGCTTCTGCACGATCGACGGTGCGAACGCAGCCTTTCGCAGGATGGGGCTCGAAAAGACCGTCCTGCGCCGCGAGCTTTTCGACATGGAAGCCGCAGAGCGTGGGCTGCAAAATACGGTCTGCCCGAAGGAGATCGGCTCGCTTCTGGAAATGCTGTATAATGAAAGTTATGTAAACTCAGAAGTCTGCAGAGAAGCGATCGAAACGCTTAAAAATCAGCAGATCGACCACAAATTAAACGGCAAGCTCTGCGACCGCGTGCCCATTGCGCACAAGACCGGCGAGGACACAGGTCTCAGCAACGACGTCGGCATTCTTTACGCGAAGCGCCCGTTCGTCCTCTGCTTCATGGGGCACGACACGGACGTCTACCCGTGGGAGGACCTCATCCGCCGCGCGGCGTATGACCTTGTTATGGCACAGGAGGACGAATAATGTACATTTTAGCTGCTCTTTTCTTTTGGTTCATCGGCATCACGATGGTGCTGAAGCCGGAGCCTGTGTTTCAGATCCGCGAAAGCCGCAAATACGCGTCCGCTGCCGAACCGTCGATGATGTATATCATCAGCACGCGCATCGGCGGTGTGCTGTTCCTCGCCGTCGGCGTCGCCGCGTTCATCGTACAGTTTTTCATGTAAATTAAACTCCGCCGTACACGTCCGATAATGAACGTATGCGGCGGAGTTTCTATACGTGATTATAAAAGTTATGTAAACGGATCGGTGGTTTCTTCGATCGTGACCGTCATCCAGTTTGTAAGGTACAGGTTGCCGCCGAGGGCGGTAAGGTCTTCTTCGGTCGGGATGTCGCCGACGGAGATAACTTCGCTTTCCGCGTCCTCGAGTGTACAGCCGTCCGCGGCGATCCGCTTTACGGCCTTGACCTCGCCGCTACGGTCGCTCTGTAAAAATGTGCCGTCCGTCATGAGCTGATAGCCGTGCGGCGTGTCGGTGAGGGAGAGCGGCACGAAGGTCTCGCCGGTGAAAGCATATACCGCAGCCTCCATCGCGTCGCGCTTGTCGCCGAGCCCGACAAAGAGCTCCTCCGTCCCGTTTTTGTCGATGTCGAAAAAAGCGGCGTACAGCGTGTTGACGAGCCCTAAGTGGTAAAAGCCGACATAGGTGCGGTTGACGCGCGGGTATTCTTTTTCATAGGCGTCTGCGTTCGCGTTCCAGTCCAGCTCGTCGGCGGAAAGCAATGTGCGGTATTCGTCCAAAAGCTCTTCGGCGGCGTTTTGATATGCCGGAGATGCCGAATGCGCCGCCGGGTCGTACGCCGGAAAAGCAGGAGCGGCTGCGCAGGCGGAAAACAGGATCACGGCGAGCGCCATGGGCAGAATTCTTCGAAACAGCTTGTGCATATAAAGTGGCATAAAATCTCTCTCCTTCTTACTTTAATCCTCGCATATTTCGGAGAATAAAGCAAGCAAAACCTGCTTTTGCGCGGAATTTTCGCATCCTCTTGTTCTTTTTGAGCGAAGATGCTATTATTATTGCAGTATTCTGTTTGGGGGAAATCAAAATGAAAATAAAGCGTATTTTGGCGCTTTTCCTTGCGGTCGTTCTGCTTTTCGGCGGCTGTGCCGCAAATAAGACCGAGACCCGAAAGCCTGAGAAGATCACGCCCTTTTACGAGGACGAGCTGCCCGCGATCGGCAATATCTACGTCACCTGCGACAACCCGAACTTAGTCGGCGTCATCGACTGGACGGCGCTTACGGCGGTGAAGGAGAACTATTCCAAGGCGACCGTCCGCGTCGAGTGGGAGGAGGGCGACTTTAACGAGACCGAGTGTGAGATTAAGGTGCGCGGCAATTCCAGTGCGGAGGTCGCGAAAAAGTCCTACACCGTAAAGTTTAAGGAAAAAACGAATTTCATGAATATGGGAGAGGCGAAAAAGTGGGCACTGCTTGCAAGCCCGTTCGATAAGTCCCTCTTACGCGTCGGCCTCGCGTTCGAATACGCCGAAGCGCTCGGCATCGATTACACGTCGAAATTCCGCTACTGCAAATTGTGGCTGAACGGGGAGTACCGCGGCATTTACGTTGCCATGGAGACGGTCGGCGAGGGCCGCGACCGCGTCGATATCGACCTTAAAAGCGGAGACGCGCTCTTTGAGTGTGACTTGAACCGCACCGAACAGGGCGTCACATACATCACGGTCGACCCGAACATGCGCCTGCAGATCAACGAGCCGGAAAAACCGACCCGTTTTCAGATCGGCGGTTATGAGTCCTTCCTCTATAATGTGTGCCGTTCGGTGCAGTCGAGGGACTACACGGTCTATGAGCAGGTCATCGACGTCGATTCGTTTGTCGATTTCTTCATTTTCAACGAGCTTGTGAAGGATATCGACTTCGGCGAGTTTTCCACGCGCTATTATATGAAAGACGGCAAGCTCCATGCCGGCCCGCCGTGGGACATGGATCTTTCGATGGGCAATGTCTCTGAGATGTACTATGAAACGAAGTACGACCGATACCACAACAAACCGGCTGTCGGCACACTTCCCGGCTACGGCTCGCAGAGCGGTGACAGCACCGAGGCGCTTTGGGTGCAGGGGAATTACTATCAGTTCCTCGTGCAGGACTCGTATTTCCGCGATCGAGTCCGTGCGCGCTGGCAGGAAATGAAGCCGGTCACGGACAATCTCGTCATGGACAATGCGCTCGGCACGAATCTCATGGATCGCCTTTTGGACGCTTACGGGGAGGATCTCCGTTCGAATTACAGCCCCGAGGGCGCAAACTGGACGCTCGCGGTGCAGGAGGGCACGTATGCGGACCAGTCCATTCCGCTTACATACGAAGAAAATGTGGAAGAGCTCAGAACATGGCTCATAAAGCGCATTGCATGGCTCGACACACAGTTCGGTGTGACGGAATAAACGAAAAAACGGAGGCGGTGTTTTGGCGCCGGCCTCCGGATTTTATGTCGAAGAAGGTTATGATATGTCGGAAGAAAGAAAGGGTATGCTTGCCGCCGCGGTGGCATACAGCATTTTCGGTTTAAGCTATCTGTTTTCAAAAATGGCGCTGAACATCACGGAGCCGATGATCCTCCTGTGCGTCCGCTTTTCGGTCACGGTGATCATCCTAAATCTTCTGGTCGTGTTTCGCGTTTTGAAGCTCGATCTGCGCGGCAAAAAGCTGATCTATCCCGTTTTGCTCGGCGTTTTGCAGCCTGTGCTCTATTTCGTGCTCGAAAATTACGGCCTTAAATATACGACGACCTCGTTCACGGGCATCATTTCGTCCATCAGCCCGATCTTTTCGGCGATCCTCGGCGTGTTCATGCTGCGCGAGAAGCCGACATGGAAGCAGTGGGTCTGCATCGGACTTTCCATCACCGGTGTGCTCATGGTCTCGCTGAATGCTTCAAACGGCGAGAATACTTGGCTCGGCTGCCTGTGCCTGCTCGGCGCATATTTGTCCGGCGCGTTTTATGCGATCCTCGTCCGAAAGCTCTCAAAGCAGTACTCCGCGTTCGAGATCACCTATATCATGTTCACGGTCGGCTTTGTGTTCTTTGCTGTCTTCGCCTTCGCGCAGTTCGGCGGCGGGACACTGCCGATGATCGCGTCGGCGATCGGCGAGCCGAATTTCATCGTCTCCGTGCTCTATCTCGGCGGTGCGGCGTCGGTCGGCGCATATATGCTTTCGAATTACTCTTTGGCGCGCCTACCCGTGACACGTTCCACGATCTTCGGCAGCTTTTCGACGGTCGTCTCGGTCCTGTCCGGCATCATTCTGATGCGCGACCCGTTCAACCTGACGAGCGCCGCGGCCTTCCTCCTCATCATGCTCGGCGTCTGGGGCGTGAACCGATTTGCGGTGAAAAATTAAATTTGCATAAAGTAAGGGCGCTGCGCGGAAAGCTGCAGCGCCCATTTTTCGTTATTTCTTGCCCACGCAGCACAGGGCGGCGACCTCGCGGTAGCCGATCTTTTTGTAGCATGCGTTTGAAGCCGGGTAATTTGCATCGGTGTAGAGGATGGGCGTGAAGCCGTCATTCAGCATCCCCTCGGACACGGCGTGGACGAGGTTCATGGCGTACCCGCGTCTGCGGTGCCCGGGCACAGTGTAGACGGTCGCGACCTTGCTGAACGGCGCGGTGTCGCGGCGGGAGGTCATCGCAGTGATCTCACCCGCATCGTTTCGCCACACGAACAGACCGCCCTTTTCCATGTATTCCGTAACACGTGCACGGCAGAAGTCTTCGTTATGGTCAAAGCCCTCCATTTCTAAGCAGGCATCGTGCCAAAGTTTACATAATAATTCGATCTCATCCGGTCTTGCGAGGTCACATCTTCCCGCGCACGGGTGGGAGACAGGGAGGATCTCGTCCATGCGGTAGGAGAGAAGCCCCATCGCCGTCGAGAGCGGTGCAAAGTACGGATCGTGCTTTTTAAGCGCTTCAAAGAGCGTGTAGGTCATGTTCCAGCGAAAGCCCTTTTCAGCCGGGAAATATGTACGCAAAGCGGCGGAAATATCAGATATGATCGCATCATTGCCGTCGTCTTTGCACCACACCCAAACGGGATACGGCGCAGTCGAATAGCAGAGAATGAAGCTTTCCGTGTCCGTCACGGTCATCGTGCATGTGCCGTGCAGAATATTTGCGAGCACGGAAAACGTGATGGCGTTATCACCCTGTAAAAGCGCCGCCGCCGCCGTCACGGCAGTATTGGAATAAGCTTTGATGTTGATTGACATAATTTTTACCTCGAATCCATTGAACAAAACACAAAAGGGAAGCCGGAGCTTCCCTTTTTACCGTTATAAATTACTTCTTGCGCTTTTTGACGGGCTTTAAGACCATGGCGCAGCGGCTCGGGAGATAGACCTTGAAGCCGATGCGTCCGTCTTCGGCGCGGGTGGCTGTGTACGTCTGCGTGACCGAGATGCGGCCCTGTCCGCCGAAGTTCTGTCCGTCGGACGAGAGGATGACCTGATAGTCGCCCTCGACCTGTGTCGGGACGAAGAATCCGTTATAGGACGCGGTCGGGTGGAAATTGAACGCATAGACGAGGCTGTTGCGCTCGTAAACAAGCAGCTTTTCGTCCTTGCCGACCCACAGCTGATTTGCGGTGCCGGTGAGCGCCCTGTTTCTCTTCGCGAGCGAGATCATCGCCTTGTCGAAATCATTCAGATAGCTGTAGCGCAGGAAGCCGTTGTCGGCGAGACTCCACTGGCGGCGGCAGTGCTGATAGCTCCAGCCGTTGCCCTCGCGCGGGAAGTCGATCCACTCGGGATGGCCGAATTCGTTGCCCATGAAGGTCAGGTAGCCTTCGCCGCCAAGGGAAAGGGTGAGAAGGCGGATCATCTTATGCAGCGCCATGCCGCGGTCGATGATCACGTTCTGACTTGCGCGGTCCATGGACCAGTACATCTCCTTGTCGCACAGGCGGAACATGACGGTCTTGTCGCCGACGAGTGCCTGGTCATGGGACTCAACGTAGCCGATGACCGGCTCCTTCGGGCGGCGGCCAGTAAGCTCGAGCCACAGATCCCACATATCCCACTGGTCGTCGGTGCGCTCCTTGAGGATCTTGATCCACATGTCCGGTGTGCCCATGGCAAGACGGTAGTCAAAGCCGATGCCGCCCGCGGAGATCGGCAGCGCGAGACCCGGCATGGCGGAGGTGTCCTCGGCGATCGTGATCGCGTTCGGGTTGACCTGACGGACGAGCTCGTTTGCAAGCTGCAGATAAGTCACCGAGTCGGTGTCGGTGTTCATGGAGAAATACTGTGCGTAGCCCGTGAAGCTCGTGCCGAGACCGTGGTCGTGATACAGCATGGAGGTGACGCCGTCGAAGCGGAAGCCGTCGAAATGATACTCCTCCTGCCAGAACTTGAGGTTCGAAAGCAGGAAGTGCAGGACTTCGGGCTTCGAATAGTTAAAGACCTTTGTTTTCCATGCGGCGTGGTTGCCGCGCTCGCCGGCGTGGAAGAACTGTGTCTCCGTGCCGTCGAACATGTTGAGACCCTCTCGGGAGTTCGGTGCGGCGTGGGAATGCACCACGTCGAGGAGCACGCAAATGCCCATTTCATGCGCCTTGTTGACGAGCGATCTCAGCTCGTCGGGCTTGCCGAAGCGGGAGGAGGCTGCAAAGAAGTTCGTGACCTGATAGCCGAACGAAGCATAATACGGGTGCTCCATGATCGCCATGATCTGAATGGTATTGTAGCCGAGCGCCTTGATGCGCGGCAGGATATTGTCTTCGAATTCCTTGTACGTGCCGATCCTTGCCTCTTCCTGCGCCATGCCGATGTGGCATTCGTAGATGAAGAGCTTCTTCTCGGGCTTAAACCCGTCGTCCGTCCACTTGAACGGCTCGTCGGAAACACAGATCTCCGCGTTCCATTCGATCGTACCCGGGGTCTGCACGACATAGTTTGCGTAAAGCGGGATGCGGTCGAGCTCCTCGCCGTTGTGCACGACGATCGCGAGGACCTTTTGTCCGTTTCGAAGTGCGTCCCTGCCCGGCAGGAACAGCTCCCAAACGCCGTTTTCCTTCTTCGTCATGGGGTTTGCGTGGCGGTTCCAGTGGTTGAAGTCGCCAGTCAGATACATTGCGTCCGCACCGGGCGCCCATTCTCTGTAGTACCAGCCGTCCTCACCGCGGTGGAAGCCGAAAAAGTGATGACCGTTTGCAAAGTCGACGAGCTTCTGCCCTTTTTGGAGAAGCATCTTCTTCTTTACCTTCAGGTTATTCATGCGGATATTGATATCATTCTCAAAGGGTTTAAGCAGAGGATCGATTTCAAGGATCTTGTATTTCATAGCTGTTGTCCTTTCACCGTGTCGGATATTTGGGAAATATAGCTAAAAACGTATTCCTCAGAGCATAATTGTTCATCATTATTATAGTCTTTCCGCGCGCGCGCGTCAACCTTTGCACAGAAAAAAGATTACTTTGGAAAGCGCGGTTTCGGTGAAAAAATCTTGCAGTATCATAGAACTGTTGCTATACTTAATGCATGAGAGATCCACACCAAAATTTAGGAGATGACCTTATGCTGCATGAAAAAATCAAGCTGAACGCGGCTGGTTCTTTGGACTACGCCTATATGTACACATATTTTCAGAATCTTTCGCCGGAGCTGCCCATCAAAAAGCGTCCGACCGTCATCGTCTGCCCCGGCGGCGGTTACGTCATGACGAGCGACCGCGAAGCTGAGCCGATCGCCCTCGGCATGCTGGCAGCCGGCTTCAATGCGATGATCGTCCGCTACTCCGTAGCCCCGGCACGCTTCCCGACCGCCCTTTTGGAGCTGGCAAGTGCCGTCAAATACGTCCGTGAGGAGGGCGTAAACTATGGCTGTGATCCCGAGAAGATCTTCATCATCGGCTTCTCCGCCGGCTCTCACCTGACCGGCAGCTACGGCAATTTCTGGAGCCGTCCGTTCGTTGCGGAGGCACTCGGCTGCGACAAGGAAATGCTCCGCCCGACGGGTCAGATCCTGTCCTATCCGGTCATCACCTCCGGCCCGTTCGCGCACGAGGGCTCGTTCAGAAACCTGCTCGGCGACCGCTATGATGCGGAAAAGGAAGATTTCTCCCTCGAAAATTCCGTTAACGAGGACACACCGCCGACCTTCCTCTGGCACACGCAGACGGACGGCGCCGTCCCGGTCGAAAACTCCCTCTTCATGGTTTCCGCTCTGCAGAAACAGAAGATCAAAACGGAGTTCCACCTGTTCCCCGAGGGCGTGCACGGTCTGTCGCTCTGCAACGAGCTGACCGCAAGCGCACCGGAGCATATCGTCCCGCAGGCCGCAAAGTGGTTTGACCTCGCCGTCGGCTTCATTAAGGGTTTTTGAGGTAGGCCATGAAAGCGATCAATTTGGAAGTCAAACGCGTCTGTGAAAAGCTTTCCGGAAACGAAAAGCTCGCGGCGCTTTTTGGAAACTGTTACCCGAATACGGTGGATACCACGGTAAAGCGCATCGCCGAGAAGGACACCTTCGTCATCACCGGCGATATTCCCGCCATGTGGCTCCGGGATTCCACCGCGCAGGTGCAGCATTATCTGCCCGTCGCAAAGACGGACAGCGAGACCGCGGATATGATCGAAGGTCTTGTGAACCGCCAGTTTAAGTGCATCGCGATCGACCCGTATGCGAATGCCTTTAACGAAACGGACAACGGCATGTGCTGGGGCAAATATGCGCCGATCTTTCTGAAGCTGCCGCCCGAAGCGCCGTATGAAGCGGAAAAGGACGAGACCGATTTCGAAAGCGGCTGGGTGTGGGAGCGAAAGTATGAGATCGATTCGCTCTGCTATCCCGTCCGGCTCGCGTGGCTGCTCTGGAAGGAGACCGGCCGTACGGGTCAGTTTGATGAACAGTATAAGCTGAGCACCGAGAAGATCCTTGACGTCTTTACGACCGAGCAGGATCACAGCAGGTCGCCCTATTTCTTCCGCCGCGAAAACTGCCCGCCGACCGACACGCTCACGCACGACGGACGCGGTGCACCGGTCGCTGTGACCGGCATGACGTGGTCGGGCTTCCGTCCGAGTGACGACGCCTGCAACTACGGCTATCTGATCCCGTCGAATATGTTTGCGGTCGTGACTTTAGGCTATACGGCGGAGATCATGCGCACGTTCTATCACGACGAAGCGCTCGCCGCCCGTGCCGAAAAATTAGCGGCAGAGATCCGCGAGGGCATCGAGACCTACGGCGTCGTCGAGCATCCGGTCTTCGGCAGAATGTATGCCTATGAGACGGACGGCATGGGGCATTACACCTTCATGGACGACGCAAACGTGCCGAGCCTTATGTCCATTCCGTACCTCGGCTACTGCAGCGCGGAGGACGAACTATACAAAAACACCCGCGCGTTCGTTTTGAGCCGTGAAAACCCGTATTATTATGAGGGCAAGGCGGCAAAGGGTGTGGGCAGTCCGCACACGCCGCCCGATTATATCTGGCACATCGCGCTTTCCATGCAGGGCCTGACCTCCACAAGTGCCGACGAATGCCGTGCGCTGCTCGATATGCTCGTCGGCGCCGACGCCGACACGGGCTTCATGCACGAGGGCTTCCACAAGGACGACCCGGCGCAGTTCACGCGCCCGTGGTTCGCGTGGTCGAACTCACTTTTCAGTGAATTTGTTTTGAGATGCCTTGACGACGGCATTCTCTGAGAAAGGAAAATCAACATGGCAAAGTTTTATTCCCTCGGCGAAATGCTGATCGACTTTACCCCGACCGGAAAGACCGACGCGGGCATCCCGATCTTTGAGCAGAACCCCGGCGGCGCACCGGCAAATGTCGCGGTGCAGGCCGCGCGTCTCGGCGTGGACGCAGGCTTCATCGGCAAGGTCGGACAGGATATGTTCGGCACGTTTTTGAAGCAGACGCTCGTCGATAACGGCGTCGACACGAAGAATATGTTTTTGACAAATGATGCCGCGACGTCCCTTGCGTTCGTACAGCTTTCCGAGACCGGCGACCGCGACTTCAGCTTCTACCGCGACCCCGGTGCGGACACACAGATCCGCTTTGCGGATGTGGATAAGGACGATTTGGCCGCGGCTAAGGTTCTGTGCTTCGGCTCACTCCTCTTGACGGCGGAGCCCGCCCGCACCGCCGTGCCCGAGCTCGTCGCGTTCGCAAGAGAACACGGCGTCATCACCGCATACGACCCGAACTGGCGTCAGCCGCTCTGGCCGGACGACGAGACCGGCATCCAGGCGATGAAGAGCCTTCTGCCGCTTGCAGACGTTGTAAAGGCAGCGGACGAGGAGCTTGAAATGCTCACGGGCTGTACCGCTATTGAGGACGGCGCAAAGGCGCTGTTCGAGCTCGGTGTCAAGGTCGTCGTCGTCACGCGCGGCGCAAAGGGCTGCGTCGTCTGCGCGAAGGACGGCTGTGTTTCCCTTCCGACATATGACACGAAGGTCATCGACACCACAGGCTCCGGTGACAGCTTCTTCGGCGCATTCCTCACAAAGCTCATGGAGACCGAAAAGCCCGTGTCCGACCTCACGCTCGATGAGCTCACCGACGCCGCAAAATTCGGCAACGCCGCAGGCTCCGTCTGCGCGACGAAGAAGGGCGCGATCCCTGCATTGCCCGACAGAGCGGCGATCGAAACCTGCATGACCGCCGTCCCGCTTCTCGTTCTGTAAAATAAAGCATAAAAAAGGGAGTATCTCGATTGAGATACTCCCTTAAACTTTGCTTTGAAATTATGCCTCGTAAACCGCTGCTGCAGCCTTCAGCTCTTCGATGATGTTGATGTGCTGCGGGCAGTGTGCTTCGCAGGAACCGCACTGGATGCAGTCACTTGCCTTGCCGCCGTCCTTTGTTGCGCGGTTATAGTTCCACTGGTTGAACGGCTTATTGGTGCCGGCTGCATTGCCGAACTGCTTGTAGCCGTTCATAGCCTTGAAGATCTCCGGAATGTTGATCTGCTGCGGGCAGTCGTCTACGCAGTAACGGCAGGCTGTGCAGGGAATCGTCGGGATCGCGTTCAGCGCGTCGATCGCCTTGTTCAGCGTTGCGCTCTCTTCCTCGCTCAGCGGCTGGAAGTTTTCCATGTAGGAAACGTTGTCATCCATCTGTGCCTGAGTGGACATACCGGAGAGAACGGTCACGATGTTGTCGAGACCTGCGCAGTAACGGACAGCCCAGGAAGCAACGGATGCGTCCGGGTTAGCGTTCGTCAGAACGGACTGTGCGGACTCAGCCATGGAAGCGAGGGAACCGCCCTTGATCGGCTCCATAACGACGATCGGCTTATTGTGCTTGAGGCAGACCTCATAGCACTTTCTTGCCTGAACATTGTCGCTCTCCCAGTCGAGGTAGTTGATCTGCAGCTGAACGAACTCTGCTTCCGGATGCTTTGTCAGAGCCTCGTCGAGGACGTCTGCGCTGTCGTGGAAGGAGAAGCCGCAGTGGCGGATCTTGCCCTGCTCCTTCATCTTGAAGATGAAGTCCCAAGCGCCGATCGCGTCAGCCTTTTCGAACTTTGTCTTGTCCATTGCGTGCAGGAGATAGAAGTCGATGTAATCGACGCCGAGACGCTCCATGGATGTGTCGAAAATTCTCTGCATATCTTCTTCGGTCTCAACATTGTCCCACAGCGGGAGCTTTGTTGCGACGGTGAAGCTGTCGCGCGGATAACGCTTGACGAGTGCTTCGCGTGCTGCGACCTCGCTCTTGCCGTTGATATAAACATAAGCGGTGTCGAAATAAGTAAAGCCCTTCTGCATGAAGGTGTCGACCATGGAGATCGTCTGCTCCATATCGATCTCTTCGCCGATCATCGGCAGGCGCATCAGACCAAAGCCGAGCTTCGGGATGTTGTCGCCAAGATAACCTTTGTTCATTACAATTCCTCCAGTTTGAAAATTGTTGCCGCAGAGCGATTGACTGCGGGTCTGTAGATATATATAATTATAAAGGAATTCAAACGAAATTGCAAGTGCTGTGTGTGTACATGGCAAAAGGCGAAAAGAGGTTTACATAATTATGGAATATACACTTGTAAATAAGCTCGAAAAGGAAGGCGATCTCTCGGACAGCGAGCTCAAAACGCTGCTGGAGACCGACGAGTACGACAAAGCGCTGTTTGAATCGGCGGATCGCGTGCGCCGTGCGCGTTACGGGGACGCAGTCTATATCCGCGGGCTTATCGAGTTTACGAATTACTGCAAAAATAACTGCTATTACTGCGGCATCCGCCGCGACAACCGCTGTGCGGAGCGCTACCGCCTCACTAAGGAACACATTTTAGCCTGCTGCAGGGAGGGCTATGCGCTCGGCTTCCGTACCTTCGTCTTACAGGGCGGCGAGGACCCGTATTTTACGGACGAGCGCGTCTGTGAGATCGTCTCGGCGATCCGCGAAGCGTACCCCGACTGCGCCATCACGCTCTCGATCGGTGAAAAGTCGAAGGAGAGCTATGAAAAATACTTCAAGGCGGGCGCAAACCGCTATCTCCTGCGTCACGAGACCGCAAACGACGCGCATTACCGCACTTTGCACCCCGCGGAGCTGAGCCCGGAGGAGAGAAAAAGCTGCCTCTATGCGCTCAAGGAGATCGGCTATCAGGTCGGCTCCGGCTTTATGGTTGGCTCGCCCGGTCAGACGACGGAGAACCTCATTGAAGATCTGCGCTTTTTGCAGAAATTAAGCCCCGACATGATCGGCATCGGGCCGTACATCACCCACGCGCAGACGCCGTTTGCAAATGAAAAGAGCGGCACGCTGGAAATGACCCTGCGCCTTGTCGCGGTGCTTCGTCTCATGTTCCCGTGGGCACTCCTGCCGTCCACCACGGCGCTCGGCACCATTCACCCCGAAGGCCGCGAGTTAGGGCTCAAGGCGGGCGCGAATGTCGTCATGCCGAATTTGTCCCCGAGCGATGTGCGCGCGCTTTACACGCTCTATGACAATAAGATCCACTCCGGTGCGGAAGCCGCGCAGAGCGTCAATGACCTCAGAACACGCGTGCAGAACGCCGGCTACCGCGTTGTCGTCGACGCGGGGCATGTCAAGCGCTGAAAATTACGGTAAAGTTATTATGTAAACTATTGATTTACATGTGCCGATTTTTCGAGCTTTACAGCGCATATCCGATGAGACGGGATAATTAAAAATTAGTGTTATGTAAAATTAAAAGCGATACAGGCGAAAGCCCGTATCGCTTTTGTCGTTTTCAAATATATCAGCCGAGGTCGATGCCGCGCTGTGCGCAGGCGTTCAGCTCCATGCCGGCGGTGTTGCCTGCGAGGTACTCGTAA
>JAGAOD010000157.1 GCA_017623855.1 Clostridia bacterium
CTCAAAAACCTCGTGATGAAAGCGGTTTTCGACAGTGTGGGCGAGAAAAAATCGTGTCTGAGCCTCTCAAATCTCGGGCGGGTGCAGGTGCCGCCCGTTATGGAAAACCACATCGAGCGATTTGATTTTGTGCTCGGTGTGCAGGCAGCCGCGCCGTATAACTGCGGCGTGCTGTCCTTCGGGGACACGGTCTATATCAGCTTCATTCGTAACATCAAGGACGCGGAGCTCGAAAGACATTTCTTTTCTGTGCTTCGGGATATCGGTCTGCCGGTTACGGTGGAGAGCAATCTGAATGAGAGGTGACCGGTTATGTATTGTGTAAATTGCGGTGTAAAGCTTGCGGACTCGGAACAGAAATGTCCGCTGTGCTCAACTGCCGTTTATCATCCGGATATCGAAAGAACGCAGGGCAAGCCCTTGTATCCACAAAATAAAATGCCGGACATCAAGGCCGGCACCAAGGCGCTGTGCGGCGCGCTGATCATCCTGTTTATGATCCCGCTTGTGACCTGCTTTTTTGCGGATCTCCTCATTGACGGGCGGTTCGACTGGTTCGGTTATGCCGCGGGTGCGCTTCTTGTCGCGTACATCATGTTCGCGCTGCCGCTGTGGTTCAATAAGCCGAATCCGGTCATTTTTGCGCCGTGCAATTTTGTCGCGACAGGTCTGTATCTTTTGTACATCGACCTTACCACGAGCGGAAACTGGTTTTTGAGCTTTGCATTTCCCGTAACGGGCGGTTTTTGTCTCATCGTCTGCGCGGTTGTGACGCTGCTTTACTATGTCCGTAGGGGTCGCCTGTACATTATTGGCGGCATGCTGATCGCCCTCGGGGGCTTTTCGATGCTCGTTGAGTTTCTGATGGGCATCACGTTCAATATGCGCTTTATCGGCTGGTCGGTCTATCCGCTCGTCGTGCTCGTGCTTTTCGGCGGTCTGCTCATATATCTTGCGATCAGCCGTCCCGCACGAGAGGTCTTAAAGCGTAAGTTTTTCTTTTGATTTTATCCCGTCTTCTTGACGCTTCCTAAAAAGATAATAAATAAGCAGAGCCGCCTTCGGTATAGCCTGGGCGGCTCTGCTTATTTATTCTTCTTTGTACATAAAGCAGTCTTTGTTGTGCGAATAGATCAGCCCGATCGCCTGCAGATACGCGTAAATGATCGTCGAGCCGACAAACTTCATACCGCGCTTTTTGAGGTCCGCGGAGATGGCGTCGGACAGCGCGTTCGTTGTTTTGTCTGTCTCATAGAGGATGCGGTCGCCCGCAAAAGACCTGAGATAGGCGTAAAATGAGCCGTATTCGAGAACGATCTCTTTGAAAATCACGCTGTTTTGAATGCTTGCACGGATCTTGAGCTTATTTCGGATGATGCCCGGGTCGCGGCTGAGGGCGAGAAGCTTTGCATCGTCGTACATGCAGACCTTGTTAAGGTCAAACGCATCATATGCCGCGCGAAAGCTTTCACGTTTGTTCAGGACGCACTCCCACGAAAGACCCGCCTGAAAGGACTCTAAGATCAGCATTTCGTAGAGATATCTGTCGTCAAAATTCGGCTGACACCACTCGTTGTCGTGATATTCGATGTAGAGCGGATTTTTCAAATTGCACCATCTGCAGCGTTTTTTCTCATGCACGGTCATATCCTCCGTTACCGGTAAATTCCGGTCGTCCGGAATAACTATAACACAAGGAAGAAAAGGAGACAAGAAGGTTTCCTGCAATGAAAAAAGGAAGTCGCGAGACTTCCTTTTTGTTTACAGAACGATCTGCAGAACGAATATGTTATCCTGCAGGACGAAGCGGCATTTGCCGCCGAGACGCTCGGTCATGTAGCGAATGCTCTGCGTGCCGTAGCCGTGCCCCTGTTTGCTTGCGACCGGAAGGCCGTCTATGAAAACGGGTCTGTTCTTATAGGGGTTCTTTACGGAGAGCAGGAGCTTGCCGCCCGAGTCCTTCAGCATCAGCGTTACGGTCCTCTGCTCCTCGGGGAGCGCCGCCTGCGCGTTGATCGCGTTGTCGAGGGCGTTCGAGAGAATGGAAGAGAACAGGACTTCATCCAAAGTGAATTCTCCGATCTGTACATCCGCGTTAAACCGGATGCCGAGGTCGCGGCAGCGGCTCTCGTAGTTTTGCAGGATGTAGTTGATCGTGTCGTTCTCGCAGTAGCGGCGCAGGGAAACCTTCTCGACCTGTTCCGTGTAGCCGGAGATCAGCTTGAGCGCGGTCTCCTTGTCGTCCTGCTCGATGCTCAGCGCGAGATTGCTGAGCAGAAGCCGCATATCGTGACGGAGCAGCCTCGTTTCAAGGTTGCTTTTTCTTATGGCATCGATCTCCTTCATCTGCTGCTGTGCGGTGATCTCAACGATCTGCTCCTTGCGCTCGGCGTCCGCCTTTTTCTCGTATTCCTTGTAATAGAGGATGCAGAAGGTGATGAAGGAGGCGCAGAGCAAAAAGGACAAAAATTCGCCGACGACGCGGTGATTTGTGTTCCAAAGGTCCGAGTAGACCGTGGTGGCGTAGTCGAACAGGTAGTACGTCAGCGGAATGCAGCCGATGACGAAGGTTGTCTTATTATCCTTGTTGCTGAATATCTTGTAAATATACGGCGCGAGGAAATAGGCTAAAAGGAAACCGCCGAGCAGCAGGGTGACGCTCCGCACGCTCAGCGCGACCACATTATTATGTGTGAGGATATCCGCGAGAATGCTGATCCATTTCGACGGCTGACAGCACAGATAAGAAAGCGAAACGGACGCGAGCACGGAAACGGGACGCTTTCTGAACACAGCGCCCAGCAGAATGCCGAGCGGCACATGCACGATGACGGGGTACAGCTGCCATGTTTTCGCTTCGCCGAGCGTGGTATATACGGTGATCTGCAGTACCGCGCAGAACAGGAAGAGTGCAAGAAGGATCAGGCAGTTCTTCTTTGTGAAGCGCAGACCGCAGAACGCAAAGGAGAGCGTAATGCCGAAAAGCAGGAGCAGCGCGTAATGCACGAAGAAAAGGACGGTCTCGGTCACGGCGTATCACCCGCCTCTCCGAAAACCACGCGGAAATAGACGCTTTCAAAATCCTTCTGACAGCTTCTGGAGATCGGTACTCTGAAACCGGAGCGCATGACGATCTCCGAGTGGGAATAGCTGTCGATGTTGTGGATGTTAACGATATAGCTGCGGTGGCACTTAAAGAAGCCGTCGCGAAGGTCAAGCGTGCTTTCAAAACGGTAAAGCGGCTCGAGGGACTCCACGGTGCGACTGCCGATCAGCGAAAAGATGATGCGCTTGCCCTGGCTTTCGACGTATTCGATGTCCGAAAGCGGGATGCGGTGTGCGGCGTCAATGCCCTTGACGGTGATATAACGGGACGCCGACTGTATTTCGGCGAGCAGCTCATCCAGACAGGCGAAGAACTTCTCCGGGTCAAGGGGCTTGAGCAAATAATTGCTCGCCTTGACCGTGTAGGACTCCACGGCAAATTCGGCGGAGGACGTGAGAAAAACGATCTTGACGTTTTGGTCCTTTTCGCGCAGCTCTCTTGCGGCGTCAATGCCGTTCAAGAGCGGCATCACGATGTCGAGCAGGATGATGTCGAACGGTCTTTTGAGATGTGCCGCAAGAAGCGTGTCGCCGTCCTCGAACAGCTCGGTGTCTATTCTGTTTTTGAAGCCCTCATAATGGTCAAGCATGAATTTTGTCTGACGCAGGAAGGGTAGGGAATCATCGCAAATGGCGACCCGGATCATCGCAGCACCTCCGTTCGTTAAGCGCTATATTTTCACAGCATCATTATACTGCAAAGAAAGCGCAAATTCAACGCTTTCGACTGCCGTTCATTCCGCAAATCGTGCGTTTCATTCCGCCTTAATAAAACGGCTAAAAATTATGCTATTATTGTTATTACTAAGATTGGCATTTTATCGGCTTTTTGCCGTTCCCATGCGGTTTTCGGGGTACGGCGAGGCTGAAACGAAGATTTTTCCGACTGCGAAAAGCGGCGTGAATATGAGAAATGGGGTATATTTCATGGCAAAAGAAAAGACTTCCGTAACACATAAGGTCTTAACGGTGGTGGGCACGGTTTTGTGCGTTATTTTGATACCGATCCTTATCATCAACCTGACGCTCATCGTCAAGAGCTACGTGAATAAGGACGAGGTCCCGAGCATCGGCGGCACGTTCCCGCTCATCGTCCTCACGGACTCCATGTACCCGGAGATCGAAAGCGGCGACCTCATCATCTGCAACACGGCAGAGGCCGAGGAGATCGCTATGAACGACGTCATCGCGTTCTTTGACCCCGCAGGCAACGGCACGAGCATCGTAACGCACCGCGTTACAGAGGTCGTTGAAGAAAACGGCGCGCTGCTGTTCCGCACACGCGGTGACAACAACAACACGGAAGATAAGCTGCTCGTTCCTGCCGAAAACTTAGTCGGCATTTATATGTCTCGCATCCCGAACGTCGGACATGTTGCGATGTTCATGCAGTCGACGGCGGGCCTCATCGTCTGCGTCGTACTGCCCATCCTTCTCCTTGTCGGCTACGATATCATCCGCCGCCGCATCTACGAGAAGAACAAGCAGAGCGACACCGACGCGCTCATGAAGGAGCTCGAAGCGCTGCGCGCCGAGAAGGCTCTGAAGGAAAAGGCTGAGGTGGAAGACGCCGAGTAAGCCAAATTTCGTATATTCTTCCCTCGGAAGCCACGTCCGGGGATGATATATAAATGCCGCGGCATTCTCTGCGGATGGGTCATTCGACAGAATGCCCGGTACTCTATCTTCCCGGGAAAGGGAAGAATACTTAACTAACGCGTTCAAACGAACGCACAAAGAAAGGAGTTTTTCTACGATGAGGAAAAACAAAATGATGAGAGCTGCTTCCGCTCTGCTGGTTGCAGTCCTTCTGACCACCAGTGTCATTTCCGGCACATTTGCGAAGTATGTGACAACCGCAGATGCATCCGACACCGCTCGTGTTGCGAAGTTTGGTGTTACGGTTACCGCAAGTGGTTCTTTGTTTGGCAAGACATATCTTACCACAACCAATGATACTCCCGGTGCAGATGATGCGGTTGATAACACAGTAACCGTAAAGTCTGATGTGAAGGTTGTGGCCCCCGGAACAAAAAGCTCTGAAGATGGAATAGAGTTTTCTATTACCGGTACTCCGGAAGTAGATGTTAACGTCGCAATTGCTGTTACTGAAGATACATATGATGTATTCCTTGCACCAGGTTTCTATGATGACGTAACAACAGGTGCAGATGATATTGCACAGGTAGCTACAAAGTATGAGCCTGTCAAGTATACATTGTGGCAGGATAAGGGTGGTACAGGTACGTATACTGCTGTAACAGATGCCGAAAACGTCAATCTTGCGACCTTAGCTTCCAAGCTTGAGGGATTGACTAAAACTTACGATTCTAACACTAATCTCTTCAATGAGGTTGGTAATTTGAAGATCACTTGGGCTTGGGATATCGATGAAAATGACCTTGCAGATACAATCCTTGGCGATCTTGCTGCCGATGCAAATTCGGTTAAGGGTAAGTATACAGGAATTAATGATCCCAATGAGGGCACAACTCTCGTAGCGGGAATGGATAAGGATTACAATCTCAACACCGGTATCCAGATCGACATCACCGTCACCCAGGTCGACTAATACATAACTTAGTCAACTTAAAAATTCTAAGCTGATAAACCGCCCGGCTCCGGCGTGGTAGGGGTCGGGCGGCATCTGCTGTTTTTTCGGAAAGCAAAAAGCACTTTGTTTCCCGAAAAGGCCGCAGGGCGAAAACGAAAAGGAGGTGCAGACAGCCGATGAAAAAGGAGAAAAGAGACAGAAGCCGTATTCTTTGGCTGTGTGTAGTCGTCCTTTTTGTGCTGGTCGCCGTCACGACGATCGGTTATTCCCTTGTGCTGAATACTTATCTTCCCGATGACAGCGGCGCGATCCCCCTCATCCCGGAGACCGTGACGCCGGCGCCGGACGGCGGGGAGAAAAAGCCCGACGCGCCGAAAGCCCCGGAAAGTGCGCCCGAGCCGGAAGCGCCCGGGACAGGAGGACACGGCGGGTTTGAGAAGAACCCGAGCGCCGAGACCTTCGACGACGATCAGGTCTGGACAACGAATTCGACGTTTGAGATCTTCAGGATCTCCGACGAAAACGGGACCGGGGAGATCACCGTGCAGAGCGTCGACGGCGAGAAGGTCATCGCCCCCGGCATGGAATTTTCCTATGTTTTCAAGATAAAGAACACGGGCAATGTTGCGCTCGACAGCGAGGTCGAGGTCAATACGTACATCACGCCCGACGACACCGTCATCCCGATCACCGGCAGACTTTCCCGTTATGACGGCAAGTGGATCGCCGGCGACGAGGATAATTACGCCACCCCCGAGGTGCTCGGCGCCGCGGAGGACGTCACGACGCTCGGCGCGGGCAAATATGCCTACTATACGCTCGACTGGAAATGGCCGTTTGAGGGCGACGACGTGCTCGACACCATGCTCGGCAACATGACGATCACCGAGGAGGTCACGTTCACGATCGAGGTCTGCGCGACCTCTTACGAAAATCCCGACCCGAATGCCGACGGCGGCATCGGCGCACCGAAGACCGGTGACGAGGCGCAGCTTGTGCTGTGGCTGACACTCGCCTGCGGCGCGCTTGTGATCCTCCTGATCCTGATCTTTATCGACCGCCGCAAAAGGCGCGAAGAGGATGCGGAGGGAACGCTGACGTGAAAAAGCTATTCAAAAAACCGACACTGAAAGGTGTACTGCATATCGCGGCGCTGCTTATTTGCGGCGCGGTGCTGGGTCTCAATATCTACAGCGCCAACGCGGGCAAGCTCGTCGGTAATCAGCTGCCAATGCCCTTCGGATACGGCGCGGCGGTCGTGCTGTCCGGCAGCATGGAGCCGGAGCTGTCGGTCGGCGATCTGATCCTCGTCAGAGAAGCCGACGTCTACGCCGTGGACGACGTGGTGGTTTTTCAGGAAGGCAGCAGCCTTGTGGTACACAGAATAACGGACATCGCGGACGGCAGGGTCACAACGAAGGGTGACGCGAACAATGCTGCCGACGAGCCCATAGAGCTCTCCGCCGTAAAGGGCAGGGTCGTGCTGAGTGTTCCGTACGTCGGCACGCTCGTCGAGCTTATCAAGACGCCGGTCGGTACACTGTGCGTCGCAGCCCTCGCCATCGCGCTTGTGGAGATCCCCCGCAGGAACGAAAAGAAAAAGGACGACGAGGAACGGCAGAAGATCATTGACGAGATCAATCGCCTGAAGGAACAGGTTTGAAAAAGGAGGTGAAGCGGAATGAAAAACAGGCAGCCGAGAGCAAAAATGAATATCCCGATGCTCTGTGCCTGCGTTCTGCTTTGTCTCACACTTTTTTCGTTTCATCTGACCGGCGGTCTCTACGCGAGATATACCACCCGCGCAGAAGCTGCGGACAATGCGCGGGTCGCAAAGTTTTCCGTGACGGAAACGGGTCTGGTGCTGAGTGAGAGCATTCGTCTGCATATCGATCCTGACACAGAAGCCGAGGCGATTTTCACTATAGATAACGACAGCGAGGTTCGCATTCGCTGTAAGATCCAGGCGAATAACCCGTATGAGAATCTGCCGCTGAAATTTCAGATCAGCATGGGCGGGCAGATCGCCGATGCCCTCGAAGGCGTGGAGATCGCCCCGGACGCCGCAGAAGACTGTAAGCTGGTCGTTTCATGGGACGGTGCGGCGGACTATAAATACATGGGACGAGTAGACTTGGTCGAGCTCACGCTCATCACCGAGCAGGTCGACTAAGGAAAGGAGATTTCTATGCAGGAAAAAGAGCATGGAACCGCGAAGCCCGGCAGACAAAGATGGATCGTGTACACGGTCCTGTGCTCTGTTTTGGCGGTCATAGCGGCATTTACATGGAGCGCTTCGGCGAAATACCGCAAGGAGACCGACAATAACATCGAGGTCAAGGCGGACACATTCTATTTTACGAGCGATTACTTAACGGCGGACGGCACAGCGAGATACGAGCTGAGCCCAGGCACGACGGAATTTCAGTTTGAGCTCAGAAACTACGACGGTTTGCTCGTTTCCGAGCTGGATATTCAGTATACAGTGTCGGTGAACGGGGTGGACAGAGAGCCCGGAAATTTGATTAACGGCAGTAAAAATACAGCAGTGGTCACCGTGGATGTTGCACCGGAAACGGAGTATAACATCGTCGCAACGGGCAAAAACGGATATGAGAAAACACTTTCGGCGACCGTCACGGTGCTGCCGCCGGATACGAATATATACAAAAACACCCTCGACGAGGGTGAGTACCTCCTCCTGACGGTCTGGACGGAGAGCGTAGGAGGCGACGTTCAGATCGAGCTGCCCGACGGGTTGATCCCCGACGCGACCGATGATGACCTTGAGGGAAAAACAAGTCCGATAGATCTTGCTTTGGGTGCGTACCAGTCCCGCAGCTACCGCTTCTTTAAGACCGGCGGGTATACCGGCGGGGAGATCAAAGTAACCCACAACTCGAACGAATTAGCAGAAACAAGTCTTGATTAAGAAATATTTCAAAGAAAGGAGAGTGAAGTAAATGCGTTACAGCGAAAAGAGAAAGCTCAGAAGAAAACTGCGCAAATTCATTGCGCTGACTTTGGCATTTGCGTCGCTCCTTTCTTACTTGACGATCGGCGCTTCCGCGGAAAA
>JAGAOD010000158.1 GCA_017623855.1 Clostridia bacterium
ATTGCTTTCGCAATGGATAAAAAATCGACAGGTCGAAACCTGTCGATTTTTGGTGGAGATGGCGGGAGTCGGCCCACTTTGCCTTTGACCGCGTTCCGCGGCAGCGTTTTTATCCTTAGTTGGGGAGATTGGTTTGTCATCCTAAACGGCTTGCGCTGCTGGCTTCGGCTCAAGACACCATTTCGCCAAAAGAAAAAGGACGCACAAGGCGTCCTTTTTCTTTTGGTGGAGATGGCGGGAGTCGAACCCGCGTCCGAAGATCAGTTACCGGGGCTTTCTACGAGTGTAGCCGGTCTTTTAAGATTCCCTCAGTGCAGCGCCGAACGGCAGGCTTTGCACCTTGGTAGCCTTTGATTCATGGCGGGGTCAAAGGCGTCGCCCCGCGCACGTGCACCGCTAATCGACGCTCTTATCCCGCCCGCGGTCCTGCGGGTAAGAACGGCTGCTTAATTAAGCAGCAACAGCAACTGTATTGTTGTCGTTTAAATTTAAGTTTGCGGATTTTATAGCGGTCCCGCCCCGCTACTCGCTTACCGGGGCTTCCAACCCCCGTCGAAACCTTTACATCCCCATATATAAGCGGCGTTTGCCGCTTAAGTATCACCGGTTTCTTTCTTTGATTGCTCTGTCCAGATCGCGTTTTGCGTCTCGTGCAGCCATGTCGGCGCGCTTGTCGTAAAGCTTTTTGCCCTTACACAGGCCAACCTGCACCTTTACACGCGAGCCCTTGAAATAGACGGAAAGCGGGATCAAAGAATAGCCTTCGATTTTGGAATAGCCGTACAGACGCATGATCTCGCGCTTGTGCATCAAAAGGCGGCGTACACGCATCGGATCTCTGTTGAAAATATTGCCCTGCTCGTATGGGCTGATATGACAGCCGTTGAGGATCATTTCTCCGTTAACGACGGAACACCATGCATCCTTTAGATTACAGCGTCCCTGCCGCAGGGATTTCACCTCCGTACCGAACAGCTCTATTCCAGCTTCAAAGCTCTCCTCGACAAAATAGTCATGGTAGGCTTTCTTATTCTGCGCAATTGTTCTGTTTTCACTCTTACCGGGCATAAGAACGCCTCCTTTCCTTTCTGTCGGGAACATAATATACTACGAAAAATTATATTTGTCAATCGAAACGTGTCAGCTCTGCTTCTGATAAGCGTAGCCGAAGTGAATGGGCGGTGTGGTGACCGAAATGTAGATAAACACTTCGTTTCCGGTGTTTCTGAGCCCGTGCACATCGCCCGCTGCAAAGCGGACAACATCCCCCGACTCAAAAGCCTTTTCAGCACCGTCTGCAAGCAGCAGTGTTCCCTCACCCTGCACTGCATACCAGATCTGCTCGGAAGCTTCATGCGTATGGCGCGGCTGTTCAGCACCCGGGTCCAGATGGACGCGGGTGATCGTCACACGGCTTTCCGGTGCATTGTCCGGATTTAGCAGCTGATGGGAAACGACACCGGGATTGGACATCGCCTTGATATCCTTCGATTGAATAAACTCCATATTACAGCTCCTGTCTGCCCTCGATCGCTCTCGAAAGCGTCACTTCATCCGCATATTCCAAATCGCCGCCGACAGGAATACCGTACGCCAAACGTGTCACGCGAATGCCGAGCGGCTTTAAGAGACGGGAAATGTACATAGCGGTCGCTTCACCCTCAACGGTCGGGTTTGTCGCCATAATAACTTCCTGCACCTCTGCGCTCTGCACACGCTTTAGAAGCTCCTTGATGCGCAGCTGATCCGGACCGACACCGCCAAGCGGCGAGATCGCACCGTGCAGCACATGATAAGACGCATTAAATTCATTCGTACGCTCAAGCGCAAACACGTCTCTCGGGTCTTCAACAACGCAGATGATGGACTTATCTCTGTTATCGCTGCGGCAAACCGGGCACAGATCGCTGTCCGTTAAATTGCAGCACACAGAGCAATAGTGGATATTTTCATGCGCATCCGTGATCGCTTTGGAAAATGCATCTGCCTCTTCACGGCTCATGTTCAAAATATGATAGGCGATACGCTGCGCAGACTTATGTCCGATGCCGGGCAGACTTTCGAATTTATCGACAAGCCGCTCCAAAGGCGGAACATGATATCCCGCCATGATCAGAACATCCCCGGAATATTCATGCCGCCGGAAATTGCGCCGACCTTCTCTTCTCTCTCTGCAGCAGCTGCACTGAGTGCTTCGTTGACAGCAGCAGTCACGAGGTCGCCGAGCATCTCTGCGTCATCGGGGTCGATAACATCCGGCTCGATCTCAACGGACTTAACTTCCATCTTACCGGTAACCGTAGCCTTAACAGCTCCGCCGCCGGAAGCTGCGGTATATTCCTTTACTTCCAGCTCAGCAGTGATCTGCTCCATTCTTTCCTGCATTTTCTGTGCCTGACGTGCCAGCTGCTGGAGATTGCCAACTCCGCCGCCGCCAACACCTTGCGGTAAACGTGCCTTCATAATCGTTTGCTCCTTATAATAATTTATTTTTCTTCAATTTCAACACCCGAAGCCCGCATATCCTGCAGGAATGCATCGAGTGAATTGTTCGGTTTATCTTCCTTTTTCGGTGCTTTGTACGGCCCTAATTTATAGGGACGACCGGCAACCTGCTGGATCATCTCGCGGATCTTGTCACGCTGACTTGCCTGCTTCAGGAGTCCGAATGCAAACTCCGAAGCGTCGATCAGCATGTAATCGCCGCTCGTATACGCGTTTGACCCCCTGAACGCCGACGCGACCGACGTGGAATACTCCTTCATCATTGCGATGATCTCCGGCCAATTATCAAACGGCACTGCGTTTTTCGCAAGCTCCTCTATGGATGCTGAACCGCTCGTTTTCGGCTTCTGTGCAGTCTGCTTCGGCTGCAGTGCTTCAGGTGCTTCCGGCACGGAAACTTCGGCTTCCTTGACAGGCGCCGCAGCCAAGCGGATCCCGCCGCGTTCCAACGCCTCAATGCGTCTCAAAAGCGCCTCGGGTGACGTGTCAAGCTCCGGAGAACACAGACGGATGAATGTCATTTCCATTTCCGTACGCTTGTTCATGGTCTTCATGCGATTCAGTGCAAGCTGGAATGCATCAAGACTGTGCAAAATCGTGGAGAGATCCATGGAAAGCGCCATTTTCGTCATCTGCTGAAGCTCGTCACCCACAGCATTCACAACGCCGCTCGCATCCTTCATCGTCTTGATGAGCATCAGATTTCTGAAGAAACCGGAAAGCTCCTCACAGAGACGTCCCATGTCCTTGGAGGACTTATAGAGCGCGTCGATCTTCTCGAGTGCACCGGAACGGTCATTTCTGTGAATGCAGGAAGCAAGCTCGACAAGGTGACCTCTGCCCGCAAGCCCCGCCGTTTCCGCTACGAGCGCATAATTTACAACACCCGTGCTGCGGCCTATGCACTGATCCAAAATGGACAGCGCGTCTCGCATGCCGCCGTCCGCCGTTACCGCGATCAGCATCGCGGCGTCGTGGTCGATCTCGATGCGCTCCTGCGCACAGACATCTTCAAGTCGCTCGGCGATCGCTTCAGGGGCAATGCGGCGAAAATCGAAACGCTGACAGCGGGAAAGGATCGTCGGCAAAAGCTTATGCACTTCCGTCGTCGCAAGAATAAAGATCACATGTGCAGGCGGCTCTTCAAGCGTTTTCAAAAGCGCGTTAAACGCCTGCGTCGAGAGCATGTGCACCTCGTCAATGATATATACGCGATATTTCGCCGTCGCCGGAGTAAAGCTGGACTCTTCGATCAGCGAACGGATGCTGTCAACGCCGTTATTGCTGGCGGCGTCCATCTCGACAACATCAAGAATAGAGCCTTCATCCAAACCGCGGCACACAGCACATCTTCCGCACGGATCGCCGTCCTGCGGGTCCAGACAGTTTACGGCCTTCGAGAGGATCTTCGCACAGGTCGTTTTACCGGTACCACGCGATCCCGTAAA
>JAGAOD010000159.1 GCA_017623855.1 Clostridia bacterium
AACGGTGAAATCACGCTGAGCTACCCGGCAATGCGCCGCGAAAGCTACGTCTGGCCGCATATCAGAAAGAGCACCGATGAGCCGATCGACTTTTTCGCCGGCGAAACGGTTTCTCTGCCCTATCGGATCATCGAAACGGACTGTGCGAATATACCCGCCTTTTTCCGCCTGTATTTTGAAAACAGAAAATGCATGGGACTTGACGACACACGGCCTGAGATCCTCTCCTTCGAGGAACAGGCGGAGATCCAGAAAGAAAAGTTCAATACGATGAGCTGGTTCGAGCCGGGCGAATTTTACGGCGTCGGCACGGACAGAACTACGCCGAGTCAGATCTGGCAGCCCGGCTGGGTTGGCGGCGGCATTTCCTCCTATGCGCTGATGAAGATCGGCGGTGATTTGGAATGGGAACGCGGGATAAAGACCCTCGGGCATCTTTTCAGCACCCAGGCGCCGTCCGGTTTCTTCCATGAAACGGCTTTGGAAAGCGGCGAAGTGCTGAAGGGCATCTTCGATCAGCCGCATGCGGAAAACTGGGGTTTGCTCAGAAAATCGGGCGATGCGCTGTATTTCATCTTTAAGCACTTTGAGCTGATGAAACAGCGCGGTACCGAAATTCCCGCCGCACACATTGAAAAAACGAGAAAGCTCTCGGATGCATTTGTAACGCTGTGGAAAAAGTACGGGCAGATCGGTCAGTTCGTTGATCTCATCACCGGCGACCTCACGGTCGGCGGTTCTGCGAGCTGTGCGATCCTCGGTGCTGCGCTTGTCCGCGCATACGAATGGTTCTTAGACAAGACTTATCTCAAAGTCGCTGAAGACTGCACCGCTAAATATGTTCTCGAATTCTTAAATAACGGCTGCACAACGGGCGGACCGGAAGAGATTCTTCAAAGCCCGGACAGCGAAAGTGCCTTTGCGCTTTTGGAAAGTCTTACTGAGCTTTACAGGGTGACCGGACAGGAAAGCTGGCTGGAACACGCCAAATTTGCAGCGGAATTCTGCAGCAGCTGGGTCGTCAGCTATAACTACCGTTTCCCCGAAGGAAGCGAGTTCTCCCGCCTGAACATGAAAACAGTCGGCGCCGTATTTGCTAACGTTCAAAACAAACACGCCGCACCGGGCATCTGTACTTTGTCCGGTGACAGCCTTTACCGGCTGTACCGCTGGACAAATGACCCGCTGTATTTGGAGCTCTTTAAGGATATCACGCTGACGATCAGCCAGTATATGTCCACCGATAAACAGCCGATATACTCGTGGGATGTTCCGAAGGATTCTACGCTTGACGGCGAAGAAAACAGTACGGTCGGACGCGAAAAGCTGCCGCAGGGCTTCATCTGCGAACGTGTCAACATGTCCGACTGGGAAACCGCAAAATGTGTCGGCGGCGTCTTTAACGGCAGCTGCTGGAGTGAGACTTCGAATCTCCTGATGCTCGCGGAATGCGCGGATATTCTTATGACCCTCGATCAAGTCTGATCTGCTTAGGAAGGCAACTCATGGTTATTTTATGGATCGCAGCCGCAGTGCTGCTTTTGGTACTTCTTATCTCATACATTACATATCGCATCGCCTTTTACTCCTCCCCAACTAAGCGGGGCGAGGTGCTGACGCTGCCGCAGGATGCGGATTACACAGACAAGCAGCGCGCGGACCTCAAGGAGCTCATGGACGATATGCTGCAGCGGCCCTTTGAGACCGTCTCCATTCGCTCTGTCGACGGACTTACGCTTTACGGACGGTATTACCATTTTCACGATAACGCGCCGATCGAGCTGCAGTTTCACGGCTATCGCGGCAGCGCATTTCGCGACTATTCCGGCGGAAACCGGCTTGCCCGCGAAGGCGGTCACAACGCACTCGTCGTTGACCAGCGTTCACAGGGCATGAGCGAAGGAAACACGATCACCTTCGGCATCATGGAACGGCTTGATTGCCGTGAGTGGGTACGTTATATTGCGGACCGATTCGGAAAAGATCTCCCCATTCTGCTCACCGGCGTTTCGATGGGCGCCGCGACAGTCTTAATGGCATCCGAGCTTGAGCTTCCCGGCAATGTGGTCGGTATCATCGCGGACAGCCCGTTCTCCTCTCCCGAGGAGATCATCCGCAAGGTCTGCGGCGAGGACAGAAAGATCCCGCCGACGCTCGCCATACCCTTTATTAAGCTCGGTGCGCGTATCTTCGGTAAGTTCAACCTCACACAGGCCGACGCTCTGCGTGCCGTCAAGAACTGCAAGGTTCCCGTATTGCTCGTGCACGGTGAAGCGGATTCCTTCGTCCCCTGCGATATGAGCCGAAAGCTGTTTGAGGCTTGTACCTCGGACAAACGCCTTGAGACCTTCCCCGGCGCGCCGCACGGATTCAGCCTAATGGTAGACCCCGTGCGTTACCGCAGGATGATCGGTGAATTCAACCGTCATTGTGTCCCGGGACAGGATCAGCTTCCCGGCAATATCCTTTGACTTATAAAAAAGCGCTCCCGATGCAGGTTCATGATATGTACCCTCTTTACTGGACATCCAGTAAGGAGGGTATTTTTCATGCGCTACTCATATGAGTACAAATTGAGATGTGTTGAAATGTACAGACGGGGACAATGGCCGGAAACACCGGAAGGAGTTAGTCAAAAACGAT
>JAGAOD010000021.1 GCA_017623855.1 Clostridia bacterium
AAGTACTACGTTGAGGTCTCCAACATGCCGACCACACTCGAGGCTGTTGAATATCTCCGTGCAAACGGTGCAATTGTAGCTCCGAGTAAGGCTGTTAACGCAGGCGGCGTTGCTGTTTCCGGTCTCGAGATGAGCCAGAACTCCATGCGCTACTCCTGGACCGCAGAAGAGGTCGACGCAAAGCTGCACCAGATCATGACCAACATCTACAAGAACTCCTTCGAGGCTGCAAAGAAGTACGGCATGGAAGGCGACCTGATCGCAGGCGCTAACATCGCAGGCTTCGAGAAAGTCGCAGAAGCTATGCTCGCACAGGGCGTGGTTTGATCCTGATTTCAGAACATACAAATCGAGCGTGCCGCATTCGCGGCACGCTCTTTTTCGTTATTATCTTGCATTCAAAACCTGCTGTGCCAAGTCCATCTGCTCTTTCTTCATGGACTGCACATAGTACGGTGCCCCGTGGATCTCGCTGAGGACCTTGAGGTAGCTTTGAGGCTTGCCGACGATCCAGGCTTCCTTGCCGCCGGCGCGGATCTTCCTGTAGACGTCGAGCCACTCCTCCGCCGGACGCTGCCCGTCGCCCATCTGCCACTGGATCGCATGCAGATTTTCGATCGTCAGGATATCGTCGAGATGGTTCAGCTCGCCGACGCCGTCCAGATGATAGATGACATTCTCAAGCTTCTGCGGATCCTTCCTGAGCGTCGGCAAAACAAATTCGCGGAACATGGGATTGCCGATCATGTAGGAGAAGTCGCACTGCGTGATATAGGACGGGACAGAACTTAAAAGCGCACTCCAATCCGTATAGCCGTTCTGCGGCTTCAAAACCTCAGCAAAATCGTTATACGCTTCGTACCACGCGACTTCGATCTCACCGATCAGACGCAGTACCTCCTCAGGCGCATCGTAAAGATCCATCAGGAGATTTTCACTGCCTCTCAGAGACGCCGCGACATCCATCACACCGCCGAGATCCGGCATGCTCATCATGACGGCACCGTTCCATTTTTCAAGTCCCGCGCGGTATAGGGATTTGATACGCTTTACATAGATGTTTTCCGGGTCATATTTTGCGTGGATCTCCTCGATCTCCTGCTCCTTTTGCGGGAAAAACCATACGGCACCGCTGCTGTTATCCAGATTCGCACCGCAGAAAGCCGCCAGTGAACCCGGCCCGAATGCGCTGAAATGGACGATCGGAAATGCGTCGCCCAAATACTCCCTGCTCCCGAGCGCACAGTCCATGGCTTCGATCACCTCTTCGGCAGAGTGGGAAAAGTCAGCACAGGTCGCCTGTGAAAGAGGCGGAACGGCCGAGGGGATCTCCGGATAAGCATCGGTGACCGTAATTGATGTCAGCGGTCTGTCAAGCTCTCCGCGCCACCAACGGTCATGATTCTCTTTTACGGCCGCCATACGTTCCAAATCAAAGTGTACATGCATAAAAATCACCTCGACTCGCGGTCAAGGATCAGCTTGCAGCATCCGTAAATACCGGCATCGTTGCCGAGCTTTGCGAGTGCAAACTGCGTCCCGACGTTCGGATAGAACACATATTTTTTGAAGCCTTTTTCCGCGCCGTCCAGAAGCGGCTGTCCGGCTTTCGACACGCCGCCGCCGATGACGATGACTTCGGGGTCTGTGACCGTACAGCTTGCAGCGAGGAAAAAGCCGAACGCATCGTATACATCCTCAAGTGCCTGAAGCGCCGCTGCATCACCCGCAGCCGCCGCGTCAAAAATGATCTTCGCCGTCAGCTTTTCCGCGTCTCGCATCGGAGTATCCGCTTCGGGATGCGCGTCCATCCACTGCTTTACCACACGGACAATACCGGTCGCGGAAACATACTGCTGCACGCAGCCGTGTCTGCCGCATGCACAAGCCTCCGGCTCATTCGGACGGATGACCATGTGACCGAGCTCGCCGCCCGCGCCGTTCGCACCGGCAACGATCCTGCCGTCCGCGATGATCGCACCGCCGACACCCGTACCGAGCGTGACAAAGATCATGTCCTTAAAGCCCTTGCCGCCGCCCATCCAGTATTCGCCAAGCGCCGCAACGTTGGCATCGTTCGCGCTTTCAACCGGAAGACCGATGATCTCCGACAGGGCGTCGTTCACGTTGAATACGCCCCAGCCGAGATTTACACAGCGGTTGACCGTACCGTCCGAGCGTACCGGCCCGGGAATACCTGCACCGACGCCCAATACATCCTCGCGTCGGATGCCGTGACGCTGAATGCAGTCTTCCACAGCCGCAGCGACATCGCGAAGCACGACCTTTCCCTCCTCCGCGATAACGGTCGGGATCTCCCATTTTTCGAGAAGATCACCTTCCTCTGTAAACAGACCTAATTTCACCGTCGTGCCGCCGATATCGGCACCGAATACGTATTTCATACTGCTTCCCTCACTTTAATGTTTATAAGCTGCTCTGCGCCGCCGTCCATGCTTCGAGCAATTCGGTCAGCGTTTTGTAGCGTTCCTCTCTCTCGTTCCTTGTGGCTTTTTGAGCGACCGCAAAAAGCTCCGGTGTCAGCGTCCATGCCTCCGCCTCGCGCCGGTAATTTGCAAACAGCGCAAAAGCCATCGCACCCAGTGTATAGACATTTGTTGTCTCACTGATCACCGCACCGCGCTCGAATTCCTCCGGGCTCATGAACAGAGAACTGCCCCACATGCGCCCCATTTCATTGACTAAAGGCGCTTTCCGATAAAAATCGATATCACACAAAAAGGTTCTGCCCTGCTCCCTGTCATACATCAGGGTGCTGTCGTAGAGATCCACAGCCGCATACCCCTTTTCCGCGGCGAAGATATGAAAGCGCAGGACATCTTCAAAGATCTGAAGCCGTGTCTTAACCGGCAGTTCCATAA
>JAGAOD010000160.1 GCA_017623855.1 Clostridia bacterium
GAAACAACGGTCTTGCAGTTTTTACAGACCGCGTAGGTATGATATCCGCGTCGGTTAAGAAGCAGAATGGACTGCTTTCCCTCCCGGATATTCTCGGAAACGGCATGCGCCAAAGCGGTGCTGATCAACGGCTTTCCTCTGTACAGATCCTCCGTGTTCATATCGACAAGACGGACCTGCGGGACGATCGCATCACCGTAGCGGTTAAGGAGCGCGTGATAATGATACTTGCCGCTTTTTGCCATGAAGTACGACTCGACAGACGGTGTCGCAGAGCATAAGAGACAGTACGCCTTGTGGAAATTCACGCGGAATTTCGCTACCTCGCGCGCATGGTAACGCGGACTGCTCTCCGATTTATACGTTCCCTCCTGCTCTTCGTCCATGACGATGAGCCCGAGATCCTGCACGGGAGCAAACACAGCCGAGCGCGTACCGACGACGATCTTCGCCTGCCCGCTTCTCACCCTTTTCCACTCGTCCATTCTTTCACCGATGGACAAACCGCTGTGGAAAACCGCGACCGTATCGCCGAACGCCGCCGTAAACACGGCGAGTGTCTGCGGTGTCAGCGAAATTTCGGGAACCGTTACGATCACACTGCGCCCTTTTTCGAGCACATGACGGATCACATGCATGAAAACAGCCGTTTTGCCGGAACCGGTAACACCGTAGAGCAGTGCCACCGCCGGATCGTCCGCGTCGCACTCACGAATAATCGCCCGTGCTTCGCGTGCCTGCTCGTCGGAAAGCTTTTCAGGCAGTGCCGTGTCCTGAAGCCCGTTCACCTTCGGACGGCGGAAACGCTCGACTTCGAAGATCTCCGCAGCACCTTTATCCGAAAGCGCTTTGATGACCGCTGCGCTCACGCCGGTGAAATAGCCGATCTCACGTACGGAGACCGTACCGACCTCACACAGTGTATCATAGACGGTCTGCTGCTTCGGTGACAGCGTCCCTTCAAAATCGGGCACGGCACAGATCATTTTTGAGGTCGAATCGTTCAGATTGCGTGATGCGGCGTTTTCACGGATGACGATCCCCTGTGCGAGGAGCGAAAGCAGTGCGTCGGATTTTTCGTCGATGCCCAGCTTTTGAAAGAGCTGGGCACCGGTCATGCCCTGCTTTACGCCGGTAAGCGTCATAATGATCTGCCAGCTGAGATCATCAAACAGCTCGCGGTCGTAATCCTTAAATGCGGCACTCATGCGGTAGCGGTTGACGATCTTATACCCGATCCCCGTCGGGATCATCAGCTTGATCGCTTCGAACAAAGTGCAGTAATACCGGTTCTTCATCCATACGGCGAGAGACAGCATTTCCTCGTTCAAAAGCGGCTCTTTGTCCAGAACGGACAGTATTTCCTTCAGTTTTGCCGTGTCTGCCGCTTCCCTTACAAGCTCGAGTACCATACCGACACGCGTACGGTTTCCCGTACCGAACGGCACAGTGACCCGAACGCCCGGGCGCACGGCCGCCGCAAGCGTATGCGGCACAATATAGGTAAACGGCTTATCAAAGCGGTAGGTCGTGTTCTCTACCGCCAGCCTTGCAAGCAGCAACGTCAAAACTCCCTTGTTTTACAAATTACTCTTCGATGATCGGCTCGATGATTCTGACCTTGTCTTCTACAAAATCCTGCACAGCAAGATCGACCGGCTTTTCAACGATGATCTGATTGTTGGCCTCAGCCGTGTCTACGATCTCTCTGGCGCGCTTTGCGACAGCGATAACAACGGAATAATAGCTGGAGTGCGGTGTCTTAATAATGTTACTGGACGGTTTAAGCATGATTCAAAATCCTTTCAACTATAGTTTCATCGCGGGAAACACGGTGCTTCTCCGCGGTAATGATCGCTTCAATATCTGCAACTGCCTGCTCGACGGTATCGTTGATCACGGTATAGTCGTAGTCGCGCAGACATTTGATCTCTCCTTCAGCCTGAGCGAGGCGCTTGCGGACGACCTCATCGGTCTCCGTACCGCGTCCGCGCAGACGCTCTTCCAAAACCTCGAGTGACGGCGGCAGAATGAACAGGCTGACACAGTCGGGAGCCACCGTTTTGATCTGACGGCCGCCCTGCACTTCGATCTCAAGGATAACATCCTTGCCTTCATTCAGCCACGCTTCAACGGGAGCCTTCGGCGTGCCGTAGAAATTGTTGACGTAGCTTGCATATTCAAGCATAGCGCCGTCATCAATATTTTTCTGGAATTCTTCCTTTGTAATAAAGTAGTAGTGTACACCGTGTTCCTCACCGGGACGCGGTGCGCGGGTCGTAGCGGACACGGACATTCTTAAGTTCTCATGGCGCTTAAAGAGCTCCTTGAGGATCGTGCCCTTACCGCCGCCGGACGGCGAGGAAATGACGATGAGCAATCCTTTGTTCACAAAAATACCTCCTCATTTTTCCGGTCAGAGCATAGCTTCTGCCGGGTCATCCTGGTCTCCCTGATTATTAAAACGGTTCGCGACGGTCTCCGGCTGCAAAGCAGACAGGACGACATGGTCGCTCTCCATAATAATGACAGTACGTGTTTTTCTTCCGCAGGTCGCGTCGATCAGTACACCGCGCTCTTTGGAGTCCTGCACGATTCGTTTGATCGGTGCGGATTCCGGGCTGACGATGGCAACCATTCGCTCTGCGGAGATCATATTTCCGAATCCGATATTTACAAGCTGCATATATGCCGCTCCTTTCGGTTTATTCGATATTCTGGATCTGTTCGCGGATCTTCTCGATCTCAGCCTTGATGTCGACCACCATGTAAGCGATCTTGGAATCGCTCGCCTTGCTGCCGATCGTGTTCGTCTCGCGGTTCATCTCCTGCACAAGGAAATCCATCTTTCTGCCAGAAGGCTCCTTGGAGTCAAGGAACGCCTTCAGCTGATTGAAATGACTTCTCAGACGGACGGTCTCTTCAGCAACGGCGACCTTATCCGCAAAGATCGCAGCCTCTGTCAGAATGCGCTGCTCGTCGATCGTTGTGTCCTGCAGGACCTCTCTGAGCTTCGCTTCGAGGCGCTCTCGGTACTCGCGGACGGTCTCCGGAGAACGCTGCTCGATCTTGCCGACGATCTCGATGATCGTTGCCGCGCGGGAAATGATGTCGTCATACAGACGCTGACCCTCGACCTCGCGCATGGCGATGAATGCGTCGACAGCCTTTTCGGCTACTGCCTGCACATCCGCCCAGATCGCTTCCTCATCCGCAGGTGCCTTGTGCACGGAGAAGACGTCTGAATAGCGGGACAGCGTGTTGACATTGACCGTGTCGGGCAGATCATAGCGCTCTGCGATCTCACGGAATGCCGCAATATAGCCGGCTGCCAAAGAGTGATTTACACTGACGACCACATCGGAATCCTCCAGTGTTTCCACACTCACGTACATATCGACCTTACCGCGTGCTACACGGCTCTGTACATAGGATTTCAGCTTATCTTCCAGAAATCCGTAGCCGCGGGTCACGCGCGGAGAAAACTCAAAATACTTGTGATTGACGGATTTCAGCTCTACGGTGATATGTCTGCCGTTCAGCATTTCTTCACAGCGGCCGTATCCGGTCATACTTTTCAGCATGGTTTCATCCTTCTTCCTTACGATTTATTCACGCGGTTCTGCTTAAAAATGGACACAGAAACCGACAATAATCCATTATCAATTGATTTTATCATTTATACGAAAAAAATGCAACTGTTCCCACTCGAAAAAGCTGAAAAAATCCGAAA
>JAGAOD010000161.1 GCA_017623855.1 Clostridia bacterium
CGAAAATGCGGAGCCGCTCTGCAGCAGGTCGGAGTTCAAAAATGAACCGCAGGCGTATGTGAAGCTGTGGAAGCATCACAGCGCACAGCCGGAAGCGGACGAAATGACGGCGCTCGCTATGGCGCAGAATGTTTCGTGGCTGCCGCTGTACGGCAATAAGATCTCCTCCGAGTGGTTTTTCCCGAAGCTCTATGAGGTCTTCAAAAAGTCCCCCGCACTGTATAATGCCATGTTCCGCTATGTGGAGGCTGCCGATTGGCTCGTATGGAAGCTGACCGGAAACGAGACGCACAGCGCATGCATGGCGGGTTACAAGAGCCTTTGGAAGGGGAAATATCCCGAGAAATCGTTTTGGGAAGCGCTCAATCCCGGCTTTGCCGACGTGATCGGCACGAAGGTGTCTGAGGACGTGCAGCCCACGGGCACGAAGGCCGGCGAGCTGACGGAAATGGGTGCGGCACTTACGGGCTTGCTGCCCGGTACGGCCGTTGCTGTGCCGATCATCGACGCGCACGCGGCACTGCCCGCAGCAGGAATCGTTGACGACGGCAAGCTGATGATGATCATCGGCACATCCACCTGCCACATCGTCATGAACAAAGAAGAAAAGGAAGTGCACGGTATCTGCGGCAGCGTAATGGACGGCGTTGCACCCGGCTACGCCGCGTATGAGGCCGGTCAGCCCTGTGTCGGTGACGGTCTCCGCTGGTTCATCGAGAACTGCCTGCCGGAGAGCTATACTGCGGCGGCGCGTGATACCGGCAAGCGGATATTTGACTATCTGAACGAAAAGGCGGCGGCTATCCCCGCGGGCGAGAACCGCGTTATGGTGCTTGACTGGTGGAACGGCAACCGCTCTCCGCTTGCGGACTTCGACCTTTCGGGTCTGATCCTCGGTCTGACGCTCAAGACGAAGCCCGAAGAGATCTACCGTGCGATGATCGAAGCGACGGCATTCGGCACGAAGATGATCGTCGATCTGTACACGGAAAGCGGCGTGGAGATCCGCGAGCTGTACGCGTCGGGCGGCATCCCGCGCAAGGATCCGTTCTTCATGCAGATCTACGCCGATGTGCTCGGCAAGGAGATCACGGTCGCGAAGAGCAGACAGGCGGGATCGCTCGGCAGTGCGATCTTTGCGGCGGTCTCGAGCGGGTATTTTGCGTCTTTGCCGGAAGCGGCTGCTGTGCTCGCCGAGAAATGCACGCTGAGCTATAAGCCGGATCTCGAAAACACGAAAAAATATGAAAAGCTGTACGCGGAATACGCTGAGCTCTGCCGTTATTTCGGACAGGGCGGCAACGACGTGATGAAGCGTCTTCTGCGGATATAAGCAAAAAGAAAGGACAGAAGGTTTGAGAAACCTTTCTGTCCTTTTGAAATTTCAACTTACTTTTTCGCCCTGTAGAACACCTCATGCACGGGATAGACCGTGATGAATGCTGCGGGATCGGTCTTTTTGATGTATTCCATGAGCTTTCGGTATTCCGATTTATCAACGATCGTGATGATCTCACGCTGTGCCTGTCCGCTGTATGCGCCGATCGCGTTATAGATCGAAGCGCCGCTGTGCAGATCGTTCAGAATGAAATTGCAGATCTGATCCTCCTTCTGCGAGAGGATGCAGACGCGGCGGCGGGGGTTCAGGTCGAAGATGAAATGATCGACCACAAGACCGTTGAGATAGGTCGTGAGCAGGCTCAGAACGACGATGTCGAGCTCAAAGACGAAGACGGAGGTCATCGCAAGACAAATGCCGCCGATGGAGACCGCCTTGCCGATGTCGAAATGCAGATATTTACTGAGGATCTTAGCGATGATATCAATGCCGCCCGTGGATGCGCCGGAGGAGAAAAGAACCGCCTGCGCAAGGCCGAGAATAAAAATATAGCACACGGCGTCGATCAGCGGGTCGCCGGTCAGAGACTCGAGATTCGGCATAAAATGTTCGAGTACGGACAGCATACCGGAGTACATCAGCGTCGTGATGACGGTTTTTCCGCTGAACTCGGGGCCGATCAGGATCGCGCCGAGGATGAGGAGGATCACATTCAAAATAAACGTGAGCGTCGAGATGCTGAGCGGAATGAAGGTGTTGAGTATGATGGATACACCGGTCACGCTGCCGACGGCAAGGCTGCTCGGCATCAGAAAGAAGAATACGGCGCAGGTGGCAAGAGCGGCGCCGACCACCATGGACATGCCGTCCTTTACGATCTTTTTGGCTTTCATCGATAGAATACCTCGATTTCTGAGTTCTAAACAAAGTGTATCACGTTCGACATAAACCGTCAAGTATTCGCCGACTTCACTTGCAATGTAAAACCGCGTGTGCTATACTGAGTATAAACAAAGGTTCGATTTTTGGAGGTGCATTCATGACAGCAGGAATAACGGAACGGTTTAAGCTCAAAGAGCGCTCCTGCGTGTGCTTTGCGCCTTGCGGAGAAATAAAGCATATAGCGGTGCTGTGCGGCTGGAATATGGCTGAGCTGCTGCCAAAGCTCTCGGAGGAGCTGCCGGAAACGCTTCTGTTTTCCGCCGAAGCGGACGGCGGACGCGACTTCACCCCTTGGGCGGCCCCCGCCGTTTGGGAGGGCGATCCGTTTTCCGGAGAGGGGCAGGCGTATTTAAGCTTTCTCTTAGAGGATGCGCTGCCGAATCTGTTTGAAAAATACGGGTATTTTGACGTGAAAGACCGCTTGATCGCGGGATATTCCCTCGGCGGGTTATTTTCCCTCTGGGCATCCGCGGAAAGCGGCGCATTCGGGCAGGCGGCTTCGCTTTCCGGCTCGACATGGTATCCCGATTTTACGGCTTATTTTGCAGTACATCTGCCCGATGAAACGAAACGGTTTTACCTTTCCCTCGGCGACAGAGAGCCGTACGGCGGCCCGCCCGTGCTGCGTGCGGTCGGTGTGTGTACGGAGAAGATCTACGCAATTCTGCTCGAAAAGCAGAGGGACGTTGTATTCGAATGGAACCGCGGCGGACACGGAAAGGGCATAGAAAACCGCTGGAGGAAGGCGCTGCGCTGGGCGGCAAACGGTTGGAAAGGAAGAAAAGCATGAGACAGCAGACTTTATTTGAAGCGGCACCGCAGGACGTGCCCTTGGCGACACGGATGCGCCCGCGAGACCTGAATGAATTTGCCGGTCAGCAGCATCTTCTGGGTGAGGGGAAAATCCTGCGCCAGCTGATCGACCAGGATCGCGTATCTTCCATGATCTTTTGGGGCCCGCCGGGCGTCGGCAAAACGACCCTGGCGCGCATTATCGCCGCGCGTACAAAGGCGAATTTTATCAATTTCAGTGCCGTGACGAGCGGCATCAAGGAGATCCGCGAGGTCATGCGCGAGGCAGAGGACAATCACCGCATGGGCGAACGCACGTTGCTCTTTGTCGACGAGATCCACCGCTTCAATAAGGCACAGCAGGACGCCTTTCTGCCGTTTGTCGAGAAGGGCAGCATCGTGCTGATCGGCGCGACGACGGAAAACCCGTCCTTTGAGGTCAATGCCGCGCTTTTGTCCCGCTGCAAGGTCTTTGTGCTGAACGGGCTGACGGAGGACGACCTCTGCGGGCTTTTGCGTCGAGCGATCGACGACCCGCGCGGCTTCGGCAATCAGACCGTTCACATCACGGACGAAATGGTTCGCATGGTCGCGGCGTTTGCAAACGGGGACGCCCGCACCGCGCTTGGCACACTCGAGATGGTCGTCCTGAACGGTCAGCGCGACGGCGACGTGACAACGGTCACGATGGAGACCCTCGAGCAGTGCATCACGAAGAAATCCTTGCTCTACGACAAAAAAGGCGAGGAGCATTACAATATCATTTCCGCACTGCATAAATCCATGCGCAACAGCGACCCCGACGCCGCGATCTATTGGCTCGCGCGCATGCTCGAAGCGGGTGAGGATCCGCTCTATGTCGCGCGCAGGCTCATTCGTTTTGCGAGCGAGGACATCGGCATGGCGGACAGCCGCGCGCTGGAGATCGCCACGGCGGCGTATCAGGCGTGTCATTTTATCGGCATGCCCGAATGCAACGTGACTTTGACGCACTGCGTCGTGTATCTGTCGCTCGCGCCGAAATCGAACGCGCTGTATGTGGCCTATGGGCAGGCACAGAAGGATGCGCAGAAAATGCTTGCGGAACCGGTGCCGCTCATCATTCGAAACGCGCCGACGAAGCTTATGAAAGAGCTGAAATACGGCGAGGGCTACGAATATGCACACAACGTGGAGGACAAGCTCACGACGATGCAGTGTCTGCCGGATTCTTTGAAGGACAGGAAGTACTATCATCCGACCGGAGAGGGCAGCGAAGCCCGCGTGCGCGAGCGCTTAAGGCAGATCGAGGCATGGAAGGCGGAGCACCGCGCGATGGAGAAGAAGGGGAAATGAAAAAGGCACAGCACCTCGGGCACTCTACAAGAAGTTCGCTTTTATAGAGGGAGAACTCAATGAAAAGTTTGGCTATCCGAATCAGGAGTTTGTGCTGCCGACGAAAGTTCTTGGTTGACTGGTACAAGGACTGCTTTTTGGGAGGTATTTATGGCTAAAAATGATAATGCACACGCGCTTCGTATTGCTGAGAGCTTACGTACATACGCAGGGGAAAGCTGCGCGGATGAGTTTGCAGAACTGCATCCGCTGTCTAAGAGTGCGGACATCGACAAGAAATTCATGTGGGCACAGGATGTGTGCAGATTTTTGGAAGAATATTTCGATGAAGAAACCATTGTCAAGATTCGAAAGGACTGCCGCTGTAACGATGGCAGCTCTATTGCAAAAAAGCTTTTGAAGTATTGGAATACTGCGGATAATACCGAACAGTTTATCGATTTGTTCAATCGCAAAGAGACGTTTGCGTCTTTAGAGTATATTACAGAAAATAAGGTGCGGTTCAGTTATCCTGAATGCTACTGTGCCTGCGTAAAGCGCGTGCCGGGGCAGCTTACGAAAACTTGGTGCTATTGCACCGTGGGTAATGCAGAGGCGATTTTTCGGGCAGTATTCGGGGAAAGTGTAACGGTTACACTGATAGAGAGCATCAAATCAGGTGCGGAGCGTTGTGTGCTTGAAGTGGAGTGGTGAGAATGAAACAGCTTTGGAAACTGCCGATGGCAGAGCAGATCGAGGGTATGCGTTCGGGTGCTTTTCGTGTGGAAGAGCTGACGAAAGAATATCTCGACCGACTTCAAAAGTACGGCGGGAAAGGCGGGTTGAATGTCTTGGCGCAGATCAATCCGAATGCGCTCCGTGATGCGCGTGAATTGGATGCTTTGGAAGATAAAAGAGGTGCTCTGTTCGGTTTGCCGATCCTCGTAAAAGATAATATCGATGTTCGTGGCATGCTGACAACAGCCGGAAGTATGACGCTTTCCGATAATTTGGCCGAAAAAGATGCACCGGTCATCGAAAATCTTCGAAAAGCCGGCGCGGTAATCTTAGGCAAATCCAATATGTCGGAATTTGCAAACTATACGGCATCCAGAATGCCGAATGGATTCAGCTCGTTCGGCGGGCAGGTCTGCCATGCTTATGACAGGGCGCGCGATCCGAGTGGCTCGAGCACCGGCTCGGCAGTCGCTGTTTCTGCCGGATTGTGCGCTGCGGCTATCGGAACGGATACTTCCTTTTCCATTGTCGGCTGTGCACAGCAAAACGGAGTGACCGGACTGAAGCCCGCATACGGTGCGCTTTCGGGAGACGGCATCGTGCCGATCGCCTGTCTTTTGGATTCGGCAGGACCGCTGACCCGCACATTTTCGGATGCCCTTGCGGTATACCATGCGATGCGCGGTGAACGATGCGTATCGGTTGCACTCGCGGAAGCTAAAGACCTGAAGCTGTGTGTAAACGCCTTCAACAGGGAGCTGCAGAGTGATATACAGCGTGAAATGACGGACATACTCCTTTCCCGGCTGGAAGCTGACGGTGCAAAAATTGAGGAGGCAGAGCATGTCTATCAGCCGATGCAGCGCGCTTTGATGCGCTGTGCGTTCAAAGAGGATCTGAACGCCTACCTTGCCGGTACAAAAGTGAAAAACGGTACGCTGGAGCGAATCATCGAAGCGTATAGAGATAATCCGGAATGGATGCCTTATGAAATCGATGTTCTTGAAGCAGCGGTTGATAAAAGTAAAGAGGACTGTGAGTATCTGGAGGCGCTCAAGGACAGAGAGCGCGTGCGTGCTCAAATGCTCGACGAGCTTGCCGATTTCGATGCATGTGTTATGACCGGTCCAACCAATATTATGCATTTCTGCGGTCTGCCGTCGCTTGCGATCCGGCTCGGCATGGGTTCGGACGGTGCACCGCGCGGACTGATCCTATACGGAGCAGATGAACAGCGACTGCATGCGGCGGCGCTTTGTATTGAAGCGTATACGGAATCGGTCGCGTGGCCGAAGGATTTTGCGTAAAACAAAAGGCTGACCCTAAACGAATCAGCCTTAGATACATGTTATTCGGTTGCCTTGTTTTTGTTATAGAGGATCAGAAGACCCTTGAGGAGAAGATCGTCGTCTAATAAAATCTCGTTGCGGCACAGTGGCGTGATGGTGGCTGAAAGGCCGCCCGTCGCGATGACCGTGCACTCGGATTTGAGCTCCGCATTGATGCGGTCGATGAGCCCGTCGAGCGAACCGGCAGTGCCGTATAAAAGGCCGCTTTTCATGCTGTCGACCGTGTTGCGGCCGATCAGCGTTTTCGGCATGTCGAAGGAGATCTTCTGCAGCTGCGCGGTTTCACGGATCAGCGAATCGTGAGACACGGCGACGCCCGGGAGGATCATACCGCCGCGGTAAGCGCCGGTCTCGTCCAGAACGGAGATCGTGGTCGCGGTGCCCATGTCGATGAGGATCTGCGGCAGGGGATACAACTGCAGACCGGCGACCGCCGCAACGACCATATCGCTGCCGAGCTGGGCAGGATTGTCGATGCGGATCTTGAGCCCGGTCTTGATGCCGGGGCCGACAACGAGCGGTGTGACATGAACGTACTTTTCAACGGCTGCCTTGATCGTGCCCGTCAGTGCGGGGACGACGGACGAGAGGATCGCGCCGTGAATGTCCTCGGGCGAAATGCCGTTCATCTCGAATGCGGTGCGCAGCATGGCGGCGTATTCCAACTCGGTCGAGGTGTGGACGGTCGAGAGCCGCTCGCGGAAAAGGATCTCCTCACCGCGGCAGCAGCCGAGTACGATATTCGTATTTCCAATGTCGATGGCGAGGATCATACGAAAGTCTCCTGTGATTATTTTCTCTTAAAGATGCTCAGCAGGCGGACAACGGCCGGGCTGAGAACCATGTTGGCAGCCATTTCAACAAGGAAATTGCCGCCTGCAAGGCCTAAGAACATATAGGAAGCGGCGTTTTCAAAGCCGAGTGCGAGACCCCAACCTTCAACGGTCTCATAGAAGAACAGGACACAGCCGATCAGGAAGATGCCTGTGTTCACGATGGGGCAGACGACCGCAGCGGCGAAAACAGCCAGAATACGGTTTTTGCTTTCAAGAAGCTTGTAAACGACACCGGCGGCAAGACCGCAGGCTGTGCCTTTTACAAGTACGGTGATGATCGTGCCGGGGACGCTGACCGCTAAAAACGCGCCTGCGTCGGTAAAGAGCACCACAACGCCGAAGATGAAGCCCAGCCATGTGCTGATCTTCGTGCCGCAGAGTGCCGCGCCGAGGACGATCGGGATGAGGACGAGCGAGATGGAAAACATACCGAAGCGGATGAACTGTCCCATGCATTGCAGAACGACTACTAATGCTGTCAGTACCGCGCCGAGTGCAAGATTCTGCACCGCCGTCTGTCTTTTGTTTGTTGCTTGCATTGTTTTTTCCTCCTTGCTGCTGTCCGCAAAGGGTACAGCGCCATGAAAAAATTGATACGCTCTTTTCAGAGTACGAGCAAAACAAAAAATATGTAATTGTCAGGCTCGAAAAAGAGCTGTTTACGCATAAAGTATAGCACGCGGCCTGCGTTTTTTCAATCCTGCAAAAAATTTTCGGCATAATCTTGACTTTGACGCGACGTCAATCGCTACAATATGTTCAAAGAGCAGAGAGGTGTTAAAGATGGAGCTTAAAACGATTTCGGAGCTTTCGCGTCGGTTCGATGTTTCCACGCGGACATTGCGCTACTGGGAGCAGGTGGGGCTGATAGAAAGTGAACGGCTCGAGGACTATGCCTACCGTGTGTATTCCGAGGAGACCGTCGAGCGTATCACACAGATCCTTGTCCTGCGCCGCCTGCGTTTGCCGCTGAAGGACATCGAGCTGATCCTTAAAAAGCCGGAGGCACGTTTGTGGATCGGGGTGCTGCAGAACCAGATCCGCGAGCTTGACCGGGAAAAGGAGGCTCTGCAAAACGTGCGCGACGCGCTCGCCGTCCTTGCAAACCGCGTGTTTTGGCTTGCAAACGGACGCAGACCGGCGCTGCCGGACGAAAAAGAACTCATTTCCCTTGTGGAACAGCTTTCCCCTCTGCCGAATGAAAATAAGGAGGAAGCGAAAATGACAGAACTGAAAAGAACGGAACAGACAGAAAGAAATAAGCCGGAGGTGCGGTACGTTTATCTGCCGCCGATGACGGTCGCCGCGGCGCAGTACGTGGGGCCGAATCCCGAAGACGTGGCGGGCAAAATGCTCGATGACTTCGTAAAGGAGCACGAGCTTCAGAAAAAGATGCCCGGTCTGCGCGTTTTGGGATTTAACAACCCGTCCCCGGAAAAGCCGGAGGACACGTACGGCTATGAATTCTGGGTGACCGTCCCGGAGGACATGGATGTGCCTCAGCCCCTTGTGAAAAAGCAGTTTGCGGGCGGTCTCTATGCCGCGCATGCGATCAAAATGGGCGATTTTCACGAGTGGGGCAGCTTCATGGAGCGCATGCAGAACGATCCCGACTACGAGATCCAGTGGCGCGAGCCGTTCGGTATGGGCGGCTGCATGGAGGAACACCTCAACGCGCAGATGTATTTTGAAAAAGGGGAGGAAAGCCGGGCGTTTATCCAGCTCGATCTTTTGATCCCGATCAAGGAAAGGTGAGAAATACCATGGAAAAAACGGCAAGTCAGATCCAAAAGGAAAGGACGAAGGAGCTCGAAGACAAAGCGAATGCGCTGCTCTTGAAATGCGACACGGCGACGCTGACTTCGATCAACGAGAAGGGCTATCCGCGCACCTGCGTGCTGAGTATTGCGAAAAAGGACGGATTTTCGGATCTGTACTTTGTGACGTCCAAGCGTTCGCCCATCAGCGGAAAGGCTGTGCATTTCGAAAGTAACCAAAAGTCGAGCGTGTGCTATTATCTCGGCGGTGACAGCGTCACGCTGATCGGCAACGTGGAGTTCATCGAGGACCGCGCCGTGCAGGAAGCGGTGTGGAACGAGACGGACAGACGCTTCTTTAAGAAGGGCATCGACGACCCGAAATTCAGACTCATCCATTTCCATACGATCGAAGCGACCTTCTGGATCGAGGGTAAATTCAGAACGTGTAAGTATAAATAAGTTAAAAAGTCAAAAAATAGTTTTTCAGCCGCAGAAAGCACTTTTTCTGTGGCTGTTTTTTATAAAAATCCGCATAAACTCTAAAAAATATTGACAAGTGACCTCTAAGTCACTATAATAGATTAGACTGGCGTAAAGTCATAGCTATTCAGAATTTTGGACACAAAGGTGGTTATTCCATAATGGCAGAAAAAGTATTCTACGTGACCCAGGAAGGTCTTGACGCACTCGAGAAAGAGCTCAACGATCTGAAGGTTAACGGCAGAAGAGAAGTCGCAGATAAAATCAAGGTCGCGCTTTCCTACGGCGACCTTTCCGAAAACAGCGAATACGACGAAGCGAAGAACGACCAGGCGATCCTCGAAGCCAGAATCGCAGATCTTGAGGTCATGCTCAGCAACGCACAGGTCATCGAGAGAAACGAGCTGGAGGCCGACACGGTCCACATCGGTTCCGAAATCGAGGTTTCCATGAAGCGTGCGGGCGGTGCAGAGAGCACCCGTAAGTTCAGCATCGTCGGTTCCAATGAAGCGAATCCGCGCGAAGGCAGAATTTCCGATGAATCCGCTGTTGGCAAGGCACTGATCGGCAAGAAGATCGGTGACAGCGTACACGTGGAAACACCGGCCGGCATCACAGAGTATGTGATCCTCTCCGTGTCTTAATCGATCGACCGGGCGGCGCGGAGCTTTATCCGCACCGCCCTGTTTTTATCAAGGAAATGAAAGGATATGTTGCAAATGGCAGAGAACAATGCACAGGTTCAGCAGTCTCAGGCTGAACTGAACGAGATCCTCAAGATCCGCCGCGAAAAGCTCGCACAGCTGCAGGCAGAGGGCAAGGATCCGTTCACGATCACAAAGTTCGACGTTACACACCACAGCGCAGAGGTCAGAAATAATTTCGAAGCGCTCGAAGGCAAAGAGGTCACAGTAGCCGGCCGTATGATGAGCAAACGCGTCATGGGTAAAGCATCCTTCTGCAACGTGCAGGACCTCGAGGGCGGCATTCAGTCCTATGTTGCCCGCGACGCTGTCGGTGAAGATGAATATAAAGATTTCAAGAAGCTCGATATCGGCGACATCATCGGCGTGACCGGTGAGGTCTTCCGCACAAAGACCGGCGAGATCTCCATCAAGGCCGCGAAGGTTACTCTGCTCTCCAAGAGCCTGCAGATCCTCCCCGAGAAGTATCACGGCCTCACAAACACCGATATGCGTTACCGTCAGCGTTACGTTGACCTCATCATGAATCAGGATGTCAAGGAGACCTTCGTAAAGCGCTCCAAGATCATCGCTGCGATCCGCCGTTTCCTCGACGGTGAGAACTTCATGGAAGTTGAGACCCCGATGCTCGTTTCCAACGCAGGCGGTGCTGCTGCCCGTCCGTTTGAGACACACTACAACGCACTCGACGAGGACGTGAAGCTCCGTATTTCCCTTGAGCTCTACCTCAAGAGACTGATCGTAGGCGGCCTTGAGCGCGTCTATGAGATCGGCCGTGTATTCCGCAACGAGGGTGTCGATACCCGCCACAATCCGGAATTCACACTGATGGAGCTCTATCAGGCATATACCGATTACTACGGCATGATGGACCTGACCGAGAACATGTTCCGCTATGTTGCCCGCGAGGTCTGCGGCAGCGCGGTCGTTCCGTACGGCGACGTCATGATCGACATGGAGAAGCCGTTTGAGCGCATCACCATGCTCGACGCTGTTGAGAAGTACTCCGGCGTTGATTTCAGAAAGATCAACACACTCGAGGAAGCAAGAGCGATCGCTGACGAGAAGGGCGTGCACTATGAGCAGCGCCACGGCAAGGGCGATATCCTCAACCTGTTCTTCGAGGAATTCGTCGAGGAAAACCTCGTACAGCCGACCTTCGTTATGGACCATCCGGTCGAGATCTCCCCGCTGACAAAGCGTAAGCCGGACGCTCCGGAATACGTTGAGCGCTTCGAGCTCTTCATCACCGGCCGTGAGTTCTGCAACGCTTACTCCGAGCTGAACGACCCGATTGACCAGCGCGAGCGCTTTAAGGCACAGGAAGAGCAGCTTGCACAGGGCGACGAAGAAGCAAACACCACCGACGAGGACTTCATGAATGCGCTGGAGATCGGCATGCCGCCCACAGGCGGTATCGGTTACGGCATCGACCGTCTCGTCATGCTGCTGACAAATTCCCCGGCGATCCGCGACGTTCTTCTGTTCCCCACAATGAAGCCCACTTCCGATAACTAATCGGAAAAGTGCTAGAGCCGCAACGGGTTTTTAGATTCTACAACTCCATAAAAACACGGATTTAAGCCAAGCTTACGCCACTGTATGCGAAAAGTAATGCAGACGGCGAAGTTAAGGGACAGTGTTCAAATTTTACCGTCTGATTTTGTTACAAAATCAGACGGTTTTTTGTTCATGGAGGAAGTGTATGGAAGGAGCCTTAATAATGAGTATCAACTATATTCGCACAGGGGACTATCTGATTCCAAGTTTGAAGCTGCAGGAGGAAACC
>JAGAOD010000162.1 GCA_017623855.1 Clostridia bacterium
CCGCCGCACGGACAAACGGGCTGCAGCCGCCGGTGTATACGCCGCCGCGCTCGGTTTTCAGCGTGCGCAGGTAGCGGTTATAGTCGTTGATGATGTCTGCGGCGATCGCGTTGACGAACGGGTCGTCGTTTCCGAAATGCAGCTTCGAGCGGCGCAGATGCGTATGGATCGCGTCATAGCCCTCGAAATTTGCGGATAAAGCGTCGCGCAATTCGCTGAGCGTGAAGCGCTTTTCCTCGAAAACGTATTTTTTGACGGCTGCGAGGGAGTCGATGATCTCGGGGATGCCCTCGGCGAGGATCTGTCCGTGTCCGTAGATCGGCCCGCCGTTTTTATAGTCGAGCCCTTTCTCTACGCAGCCCTCGATCGTGAGCGTGCGCAGCGGATTTGCCGTGTATTTCGCGAAGATCCGCTGGGATTTATTTGCCATCGCGCAGACCGCGTCAGAGAGGTGATGCACCTGTGCTTTGACGGCGGCGAGGAATTTTTCGTATGTATCGAACTTAGCAATATCGCCGGTGTCCGCGCCGATTTTTGCTCCCGTTTTTTGGCAAACGCCGTTAAAGAACGCGAGCTCGACCGCCATGCCGAGGTTCACTTCACCGTCCTCGAGACCCATGTGCGACCTGCCCTGAATGTCGATCTGATTGCAGCCGTTCATGACGTAATTGTGTGCGTCACAGGGCGGGATGCCGAGGGATTCGAGCGCGGGACAGACCGTCTCGTCGTTATAAAGTGCGGGCAGACCGATGCCGGTCGCGATCGTCTCCGCCGCAAGGCGCATCAGCTTTTCGGGCGTGTTTCTGTGCCAGCGCATCGTGAGGTTCGGCGTGTTATAGCCCGTTCGCTTTGCGGTTTCCAAAATTGCGTAGGAGAGCGCGTTTGATTTATCGTTAAAGCTTTCATCCGAGCCGCCGATGCAGACGTTCCATGTTCTCGTTAAACGGAAGAATTCCCAGAGATCGTCGAGCATTTCCTGCGCATTTTCGCGGTCGGAGCGCTCCCAGAATTCGAGCATGTATTGGTCGAAGCGGCCGGGGGAGTCCGTGCCGTCGAGCGTAAAGAGCAGGACGTACACCGCACAGGCGTCCGCAAAGGAGACAGCCGGCATTTTCGGGCAGCGGGAGAAGGTGTCCGAAAGACGCAGAAGCTTCCGCTTTTCCGTGGGGGATGCGGTTTCCGCGGCACTTAATGCGAGCTTATAAAACCGCGCGCCGAGCGTATCGACGGCGTCGAGTGTCAGCAGGATCCCGTCATACAGGTCGGCGGCACTTGTGTTTTTTTCGCGGTAATAACGCACCTTTTCGCGCAGGGCATCCGTGCCGTATTTTGCAAAATCAGCGAGGTTCGGTACGCTGTGACCGCCCCATGTGCCGCCCCAGCCGCCGAAGGACGAAATGATGTCACGCTCGGTCTCGGTGAAGCGGTTCCAAAGAATGTGCATGGGGCTGCATTTCAGAAATTCGGTGCGGATGTATTCGTAATCCGCCTTATACTGCGGCGCAGAGCGGATCTTCTCGGCGATGACCTCCTCGTTCACCGACTCACCGGTCGAAAAATGGTAAGTGACCGCCATATTCTGAAAGGATGCGTCGGGCAGCCCGATGCCGGGAAACAGCGAAAGCTCCATCTCCCTTGCGGCGCGGATAAACGCATGGCCCGTGCGTATATATTTGCTGTCCGACGGACATTCCAGATAGCCCCGCGCAAAGGGCTCATCCGTGATGCGGAAATTGTACATAGTTCTTCTCCTTGAGGTGAGTGGGGGTGCATAAATCTCGTTTCCGTAAGGAAACATATCGAGTGCCTCGGCACATATCGAATCCGGTAGGATATATCGAAAATCTCCGGGAGATTTATATCAAGCGAAGCTGCACAACGACTTCGCAATGGGCGGTGCAGGGGAACATGTCGACCGGGGTCACGGCTGTGATGCGGTAGCCGTCCGCGTCGAACTGCTTTAAGTCTCTTGCGAGCGTTGCGGGGTCGCAGGAGACATAGACCACGCGGTCGGGGCGCATCGCGGCGATCGTCGTGATGAGGGACGGGTCGCAGCCCTTGCGCGGCGGGTCGATGATGATGACGTCGGGCTTTTCGCCGCGGTCATAGAGCACCTTTGCGGCGTGTGCGGCGTCACCGCAGATGAATTCGGCGTTTTGGATGTGATTGCGGGCGGCATTGCGTTTCGCGTTTTCGATCGCCGCCGGGACGATCTCCGCGCCGATCAGCTTTTTCGCCTTATGCGCCATGGAGAGACCGATGGTGCCGGTGCCGCAGTAGAGGTCGAGAAGGTTTTCACTGCCCGAAAGCGCCGCATATTCCGCGGCTTTGCCGTAGAGCGCCTCCGCCTGTGTGCGGTTGACCTGATAAAATGCGTGCGGGGCGATCTCAAACTCGAGCCCGCAGAGCGTGTCGGAAATGGAGTCCCTGCCCCAAAGGGTGCGGCAGGTCTTACCGAGCACGACGTTCGTCTTCTCACGGTTCGTGTTCAGAATGATGCTCGTAATTTCGGGAACCGCTTCGCGCAGCATGGAAACGAGCAGCTCCTCCTCGTGCAGTGCGCCGCTGTTTGCGACGACGCAGACCATCATGTCCCCGCTCTTTTCGCCGCGGCGCATGTAGAGGTGGCGCAGGATGCCGGTGTGTGCCGTTTCGTCGTATACGCTCTCATCGGTGATCGCGTGCCATGCGCGGAACGCCTCGGCGGCGCGGTCAAACTGTTCCGGCTGCAGCAGGCAGGTGTGCGTGTCCACGATGCGGTGGGAATTTACGGCGTAGAAGCCGAGCTGCAGCTTGCCGTCACGGGAAAGCCCGATGGGTAATTGGCATTTGTTGCGGTAATGATTGCGGTTCGGCGCACCTAAGATCGGCTGCATTTCGATGCCGCGGAAGCCGCCGATACGCTCGAGTGCGTCGCGCACACGCTGTTCCTTGAGCTTCAGCTCAGCCTCATAGCTGATGTGCCAATACACACAGCCGCCGCACTGCGCGGAGACCGAACAGTCGGGCGTACAGCGATCGGGCGAGGGGATGAGCAGCTCTTCGAGTCTGCCAAATGCGTAATTTTTCAAAACCTTGACGACGCGGACGATGCAGCGGTCGCCGACAGCCGTTCGCGGCACGAAGACCGCCATGCCCTCATAGCGGCAAATTCCGCTGCCCTCTGCGGTGACGGCGGTGATCTCCGCTTCGAATAAATCGTTTTTCTTTATCATTCAAAAAACCTCCGGTGAAACGCGCGAAGCCGAAAAATCGAAATCGGGCAGTAAATATGCGGGTAAATTGGTTGTTTTTGCAACTGATCACAAACGAAAAACTGTTTCATGCCCCAAATTCTGGGGAAAACTCATGTACGACATAGACAAAAAGCACACATGTGGTTTGTGAAGTTTGAGCAAAAGGGAGATTAGGCAAAAAATCGTTGACAATCGAAAAATAGCTCGCTATAATAAAGCCATAACAAACGATCACGAGATCTGCAGTAAGGATTTACTGCGACTTTTCAATACAACTCCTCCCCAAAAGAGAGCAAAAGGCGAGATTTATTCTCGCCTTTTGCTCTTTTTAATTACAGGAAAGAGCAAGGCGGCTGTTTTTAAGGATTTCAGGAAACGACATTTTGCGGCCTGTTGTCGAGGAAGGCCTGCAGATTGTCGGCAACGATGCGGATCAGACGGGCGCGGGCGTCGCGGGAGGCCCATGCGATGTGCGGGGTGATGATGCAGTTCTTCGCCGTGAGCAGCGGGTTGTCCGCCTTCGGCGGCTCGTCGATCATCACGTCCAGTCCCGCGCCGGCGAGACGGCCGTCGTTCAGCGCGTCGGCGAGTGCGGCTTCGTCGAGTACGGCGCCGCGTGCGGTGTTGATGAGCAGGGCGGTCGGCTTCATTTTGCCGAGCACCTCGCGGCTGACGATGCCGCGTGTGCCGTCATTCAGCGGGCAGTGGAGGGAGACCACGTCGGACGTGGAGAACAGCGTGTCAAAATCGACCCATGTGCAGCCCTCGGGCAGCTCCTTTTTTGTGCGGCTGTTTACGATGACGCGCATGCCGAGTGCAAGACCGAGCTTTGCGACGGTGCGTCCGATGTTGCCGAAGCCGAATATGCCGAGCGTCTTGCCGCTGAGCTCAAAGAGAGCGTGGCTCATGTAGCTCATGCGGATGCCCTCGTTCCAGCCGCCGGCGAGGGTCGTGCTGCCGATGTCCCCGGTGTGGTTGCACAGCTCCAAAAGCAGCGCAAACGCCTGCTGTGCGACGGTCTCCACGCAGTAAAACGGCACGTTGCATACGGTGATGCCCATTTCGCGCGCGGCTATGACGTCGATCGTGTTGAAGCCGGTCGCAAGCGCACCGATAAAGCGCAGCTTCGGTAGCGCGGACATGACTTCTCTGCTCATCACGATGCGGTTCATGATGACCGCGTCGGCATTCTTCGCGCGCTCTAAGACGAGCTTTGCGGGTGTATTATCATAAGCGGTGACATGGCCGATGGCCTCCAACGGCGCCCAGGAAAGATCCCCCGGATTCGTCGTGCCGCCGTCCAAAATTACGATCTCAAGCATTAAATTCATTCCAATCCAAAAAGGTTATATATCATAAGTATACTGCATTCGGCACACGGTTTCAATGGTTTTATAGCATGGAATAAAAACAACAGCGATATTGACAAATCCCGGATCTGTGCTATACTTAAATCTACAAATGAACAAGTATTCATATATTGAATTATAATGGGGTGCGTACAATGGCTAAGAAGGATAAGGAAAAAACAAAATCCGCAAAGTCCGACACGAAGGGCACGAAGAAAAAGCACAGGAAGGATGAGGAGCTCTGCTCGGGCGAGCATGAGCATGCCGATCTGCGTGCGGTGGAGGAGAATATCCCGGATCTCGACACGCTCTTTCAGCTGGCGGAGCTGTTCAAGATGTTCGGCGACACGACGCGCATCCGCATCATGTGCGTGCTGTTCCAGCGCGAGCTGTGCGTCTGTGAGATCGCCGAGCTGCTCGACATGGGCCAGTCCGCGATCTCCCATCAGCTCAGACTGCTCAGAAACGCGCACCTTGTCAAGGTGAAGCGCGACGGCAAGCAGGCGTATTACTCCCTCGACGACACGCATGTCCGGGAGATCTACCTGATGGGCCTCGAGCACATCATGGAGTGACGATAAATATAAGCGGCTGAACAGACAGTAAAGAGGCGAAGACTATGAGCGAAAAGAAAACCTGCACCTGCGGGCATGAACACCACGAGCACGAAGCATGCACCTGCGGGCATGAGCATAAGCATCATGAGCATCATCGCGAGCACGGGGCCTGTGCCTGCGAACATGAACATGAGCATCATCACCACGACCATGACGGCTGCGGCTGCGGGCACGGGCGCCATGAACATGATCACGGGCATCACCACCACGAGCATGAGGGGTGTTCCTGCGGCCACGAGCATCACCATCATGACCACGGCGGCTGTGCCTGCGGGCACGACCACAGCCACGGGCCGGAGCTTCCCGCGTGGTGTCTGCCGACGGCGGCGGTGCTGTTCGTCCTGTGCCTTGTTTTGACACATATTCTGCCGATCCCGACGTGGATCTCCGCCGTGGCCTTTGCGGCGATCATCCTCTTGGCCGGTGTCGGTGTGCTGATCGACGGCGCGAAGAACCTTTTGAAGCTGAATTTCACGGAGAACGTGCTGATGTCCGTTGCGGTCGTCGCGGCGTTCTGCATGGGTGAATTCGTCGAAGCGGCGGCGGTCGCGATCCTTTTCAACATCGGCGAGCGCGCGGAGGGCATTGCGGAAATGCGTTCCCGCCGCAGCATCGAGGCGCTGACGGAGATGCGCCCCGACACGGCACGCGTCCTGCGCCATGGCGAGGAGCTGAGTGTCGCGCCGACCGCGGTCGAGCTTGATGAAACGATCGTCATCAATCCCTTTGAGCGCATCCCGCTCGACGGTGTGATCATTGAGGGCAGCTCCTATATCGACAACGCAGCACTCACCGGCGAAAGCGTCCCGGTGGAGGTCACGGTGGGAGACACGGTGCTTTCCGGCGGCGTGAACGGCAGCTCGAAGCTTGCGGTGCGCGTCACGAGCGTATTTGAGGACTCCACGGCAAGCCGCATCCTGCGTATGATCGAGGACTCGTCCTTAAGAAAGGGCAGTGCCGAAAAGCTGATCACCCGTTTTGCGCGCGTCTATACACCGATCGTCCTTGTTTTGGCTGTATTAGTGGCGGTCCTGCCGCCGATCTTTAAGCTCGGTGCGTTCAGCACATGGCTGTACCGCGCACTGACCATGCTCGTTGCGTCCTGCCCCTGCGCACTCGTCATTTCCATCCCGCTCGGCTTCTTTGCCGGCATCGGTGTGACGTCGAAAAACGGCGTGCTTATCAAGGGCGGAAAATATCTCGAAGCACTTGCAAAGACGGAAGCAGTCATTTTGGACAAGACCGGAACGGTCACGACCGGTACGCTTTCCGTTTCCTCCGTCTGGACGGCAGAGGGTGTTGCTGAGGAGGATATTCTGAAGCTTGCGGCTGCGGCTGAGGCACGCTCGGTGCATCCCATCGCGAAGGCGATTACGGATGCCGCGGGCGAGGTGCCGGAAGCCGAGGAGATTGAGGAGATCGCCGGACGCGGCATTCGCGCAAAGCTCAAGGGCAATGAGCTCCTCGTCGGCAGAGAGAGCTTCTTAACGGAAAACAATGTCAGCATGTCCGGTGTGCCGCAGAGCACGGTCGCGGTCGCGCTGAACGGCCGCTGCGTCGGTGCGGTCACGCTTTCGGACACCGTGAAACCGGATTCCGCGGCGGCGATCGGATCACTCGGAAAGTCCGGCGTCAAGCGGATCGTCATGCTGACCGGCGACAACGAGCAGGCGGCGAAGACGATCGCCGAGCAGGTCGGCATCACGGAATACCGCGCCGGTCTCCTGCCGCAGGACAAAGCGGAGGCGGTCGAAAAGATGGACGGCGTGCGCGTATTCGTCGGCGACGGCGTGAACGATGCGCCGGTGCTTGCGGCGGCGGACTGCGGTGTTGCGGTCGGTCTCGGCAGCGAGGCGGCGATCGAAACGGCGGACGCGGTGCTTTCGGGCGGCAGCCTTCTGGGTCTGCCTCGTGCGATCCGTCTCGCAAAGCGCTGCATGGGTGTCATTCATTTTAACATTATTTTCGCGCTCGCGATCAAGGCGGCGGTGCTCATCTGTACCCCGATGGGCTTTGTCCCGATGTGGATGGGTGTGTTTGCCGACGTCGGCGTCATGGCACTGACCGTGCTCAACACGATGCGCATTTTGAAATTCAAAGCGAAATAAGCAAAAAGCGAGCGGCCGTTCATTCGTGTCCGCTCGTTTTGATTTCGGTGCCCGGGTAGAAATAGGAAAGGATGTCCTTATAGCCGTCACCCTGCTCTGCGAGGGCGATGGCGCCCGCCTGGCTCATCCCGACCCCGTGCCCGTGTCCGTTCGTTGTAAATTGAAATGCGCCGTCCGCATATTCCACGGAAAATGCGGCACTGCGGAGGTTCAAAGCGGTTCGCATCTCGACGCCGGTGTATTCTGTGCCGCAGACCGATATTTTCTCCACATAGCCGCTCGTATAAAGCGTCGGCGCCGAAAACCACGCGGCGGGGTCATCCGTGAAGGTGACATCGGGGAAGGCGCTTTTGACTTCCTCGGGCGAAAAGCTTATAACGGCGCGGTATGTGCTGTGGAGCACGTCGAACGGGCAGACGACCCCGCGGAGATACGGAAGCGACGAACCGCTCCAGACGTTCTCGTTCGGCTGGGTGCAGCCTGAGGATATGGCAAAAAACGGCGCGGTGATGAGCTCACCTTCATAATACAGGTGCTGTCCCGCAACCTCCGCGCAGAGCGCCGAAATTTCCCCGTAGATTGTGTCCCATTCGTCGTTAAAGCGTTCCGCCCATTTTTCTTTCGGCGCATAGATGCCGTATTTCGACGTATCACAGGTGAAATGATATTCGCTGTCAAGGTTTATGTCCCTGAGCTGCCCGTAATGCGTCGCGATGGCGACCGCTTGCGCCTTGAGCGCTTCTTTCGGCGCGTCGGGGGACATCTCGCAGAGCAGGGCGAGGGGGAGAAAATCCGCTTCCGAAACCTCGAGCACCGTGTGATCGGCAGTGTCCAGAATGCGAAACGCCGTGCTGCCGCTGTGCGGCACAGGGCTTTCCGGCAGTGGGGAGGCACTGCTTTCGGGTGGCAGGATGCTTGCTGAGGGTTTCATAAGATAATACACCGCCGGCGGGATGAGCCCGATAAGGAGCCACAGAATGAGCGCGGAGAGAAACAGGCTGCGAAGTGTTTTTTTCACGTTTTCAACCTCTTTTTTGCAAATGAATTTGTGATCTTGTGCAAAATATCACTGAAAAAAGTCTGAAAAATAAGTTTTGACGCATGAAAATGAAATTGATCAGACACGAAATTTCAAAAAATGCTTGACGCATACACGTCTATGCGATAGAATATATAGAAATCGGAGTCCACTGTGCCCCGGCGATTTCGGCAAAGCCCTTCGCCGGAGCCGTATACATAGATTTTTTTACGAAAAAGGAGTGCGCTTTGTGCAGAGACTAATTAACGAAAGCGATACAAGTACAACGGTCAGCGAGCTTTGCGCCGAGTTCCGTGCGAATAATTTCATTCGGAAGGATGAGTATGAATATTACCGCGTCAAGCGCGGCCTCAGAAATCAGGACGGCACCGGCGTTATGGCCGGCCTCACCCACGTGTGCAACGTACACGGCTATCTGATCGACGACGGCGACAAGATCCCCGACGAGGGCAGACTGACCTACCGCGGCATGAACATTACGGACATCATCGAGGGCTGCCGCAAGGAGGGCCGTTTTGCGTATGAGGAGATCGTCTGGCTTCTGATCTTCGGCAAGCTGCCGGATACCCGTCAGTATAACCGCATCTGTCAGCTCCTGTACGAAAACCGTGAGCTGCCCGAATATTTCCCCGAGGACGTCATCATGAAGAATCCGTCGAAGGACGTGATGAATAAGCTCGCACGTGCCGTTCTGACGCTTTATTCCTACGACGACGACCCGGATGATCTGTCGCTCGAAAACAACATGCGTCAGAGCATTTCGCTGATTGCCCGTATGCCGGCGATCATGACGTATGCTTATCAGGTCAAGCGCCGTCATTTTGACAAGCAGACCATGTTTTTCCATCCCTTCGAGCCGCAGCACCGCACGGCCGAGGCAATCCTCAATTCCATCCGTGAGGACCGCAGCTTCACCCGTGAGGAGGCGGAGCTTCTCGACCTCTGCATGGTGCTTCACGCGGAGCACGGCGGCGGCAACAACTCGACGTTCACCGCGCGCGTGCTGACCTCCGCACACACCGACACGTATTCCACGATCGCCGCAGCCATCGGCTCTCTGAAGGGCTACCGCCACGGCGGTGCGAACCACAAGGTGCGCCAGATGATGGACGATATCATGCAGAACGTGCAGCACTGGGACAGCGACGACGAGGTTGAAAACTATCTCGAGAAGATCCTCAACAAAGAGGTCGGCGACCGGAGCGGTCTGATTTACGGCATCGGCCACGCGATCTATACCCTGTCCGATCCCCGTGCTGTCGAGCTGAAGAAGCAGGCGAGAGTGCTTGCGGAAAAGACCGGCTATAAGGATAAGTTCGATCTGTACGAGCGCATCGAGCGTCTCGCACCGCATGCGTTCAAAAAGGTTACCGGTCACAAGAAAGTTGTATGTGCGAACGTGGACTTTTATTCCGGGCTTGTCTACGAAATGCTCGGCATTCCGGAGGATCTCTTCACGCCGATGTTCGCGGTCTCGCGTATTGCGGGCTGGTGCGCACACCGAATCGAGGAGCTGACGACCGGCGGCCGTATCATCCGCCCGGCGTACAGAGCACTGCCGACGTATCAGACCTATCTGCCGCTGGAGGACAGATTTTACTGAAAACAGGAAAACGTGAAAGAGGCGCGCTCCACGCTTCTTTCACGTTTCTTTTTGATGTCTGAAAATTGACCGGAAATCACAAAAAAGTGATATTCCGAAAAAAGCAGTTGAAAACCGTACTTTTTTTCGGTAAGATAAAATCAGAAACAAAGAAAATAAAGATTTTCTGACAAGAGGAGTGTTTGTATGCCTGTTGAGACCCTGTCCCGCAGACAGCGTGTGCTGAATGCGATCGAGCATAAGCCCGTCGACCGTTTCCCGATCGACCTCGGCGCCCATTTTTCCACCGGTATTTCCGCTTTTGCCTATTGGGAGCTGAGAAAATATCTCGGTCTCAGCTGTGAAAATATCGAGCTGATCGACTCCGTGCAGATGCTGGCACGCGTCGAGGACGACATCATTGACCGCTTCCACATCGACACGAAGCTCCTTCGCGCACGCTGGTCCAAGCCCGTGCCGTGGAACGTGCGCGGCGAATATACCTTCAACGCCTGCCCGAAGCTGAACCCGCAGCTGCAGGCAAACGGCGACCACATGGTCTACGTCGGCGACCGCAAGATGCGCATGCCGAAGGGCGGCTTCTTCTTCGACGGCGACTGGCTGCAGGTCAGTGAGCTCGACGAGGACGGCGAGATCATGGAGCTCGTCAAGGAAGCCGACGAAATGCGCGAAAAGGGCGATTTCTTCAATATGTACATGGAGTACGGCGCCTACTTCGGCGGCATTGAGGAAGCCTGCGATATGTACACCGACCCGGACGATATTCTCGAAAACCGCGAAGTGCAGCACGCAAGAAATATTGCGCATTTTGAAAAGCTGCTCCGTGCCGACAAGAAGGGCAACATTGACTGCATCGCGCTGAACTCCGACCTCGGCATGCAGAACGCGCCGATGATCCGCCCCGAAATGTACGAGGAGTTCTGCTTCCCGTATCTGAAGAAGCTCTGCGATTTCATCCACGAAAATTCCGACAAGAAGGTATTCCTGCACTCCTGCGGATCCGTCGAGCCGCTCATCCCGTATTTCATCGAGGCCGGCGTCGACGTGCTGAATCCGGTGCAGATCTCCGCAAACAACATGGAGCCGAATACTTTGAAGGATCGCTACGGCGACAAGATCTGCTTCTGGGGCGGCGGCTGCAACACGCAGCAGGTCCTCGGCTTCAAGACGCCCGAAGAGGTGCGTGAGAACGTGCGCTTTTTGACCGGCATCCTCGGCAAAAATTCCGGCTTCGTGTTCAATCAGGTGCACAACATCATGGGCAACGTCCCAGCGGAAAACATCGTCGCCATGCTCGACGAGGCGTACGCCTGCAGCTGGATCAATAAGTAACTAAAAAATCAAGACCGACAGAGAGCGCAAAGCTTTTCTGCCGGTCTTTTTTGCTTTGTCAGCATCTTGTGAATTTCATCAGAATGCATTTCGGGAGGATATGTGCCAGGATGCGGTAGAAGTTATAGAACGGGCCCATCGTTGAGACGCTTTTGCCGCGAAGCGCGTCGCGTACGGCGGTGTCGGCCATTTTGGTCGGGTTCTGATGCGGCAGCATGTCGAACGTGCGGCTTTTGCCCTTTTCGCAGCCGGCGACACCTAAGAATTCGGTGTCCATCGGGCCGGGGCAGACGGCGAGCACGTTGATGCCCTTCGGCTTTAATTCCTCGCGCAGTGCGCGGGAAAAACTCTGCACATACGCCTTTGTGGAGCAGTACACCGTCATGCGCGGTGTCGGCGCGAAGGATGCGATGGACGAAATATTGATGACGGCGCTGCCTTTTGTCATGTACGGCAGGCAGGTGTGCGTGACGGCGGTCAGCGCGCGGCAGTTGAGGTCGATCTGCGTAAGCTGGCTTTCTCTGTCCACGGTGTCAAAATCGCAGAGCTTGCCCATGCCGGCGTTGTTTACAAGGAGCTTTACTTCCGGTTTTTCGGCCTTCAGCAGATCAAGGAGCGTGTTGAAGCTTTCTTCCTTTGTCAGGTCGAGCGGTACGGCGCGGAGCGTCTTTTCGGGAAATTCCGTCTTGAGCGCCTCGAGCCTGTCCTTGCGGCGGGCGATGAGCCAATAGGTGTCGATGTCCGGACAGCGTTTCACGGCGGCGCGGAGCAGTTCTATGCCAAGTCCGGCGGAAGCGCCGGTGATAATTCCGATTTTCATGCGTGTTTTCTCCTTCTCTCGGTTATTTTCATTGTATCCTGCATGCGGGAAGCTGTCAAACGGTTTTTGGATAAATTGTAAATTCATAAAAATTTGGATAAAAGCGGTACAAATTTCGGTGAAAGTGTGATACAATGGCAATGTTAATCTGTAAGAGACCGTGTGTGCCTGAGGGCATCGCGGAGGAAAGGAATATTCGGCTATGAAAACCTATAATAGACGTACGGCAAAACGCGTGCTTGCCGTTCTTTTTGCGGTGCTGACCGCAGCTTCTCTTTTTTGCGTGACGGCGTCCGCGGAGGATCCGGGAGAGTCTTTCACGGTCTATGAGACGGAAATGACGGTCACCGTGCCCGAGGGCGTGAAGGCGCTTACGATGAGCACGAAATTTGATGATCCGCTCTGGCAGGAGCTCAATGTGCTGAGCCCGTACGACAAGGCGACCGAGATGATCGACAGCAATATCGCCGCAGAGATTTACGGTCTGCCGGGCGACGCGGTCGTGACGGTCTCGGCAAATGAGACCGAAATGTCCAAGTCGATCTATAACCTCAACTTCCTCACCGACGAGCAGCTGGAGGAGTTCCGGCTCGGTCTCGTCCCGTTCACGGCGGACGGTGAAACGGGCGGCACGGCTGAGTGGTACGAGCACGAGCAGATCCCGTTCTTCTGCGTCAATATCCAGTCGAGCGCACTCGAAGAGAATGCGACGGTCTACGAGCGCATTTACGGTACGCTGTTTAACGGCAAGATCATCACCTTTGATCTGTATAACGGTAAAGAGCCGATCAGCGAGGAGGCTGACGCCGTGCTGCGCGCCTTCATCGACTCCGCGGAGATCGCCGCGTTTTATGAGAAGCCCGCATTTTCACTTGATCCCACACAGCTCATGACGGTCAGTGTGCTCGGTCTGCTGTTCGTTCTGCTTGTTGCATTCATCATCGCGAATATCGTCGTCGCGAAGAAGCAGAAAAAGGACAAAAAGAAAATGGCGGACAAGCTCGCGGCGTACCATCTCTCGAAGAAGGGACGCGAGAATGAGGGCGACGGCGACCTGCGCTTTATGAACGAGACCGTACACAGCAACGAAGCGATCCAGGTGTTCGGCAAATATCAGGCATTCCACAGAAATCTGTTCATGCCGGTCTTTACGGTGCTGCTTGCCGTGGTTGTGATCTTCATCGTTACGCGCGCCGGTATTTCGGACAACTGGTGGATGATCGTTGCGCTGCTCGGCTTTGCGGCGTTCAGCGTATACCGCTCTCTGACCGCCGGTACGGCCATTGCAAAGACGCTCGAGCGCGTGTACGGCTCGATGAGAAGCCGCAAGGCGACGTATTATTTCTACGACAACGATTTCCGCATCAGCGGTCTGCAGGCGTCGAGCCTGCACCCGTATTTCCAGATCACCGACGTTGCGGAAACGAAGGAATATTTCTACCTGTACATGGGTGACAACACGACGTATTTCGTCAAGAAGGATAAGTTCATGGGCTTTGCGGACGACAGCGGCGCGGAGAAGTTCCGTACGTTCCTCAAAGAGAAGCTCGCAGAACAGGCAAAGTAAGGTGCGGAGGGAAAATATATGATCGGAATTATCGGTGCAATGAAAATAGAAGTCGACGGCATCATCGCTGCCATGACGGACACGGAAACGACCGTGCGCTGCGGTACGCCCTTCACAAAGGGTAAGCTCAGCGGTGTGCCGACGGTCATCGCACGCTGCGGCGCAGGCAAGGTCAATGCCGCCATGTGTGCTGCCGTGATGCAGGAATGCTACACGCCGAAGGTCATCATAAGCACGGGCGTTGCCGGCGGCATCGGCGAGGGTGTGAAGATCGGCGATCTTGTCATCGCGACTCATGCCGTGCAGTACGATTACGACACCACCGCCATCGGCGAGCCGAAGAGCTTTGTGCCCCTCGGCGGCAGCGGCAGGGAGACCGTCGAGCTGCCGACGAGCGAAAAGCACAATGCGGTGCTCGCGGAGTTTGCGGCGAAAATTTACAAGGGTGTGCATCGCGGCGTGATCGCGACCGGCGACCGCTTCGTTGCCGATCCCGACTTCTGCGAAGCGCTGAGGGCAGAATACGGCGCCGTTTCCTGTGAGATGGAAACGGGTGCCATCGCACATGTCTGTGCGGCAAGCGGCGTCCCGTTTTCCGGCCTGCGTGCCATTTCGGACAACGCGAACGACGACGGCAAGGTCGATTTCATGACCTTTGCAACGGATTCGGCAGAAAAGTGCATCACGCTCTTAAAAGCGGCGGCTGAGGCACTTTACAATATCTGATACAAAACAGAAAGGATGTAAAAGATGCATAACAAATATTTGGCAATGACGCCCCCGATGGGCTGGAACTCCTGGAACACCTTTACATGGAACATTAACGAAGAGCTCATCATGGGCGCTGCGGATGCACTGTGCACAAGCGGCCTTAAGGACAAGGGCTACGAATACATCGTCATCGACGACTGTTGGAGCTTAAAGCAGCGTGACGAAGAGGGCAGACTTGTCGCAGACCCCGAAAAGTTCCCGCACGGCATGAAGTATGTCGCGGACTATGTACATTCGAAGGGCCTTAAGTTCGGCATGTATTCCTGCTGCGGCACACATACCTGCGCAGGCTATCCGGGCAGCTTCGAGCATGAATTCGTTGATGCGGAGACCTTTGCGTCCTGGGGCGTTGACTACTTAAAGTATGATAACTGCTATAAGCCGAAGCACATCAACGGCGAGGTGCTCTATAAGCGCATGTCTTTAGCACTCAGAAACTGCGGCAGAGACATCGTTCTTTCCGCCTGCAACTGGGGTCATGAGGACGTACATAGCTGGATCCAGGGCTCCGGCGCGCAGCTGTTTCGCTCCACCGGCGACATTCAGGACAACTGGCAGTCCGTAAAGAACCTGTTCCTTTCGCAGATCGACAAGACCGCTTATTCCGGCCCGTTCTGCCACAACGACATCGACATGCTGATCGTCGGCATGCACGGCTCGAGCAACAACGAATGGATCGGCGAGCTCGGCGCCTGCACCGACATCGAGTACCGCACACATTTTGCCCTTTGGGCGATCATGGGCTCTCCCTTGATGATCGGCTGCGACATCCGCAACATGACGGACGCCATACTCGAGACGCTCGGCAATGAGGATCTCATCCGCATCAATCAGGACATCGAGTGCCGCGGCCCGTACTGCATCCGCCAGTGGAACAATCCCGAAAGCGTGCTCGCGATGGTCAAGCCCCTCTCCGACGGCACACTCGCCATCTGCTTTGCAAACCTCGGCGACAAGCGCGGCGAAATGTCCCTGCAGTTCTGGGATCTCGGCATCCCGTACGCCGCAAACATGGGTCTTGAGATCTATAACTGCTACACGAAGGAAAACGAGGGCAAGTTCTCCGAGCGCTACGTCGCCGTGCTCGAGCCGCACGACAGCCTCACGCTCATCGCAAAGCCCGTTAAGCTGAAGTAAGCTATGGCGAATTATAAGACCTGTCGCACCTGCGGCGCGGAGCTCGGGGACGACGACAGAGCGATCTACAGAAAGCTTGTATACCGGGGTGCGGAGGATTTCCTCTGCATCCCGTGCCTTGCGGACTATTTCAAATGTCCGAAGGAGGAAATAGAAAAGCGAATCCGCTATTACCGCGAAAGCGGCGAATGCACGCTGTTCCGCTGAGAGAAAGGGAGCGAACCGTCTTGAAAATCTATGATCTTTCGAAGGAGCTGTTTTCCGCTGCGGTCTATCCGGGCGACCCCGCCCCGCAGAAGACACCCTTTTTTGAGATATCCGAAACCTGTCCCTGCAATGTGACCGTCCTTTCCATGGGCAGCCACAACGGCACGCATATGGACGCACCGAAGCATTTCGTGAAGGGTGCAAAGGACGTCGCGGAGATGGATCTCACAAAATGCGTCGGCCCGTGCAAGGTCATCACGCATGAGGGGCTTCTCACGGCAGAGGATGCCGAAGCGGCACTCGCAGACGGCACAAAGCGTCTTTTGATCCGCGGTGAGATCGAGATCACATTAGGCGCGGCGGAGGCCTTTGCGAAAGCGGGACTTTGGTTCCTCGGCGTCGAGGGCATGACCGTCGGCAATAAGGAGACGGGCCCCTTCGTGCACCGTGCGCTGCTCGGCGCGGAAATCGCCCTCCTCGAGTCCGCCGTCATGACGGACGTGCCGGACGGCAGCTATTTCCTGTCCTCTGCACCGCTTAAAATGCAGGGGCTCGACGGCTCACAGTGCCGTCCGTTACTCATCGAACTGTAAGGAGTTAAGTTTATGTACGCAGATGCTAAGATCTCCACGGCGGTACTCATCGTATTGCTGCTGCAGGGTCTCTTTTCCGTCGCACTGCCCGTCGGTGCGCTCATTTTCTGGAAATCCAAATACCGACTCAATTTCCGCCCGTTCTTAATGGGTATTGCGTCGTTCTTCATTTTTGCACTCGTCGGACAGCAGGCACTGCACTTTGTTGTGCTTGACCTGAATCCCGCGGTCGGCGCGTTCTTCGAAGCAAATCCGTGGCTGAATGCGCTTTATGTCGGCCTCGCCGCCGGCTTCTTTGAGGAGACCGCACGTCTGATGATGTTCAAAAAGACGCTGCAGCAGGAAACGGAACGCGAAAATGCGGTGCTGTACGGCATCGGTCACGGCGGCGTGGAATGCATTGTCGCACTCGGACTCACCGTTTTTGCAAATTTCTTCATCGCGCTTGCCCTCAACATGGGCAATATGGCTGAGGTTATGGAGACCATGTCCCCCGAGGAGGCTGCGGGCATGCTCGAGACCGTGAAGCTTATTAACGACATTCCCATGGACTCCGTCATCTTCTCCGTCATTGAGCGCATCTGCATGTTCATGCTGCAGCTCGAGCTTTCCGTGCTCGTCTTTGCGGCGGTGCGTCAGAATAAGCTTTGGCTGTATCCCGTGTCCATTGCGGCACATGCGGCAGTCGAGCTGCTCTCCACGCTCTACCGTACGGAGGTCTTTGGCATGTGGCTGACGGAAGTGCTCATCATCCTGTACGTTGCGCTTCTCATGATCCCGGTCGTGCGCATTTACCGCACGCTCGACTCCTTAAAGCCCAAAAAGGTCGACAAATTCGGCAGACCGGTCACGAAAAAGGCGAAGGAACTCACGATGTGATGCTGTGTTACAGTGAATGCGGGGCCCTTTCTTTTGCCGCTTTGCAACAAAGAAAAGGCACGGCGGCGCGGAAATTTATCAGTTTCCATGAAAATGCCGAAATCCATTGAAAAATACTGCAAATTCGCGTAAAATAAGTGTACAAACCGATGAACTGAGCAAGACCCGGAGGTATGAAAATGGCTGATCGAATGCTGAGATTTTCCGTAAGTACCATGGGTCATTGCGACCAATTTTAACAATAAGGCTGTGTATACGTACACAGCCTATTCTTTTTCTTCACATATGAAAGGAACGGTGGATCAAAATGAACAAGAAGGTAGCTGTGATCATGGGCAGCGACAGCGATTTTCCGGTCGTTGCACCTGCGATCAAGAGACTCAAGAGCTTCGGTATCCCGGTCGAGGTCCGCGTAATGAGCGCGCACCGCACCCCGGACGCTGCGGCGGACTTTTCGAAGAATGCAAAGGCTGAGGGCTTCGGCGTGATCATCGCCGCCGCCGGCAAGGCTGCGCATCTCGGCGGCGTTCTTGCCGCACACACCACACTGCCGGTCATCGGCATCCCGGTCAAGTCCTCCACACTGGACGGCCTCGATGCACTGCTTGCGACCGTGCAGATGCCCTCCGGTATTCCGGTCGCGACGGTCGCGATCGACGGCGCAGACAACGCTGCCATTCTTGCGGCACAGATGCTCGCACTTTCCGACGAGACGATCGCGGCGCAGCTCGAGCAGATGAAGGTCGACATGGAAGAGGGCGTCAGACGTAAGAATGAAGCTCTGCAGGCAAAGGTCGCAGAGATCTGATAAAGAGAAGGAGAAAATAACCATGAACAAAACCGTACTCAGAAAATATGCTAAGCTCGTCGTTAAGATGGGCGTAAATGTCAAGAAGGGTCAGGGCGTCATCCTTGTCGCAGAGACCGATCAGGCTGAGTTTGCACTGCTCGTTGCCGACGAGGCATACAAGGCAGGCGCAAAGTGGGTCGATATGCAGTGGTCCAACCAGGAAATGCGCAAGCTCCAGCTGCGCAAGGAAAGCGTAAAGACACTCTCCACCGTTCTCGACTGGGAGAAGGCACGTCTGCAGCACATGGTGGACGAGCTTCCGGCACGCATCTACATCGCTTCCTCCGATCCGGACGGCCTTAAGGGCGTAAATGTCGAGAAGATGCAGAAGTCCGGCATGGCACGTGCTAAGATCGTAAAGCCGTACCGCGACGCCATCGACAACAAGCACCAGTGGACCATCGTCGCCGTTCCGGGCGCAAAGTGGGCAAAGAAGGTATTCCCGGGCGAGCGCACAAGCGTTGCGGTCAAGAAGCTGTGGGATGCGATCCTCGAAGCTGTCCGCGTCACAAAGGACAACGATCCGATCGAAGCATGGCAGCAGCATAACGCGGACCTCAAGTCCCGCTATGAGAAGCTCAACGCGTTCCATTTCGCAAAGATGCATTACTACAGCGAAAACGGCACCGATTTCACCGCAGGCCTCATTCCGACCGCGAACTGGATGGGCGGCGGCGATACACTCATCGACGGCACCTTCTTCAACCCGAACATGCCGACCGAGGAGATCTTCGTTTCTCCGATGAAGGGTGAGGCTGAGGGTACTGTCGTATCCACCATGCCGCTTTCTTATCAGGGCAACCTCATCGAGAATTTCTCCCTCACCTTCGAGGGCGGCCGCGTTGTTTCCTGCAAGGCTGAAAAGGGTCAGGAGCTGCTCGAGCGTATGATCACCATGGACGAGGGCGCTGCAATGCTCGGCGAGCTCGCACTCATCCCGCACGATTCCCCGATCTCCAACCAGGGCATCCTGTATTATAACACTCTGTTCGACGAGAACGCTTCCTGCCATCTGGCACTCGGCGCAGGCTTCCCGAACACACTCGAGGGCTATGAGAATATGACCATGGCAGAGACCCACGAGGCCGGCATTAACGATTCCATCATCCACGTCGACTTCATGATCGGCGACGAGACACTGAACATCGACGGCATCACCGCTGACGGCGAGGTCGTTCCGGTCTTCAGAAACGGCAACTGGACAGAAAAGTTCTGCTGATCCTTTTTAGGCGGATCATCTCTATCATAACTAAGGCAAAGGGGTTATTAACATGGAGCATAAGAATTCCTATTCCTCCAGCTATGCGGCTGCGGGCGTTGACGTGACCGCGGGCTACAGATCCGTAGAGCTGATGAAGGAGCACGTTAAGCGCACCCGTATTCCGGGTGTTGTTTCCGGCATCGGCGGATTCGGCGGCCTGTTCCAGCCGGATCTCAAGGGCATGGAGGAGCCGGTGTTCGTTTCCGGTACGGACGGCGTCGGCACAAAGCTCGTTGCGGCCATGCTGCTCGATAAGCACGACACCATCGGCATCGACGCGGTTGCCATGTGCGTGAACGACGTCATCTGCTGCGGTGCAAAGCCGCTGTTTTTCCTCGATTATATCGCCTGCGGCAAGAATTATCCCGAGAAGATCGCCGAGATCGTCAAGGGTGTTGCGGACGGCTGCGTGCAGTCCGGCTGTGCACTCATCGGCGGCGAGACCGCGGAGCATCCTGGCGTTATGCCGGATGACGAGTACGACATCGCGGGCTTTACGGTCGGTGTTGTCGACAAGAAGGATATCATCGACGGCTCCAAAATGGAGGCCGGTGACGTGCTCATCGGCGTGGCTTCCTCCGGTATCCACTCGAACGGCTTCTCTCTCATCCGTAAGGTGTTCGGCATGACAAAGGAGAACCTCGAGACGTATTACGAGGAGCTCGGCTCCACACTCGGCGAGGCACTGCTCGAGCCGACAAGACTGTATGTAAAGCCGGTCTTAGCTGCGATCGAAGCGGCGGACATCAAGGCGATCTCCCACATCACGGGCGGCGGCTTCTATGAGAACATTCCGCGTATGATGAAGGAAGGCCTCACCGCAAAGGTTGACCGTGCAGCGGTCCCGGTGCTTCCGATCTTCGACCTCATCATGAAGACCGGCAATATCCCGGAGCGCGACATGTTCAATACATATAACATGGGCGTCGGCCTGTGCATGGCTGTTTCTAAGGAGACTGCGGATGCTGCCATCAAGGCACTGAACGATGCCGGCGAAAAGGCTTTTGTACTCGGTGAAGTCATCGAGGGCGACGAGGGGGTCATCCTGTGCTGAACATAGCGGTACTCGTTTCCGGCGGCGGCACGAACCTGCAGGCGCTCATCGACGCCGAGAAGGCCGGAAAGATCAAAAACGGACGCATTTCTCTCGTTGTTGCGAGCCGCCCCGGCGTATATGCGCTGGAGCGTGCCGCGAATGCCGGCATTGAGGGCGTTGTCCTTGCCCGCAAGGAATTTTCGGACGTGGACGCTTACAGCGAGGCGCTCGAAAATCTCCTCAAGGAGAAGAAGACCGACCTCATCGTTCTGGCCGGTTTTATGACCATCACAAACGAAAAGTTCACAAAGGCTTTCGAGAATAAGATCATCAACGTGCATCCGGCGCTCATTCCGTCGTTCTGCGGCAAGGGCTTTTACGGTCTGCACGTGCATGAGGCGGCTTTGGCCCGCGGCGTAAAGCTGTCCGGCGCGACCGTGCATTTTGTCAATGAGGTCTGCGACGGCGGCCCGATCATTCTGCAGAAGGCGGTTTCCGTGGAAAACGGCGACACGCCCGAAACGCTGCAGCGCCGCATCATGGAGCAGGCGGAGTGGCAGCTTCTCCCCGAGGCCGTGTCCCTGTTCTGTGAAGGCAGGCTGGAGGTCAACGGCGCGGTCGTGACGATCCTGCCGCCGAAGGCGTAAACCCGAATATCGGCGGATCAAATCAGAGACCCGCGATTTTATCCAATACAAGTAATTTTCGGAAAGGACGAAAAATCATGAAAGAACTGGAACTCAAATACGGCTGTAACCCGAACCAGAAGCCGTCTAAGATCTTCACAAACGACGGCCGTGAGCTGCCCATTCAGGTTCTGAACGGCAGACCGGGTTATATCAACTTTATGGACGCATTCAACTCCTGGCAGCTCGTTAAGGAGCTGAAGGCTGCAACGGGTCTTCCGGCAGCGGCTTCCTTCAAGCACGTCAGCCCGGCAGGCGCAGCGGTTGCAAAGCCGATGAGCGACACTCTCAAGAAGATCTATTTCGTAGACGATCTCGAGCTCACTCCGATCGCTACTGCTTATGCACGTGCACGCGGCGCGGACAGAATGTCCTCCTACGGCGACTGGGCAGCCCTTTCCGACGTTTGCGACAAGGAAACAGCAAAGCTGCTTGCCCGTGAGGTTTCCGACGGCGTTATCGCTCCGGGCTACACCGACGAAGCACTTGAGATCCTGAAGGCAAAGCGCAAGGGCACATACAACGTTGTGCAGATCGATCCGGATTACGTTCCCGAGGAGATCGAGCACAAGGACGTTTTCGGCATCACCTTCGAGCAGGGCAGAAATAACCTGAAGATCGACAACGAGATGCTGCAGAACGTCGTAACGGCTGCAAAGGATATGCCGGAAGACGCAAAGATGGACCTCGTGATCTCCCTCATCACACTGAAGTACACACAGTCCAATTCCGTTTGCTACGCAAAGGACGGTCAGGCGATCGGCATCGGCGCAGGTCAGCAGAGCCGCGTACACTGCACACGTCTTGCAGGCAACAAGGCGGACAACTGGTTCCTCCGTCAGCATGAGAAGGTTCTGAACCTCCCGTTCAAGACAGGCATCCGCCGCGCGGACCGTGACAACACGATTGATGTTTATATCAGCGAAGAGTATGATGACGTTCTGCGTGACGGCACATGGGAGCTGTTCTTCACGGAGAAGCCGGAAGTGCTGACCCGCGAGGAGAAGGCTGCATGGCTTGCAACGGCAAAGGGTGTAGCGCTCGGTTCCGACGCATTCTTCCCGTTCGGTGACAACATCGAGCGTGCACATAAGAGCGGTGTTGAGTACATCGCACAGCCGGGCGGTTCCATCCGCGACGATAATGTCATCGAGACCTGCGACAAGTACGGCATCGCAATGGCATTCACCGGCATCCGTCTCTTCCACCACTAAGTCCGTACGACGGACGGCGAGTTCGCGGAATTGCTCGCTTCACTCGCTGCGCCGCGGTGGGAAAGTAACGTATAGGTCGCGGCGGTGGCGGCATAAAGGTTTTGATCAAACTTTTTCAAAAGTTTGCAGGTCAAGGGCAGCGCCCTTGTCGTGATCCGCAGATCGCGAAATCTTTATACACCAAAAGCGCAGGAGGGTAAGACTGACAGTCCGGTGGACTGTCAGTCTTAGGGAACCCTCGCCGGGGGTTCCCTAATGATCCGCTGTGCGGATCATTAAAAGCTATACCGGCTAATCAAAATAAGGGAAGTGTAACCGTATGAATATTTTGGTTATTGGCAGCGGCGGTCGCGAGCATGCGATCATCCGCAAGCTGAATGAAAGCCCGAAAACCGAAAAGATCTGGTGCGCACCGGGCAACGGCGGCATTGCAGCCGACGCCGAGTGCGTCGGTATCGGTGCAATGGACATCGAGGGCGTTGTAAAGTTTGCAAAGGAAAATCCTGTGGACATGGTTTTCGTTGCACCCGACGACCCGCTTGCAGCCGGTATGGTCGATGCGCTCGAGAAAGAGGGCATCCGCGCTTTCGGCCCGCGCGCAAACGCGGCGGTCATCGAAAGCAGTAAGGTTTTCTCGAAAAATCTGATGAAGAAGTACGGCATTCCGACCGCAGCCTATGAGGTCTTTTCCGACCCGGCAGCGGCGGTGCAGTACATTGAAAACGAGGGCAAATTCCCGGTCGTCGTCAAGGCGGACGGTCTTGCACTCGGCAAGGGCGTGATCATCGCTGAGGATCTCGACGCTGCAAAGGCGGCTGTCCATGACATCATGGAGGACAAGGTCTTCGGCGCTTCCGGCAACAATGTTGTTGTGGAAGAGTTTCTCACCGGCCCGGAGGTTTCCGTTCTGGCGTTTACGGACGGCAAGTCCCTGCAGCCGATGATCTCCTCGAAGGATCACAAGCGTGCACTCGACGGCGACAAGGGCCTGAACACGGGCGGCATGGGCACGATCAGCCCGAACCCGTACTATACGGACGAGATCGCAAAGGAGTGCATGGAGACGATCTTCATGCCGACCGTCCGCGCCATGCAGGCGGAGGGCAGACCGTTCAAGGGCTGCCTGTACTTCGGCCTCATGCTCACGCCGAACGGCCCGAAGGTCATCGAGTATAATGCCCGCTTCGGCGACCCGGAAACACAGGTCGTCCTGCCGCGTCTCGTGACCGATTTCGTCGACGTGATCGACGCGGTCATTGACGAGAAGCTCGATACGCTCAATATCGAGTGGAGCGACGACGCCTGCGCCTGTGTTGTTATGGCAAGCGGCGGCTATCCGCAGTCCTACCCGAAGGGTCTCGAGATCACCGGTCTTGACGCCGGCGGTCAGGCTGAGGGCGTGACCGTCTATCATGCCGGCTCGAAGCTTACTGACGGCAAGCTCGTCACAAACGGCGGCCGTGTGCTCGGCGTTACCGCAAAGGCTGCAACGCTCGACGAGGCACTGGAGAAGGCATATAAGGCCGTGGAGACCATCCACTTCGACGGCGTCCACTATCGCCGCGATATCGGCCGCACAAAGTAATATATTAAAGACAAACCTCCGACACACCCGGCAAAGTTCCGGTGCATCGGAGGTTTTTGGTTATGTAATGAATAATTGTGGATGGCTCGCCTTCGCTCGCTGTTATATTTCCGTGTTGGAGGCGGATCGTAGGGGCGCAAATCGCTACAGCGATTGTACGGGATCGGCTCCCGCCGCTTAACTCGTGCGCAGCACGAATAAAACTCGGCCGAAGGCAGAATAAAACTGCGCAGCAATAAAACTCGCCGTAGGGCGAATAACACTTTGTGATAACGCGCCTCGCCGCCCTGCGCAGCCCCGTGCTTAACACTTTAATTGACAGGAATAAATGATGATTGTTAAAATTCAACAATCCATACAAAAACCGGGACGTGGTTAAGGGGGCGGGACGGAGTGAGGGAGAAAAAGGGGTAGGGGACGGGTTTCCCGTCCCGAAACGCTGCAATCTGACGGGACGGGAGACCCGTCCTCGGGTGTTCGAGAGGGCGGTGTCGCTTTTATGCGAACACGATCCATCGGAAGAATCACAGTAATACATCCACGAAGACATATAAGTGATAGGAAAAAGGCATAGATTGTTAAAATTTTAATAATCTATGCCTTTAAGGTTCAGAAATGGTCTGATTAAAGCTCGATCTTTCCCTTTTGTGTTTCAAACTGCTTTACGCGATTTCTCATGAGCATTTCGAGCTCACGGTTTGCGGAGCGGGCATTGTACTCTGCAACGTATTTGAATTTTGCAAGTAAAACAGGGTCTACCCGCAGTGTGAACTTTGCGTTTTCGTTTTTGACTGGTTTCTTCTCCATAGTGACACCTCGCTATGATGTTATTATGAAGTCAAAATGACGGCAAAAATGAGGATTGACGGCAAAGTGACGGCATGATATAATTAGGTCAAAGGGGGAATGAGTATGAGTCGAGAAAGTAACAGACCGGGAAACAGCGGGGCAAAGACAGAGATTTTGGACTCCGCACTGCGTTTCCTGCTGCGGGAGGAGGATAGCACGGAGCGGGTGCTGAAGGAGATCGAAAAGGTACTGGATCCGTTTTGGGACAGGGCGGAGGCGCTGAATCCGACGCTCAGCCGTGATGATGATCCGTTATTTATGCTCGTCACGGGGCTCGTTTCGGACGTCGAGGACGCTTCCTATAAAGCCGGCTTCTTAACGGGCTTTGCCCTCGCACAGGAAATAGAAAATGCACAAAGAGCGCACGGCAATTAAGCGGTGCGCCCTTTCTGCATTTATGCTTTATTCAGCTGTGAAATACTTTACGATGCTGTCGCCATCGTTGTAGACCTTGTCGGTCAGGTTGATGCCTGCGTTCATGAGCAGGGCGCCGGAGTAGACTTCGCCGGTATCGCTGTCCTTATACAGCGTGTTCGGGTCAAGACCTCTGAGGCGCAGTACGTAGAACGCGGTCTCCGGGCGGCGCATGATGACGGAGGTCACCATGGTCTCCTTCTTGTCGGGAGAGACGAACTGCCATGCGCAGCGGAACGGGTCGTCGGTCGGCGCGATCAGACGGTAGAGGTCGCCCTCACGGACAAATTTGCTGTACTTGCGGTAATCCTTGATCTGCTCGCGGACGAGCGCCTTTTCTTCGTCGGTGAGCTTTCTCGGGTCGAGCTCATAGCCGAATGTGCCGCACATTGCGACATTGGCGCGTGTCTGAATGGAAGCGCGGCTGTTTGCGGAAACATGTGCGCCAAAGGTCGAGACCGGGTAGCACATGGAAGTGCCGAACTGGATGGTCAGACGCTCGATCGGGTCGGTGTTGTCGCTGCACCAGATCTGCGGGGAGTAGTACAGCATGCCCGCGTCGAAGCGTCCGCCACCGCCGGAGCAGTTCTCAAAGAGAATATTCGGGAATGCGGTGACGAAGCGGTTCATCAGGTCATATGTGCCGAGGACAAAGCGGTGCATGATCTCCTTCTGACGGTTTGCGGGCAGCAGCGCGGAGCCGACTTCGGTCAGATTGCGGTTAAAGTCCCACTTGACGTAGTCGATCTTATTGTTCGCGAGCACCTCGTACATCTGATTGAAGATATTGTCGCGGACGTCCTCACGGGACATGTCGAGCACATACTGCAGACGAGCCGGGGAATTGTCGCGGCCCGGTACATGCAGGCACCAGTCGGGATGCGCACGGTAGAGATCACTGTCCGGGGAGATCATCTCCGGCTCATACCAAATGCCGAACTTCAGACCCTCCGCATTGACGCGCTCGATCAGCTTGCCGAGACCGCCTTTGAGCTTTTTCTCGTTGACGTACCAGTCGCCGAGGGAGCAGTTGTCGAGGTTGCGTACGCCGAACCAGCCGTCGTCCATGACGAGCATATCGACGCCCATCTTTGCGGCTTCGTGTGCGAATTCAACGAGCTTGTCGTCGTCAAAATCAAAGTAAGCAGCCTCCCAGCTGTTGATGAGCACCGGACGCTCGATGTCACGCCACGGGCTCTTGATGAGGTGCTTCATGTAGGTGCGGTGGAAAATACGGCTCATCTCGCCGATGCCCTTGTCGGTGTATACCATCACAGCCTCGGGGGATACAAAGCTTTCGCCCGGCTCTAAGTGCCATGTGAAATCGGTCGGGTTGATGCCGGCGATGAGGCGCGTCGTGTTGCGTCCGTCGACCTCAATGTCAATGGAGAAATTGCCGCTGTAGATGAGGTTAATGCCGTAAACGGAGCCGTTTTCCTCCGTCGTGCCGTGCTGCTTGAGCGCGACGAACGGGTTGTGGTTATGGGAGGAGGAGCCGCGCTTGCTTGCGACGGTCTGAATGCCGTGTGCGAGCGGGCGCTCGGTCACGGTACGCTCCTTGAACCACTGACCGTAGAGGTGCACCATATCGTAATCCATGGTCGGCAGCTCGAGGCAGGTGCTGAACACGCGCTCGAGATCCATTGCGTTTTCGGAGGTGTTCTCGACGATGACGCTGCGGGTCATGACGGGCAGGTTCAGATAGACGGTGTAATAGAGTTTTACAACGGCGCCGGTCGCGTTGTCGCGTGCGGTGACTTCAAGCGTCTCGCTGTCACCCGTGTCACTGCGCAGGGACGGAAGACCGGTCAGTGCCGGCTTATCCTTTAAGATGCGGTGGGAAACGTAGCGGATATCGGTCGAAATATTGCCGTCCGCGTTTTTGATCTGCAGGGCGGAAAGGCGGAAATCGCCGGTGCCGTAGCAGGAATATTCACTCGGAGTGATATCCGGGGAAATTTCGTTGTTGATATACTGCGGATAGTTCGGGTGGAAGGAGCAGAAACCGCCGCGGTACAGAAGGGGCAGCAGGTTATTGTCCGGCAGGTACGCACCGTAATACAGGTGGAACATATAGCCGCCCTCGTGCACGGCAAATGCATACGTCGTGGAGGAGGTGTCCAGCTTAAAGATCTTCTTGGATTCGTCGAAGAAAATAGCCATAGTCGAAGTCCTTTCTTTGGGAAAATTCCCGTATTCCCTTATATTATAGCGGCTGCATCTGACGCTGGCAATATGTATTTTGTTGCTTGTTTTTGAAGCTTTTCAAAAATCAGTACTTAGAGGACGTATAAATATTCCGCAGTGCGCACAAAGGACGGGAAAATACTCTTTACTTTTTGGCTAAAATATATTATATTATAGCTAAGTAAAATCGTGTTCGCTGCGATCCGGCGGACACATAGAATCATTTCTTAGGAGGAAATATATATGGCAAAGATCATCGGCAAAGCGCTTCCGAATATGCCCTGGCAGGATAAGCCCGCAGGATATACTAAGCCGGTTTGGCGCTATGACCAGAATCCGATCATCCCGCGTGATCTGATCCCGACTTCCAACAGTATCTTCAACTCCGCAGTCGTTCCGTTTGAGGGCGCTTATGCAGGCGTTTTCCGCTGCGACAGCCGCGCACTTGAGATGGATATCTTCGCAGGCTTCTCCGAGGACGGCATCAACTGGACCATCAACCATGATCCGATCGTTTTCGAGCCGGCACCCGGCTGCGACCCGGTCGTCACCGAAAAGGTTTATCGCTATGACCCGCGTGTCTGCCTGATCGAGGACAAGTACGTCATCACATGGTGCAACGGCTACCACGGCCCGACCATCGGCGTTGGCTACACCTACGACTTCAAGACCTTCTATCAGTGCGAGAACGCATATCTCCCGTACAACCGCAACGGCGTTATGTTCCCGAGAAAGATCGGCGACAACTACGCAATGCTGAGCCGTCCGTCCGACACAGGTCACACCCCGTTCGGCGACATCTTCTACAGCGAGAGCCCGGACATGACATACTGGGGCAAGCATCGCTTCGTATTTGGCACCGGCACAAGTGCAGGCTGGGACTCCAAGAAGGTTGGCCCGGGCCCGACACCGATCGAGACCGACGAAGGCTGGCTGATGATCTATCACGGCGTTCTGAACTCCTGCAACGGCTTTGTTTATCGCTTCGGTGTATCCCTGCTCGACATCGACAAGCCGTGGATCGTTAAGGAAAGAGGCCTCTTCTACGTCTTCGGACCGGAAAAGGACTATGAGCTTTCCGGTGACGTTCCGAACGTCTGCTTCCCGTGTGCAACCCTGACCGACGCCGACACAGGCCGCATCGCGATCTACTACGGCGCTGCCGACACCGTCACGGGTCTCGCATTCACAACGGTCGACGAGCTCCTTTCCTACATGAGAAAGTATCCGAATCCGAATTTCGGCAAATAATCATTTGAATACGGCAGGCACTCCTTCGGGGGTGCCTGTTTTCTTATGTTGATTTTCTATACGCTTTCTGTTATGATGGGCGTGGGAGATATCAAACCGAAAGGAAAGTGATCACTTTGAAGAAATATATCATCACACACGTTTTAAGTGAGCCGGACTGGAATTCCATTCCCGCGCTGCAGGTCGACGAGCGCCCGTGGACGCCGGATAACGGCATTCGCATGATCCAGCAGATCTGCTACAGTGATGCCGGCATCCACATCCACCAGCGTGCATGGGAAACGGATATCCGCGCGGAGGGCACGGATCCTCTGAGCCGTGTCTGCGAGGACAGCTGCATGGAGTTTTTCTTCCAGCCGATCCCGATGGACGGACGTTATTTCAACATTGAGTTCAACTTAAACGCCTGCGTGTTCCTCGGCTTCGGCCATGGCAGACACGACAGCCTAAGAATCGTGCCGGAGGACATCAAAACGCTCTTCTCCGTCCGTACTGAGAGACTTTCGGACGGCTGGGAGATCTTCTACACGATCCCGCTTTCGTTCCTCCGTCAGTTCTACCCGAACTATACGCTCGAGCCGGGCCGCGTGATCCGCGCAAACTGCTACAAGTGCGGTGACAAGACGGCACAGGAGCATTATCTGCTTTGGAATCCGAGCACCTCGGACGTGCCGGACTACCACAGACCGCAGGACTTCGGTGAAATGGTACTTGCTTAAAAATCGAAAAATATAAATTACAGGAGTTTCGAATGTCAAAAAATAAGAAAGACAATACGGTTCTGCGCGCATTTTTCGCGAGCTACAGGCCGTATCTGAAAACACTGATCCCGCTGCTGCTCATCGCGCTTGTCGCCTTGGGCTGCACGCTGACGATTCCGTTATGCATCCGTTACATCACGGAGGGCAATGCCGAAACGGCAGGGGAGCTTCGGAATGTCGGTCTCATCATGCTGGGGCTCGTTGTCGTGAACATCGCCCTGCGTGCAATCGTCGACTACCGCGGCCATGTTCTCGGCGCGAGGATGGAGTATGACATCCGTCAGAAGCTCTATGCGCACCTGCTCTCGATGCCGCTTTCGTTCTTTGAGCGCCGCCGCGTCGGTGCACTGATCGGAAACCTCACGAACGACCTTCTGAACCTCGTCGAGCTTTTCCACCACATGCCTGAGGACGTCGTGCTGTACTTTGTGCAGCTGATCGGCGCTTCGGTCATTCTGTTCGTTCTGAACGCGAAGCTGACGCTGATCGTCTTCGCCGTTTTGCCGCCGATGCTCATTTTTACGCTGTATTTCAGCGCGAAGATGCGCCACGCCTGCGCAAAGAGCTATGAGAAGATCGGCGAGATCAATTCGCAGGCGGAGGACGCCCTTTCCGGTATCCGCGTGATGAAGTCCTTTGCCGCGGAGCAGAGCGCTGCAGAGCGCTTCTCTGAGACGAATGGCGCGTTCTTTAAGTCCCGCTGTAAGATCTACGGCATGGAGAGCCTTGTGTATCAGGGCTGCGATTTCTTCATGCAGCTTGCGCCGATCATTCTCGCCGTATTCGGCGGCTGGTTCATCGTCGGTGAGGACATGTCCGTACAGGATCTCATCCCGTTTTTGATGTACGTGAGCTATCTCACCGTGCCCATTCAGCATTTGGCACACATGGTCGCGCAGTTTCAGGGCGGCTTCGCGGGCTTTGGCAGATATTATGAGCTGATGCAGACGAAGCCCGACATGGAGGACGGCACGGTCGAAGCCGGAACGCTTAGCGGTTCGGTCGAGTTCAGGAATGTCTCGTTCGCTTACAACGAGGGGGAGAACGTGCTCGAGGACATTTCCTTAAAGGTCGAGCCGGGCGAATACATCGCCGTTGTCGGTCACTCCGGCGTCGGCAAGACCACGCTCTGTGCGCTCGTTTCCCGTCTGTACGATGTCTGCGGCGGCACGCTGCTCATTGACGGGCGAAATATCAAGGACTACAAAATGGCCTCGCTGCGCCGGCAGATCGGCGTTGTCGAGCAGAATACATATCTCTTTGCAGGAACCGTCGCGGAGAACATCGCGTACGGCACTGTGGGTGCGACAAGGGAAGAGATCGTCGAAGCCGCAAAGCGCGCCAATGCGCATGAATTCATCGAGAAGCTCCCGAACGGCTACGACACATACGTCGGTGAGCGCGGCGTTCTGCTTTCCGGCGGTCAGCGCCAGCGTATCAGCACTGCCCGCGTCTTTTTGAAGGATCCGCCCATCGTGATCTTCGACGAAGCGACGAGTGCGCTCGACGCGGAGAGCGAGCGCGAGATCCATCGCGCACTGATGACGCTTGCCGAAAACCGCACGACATTCGTCATCGCGCATCGCCTTTCAACGGTTCGCGGCGCGGATCGCACGGTCGTTTTGGAGGATAAGAAGATCGCGCAGATCGGCAGACACGCAGAGCTTCTGCAGGAGGAAGGCGTGTACAAGGCGCTCTGTTCTCTGCAGATCGAATAACTGCAGCCTTAATGGCGGTCAGGTCTCTAATGGACTTGACCGCCTATTTTTTCTGTGCTATACTGAATTTGTTTCAAACGCAACTATTGAGGATGGGAGTGAGAGCTTTGAAGCTGTTCAACGTGGAGCGTGTACTGCGAAACGAACCGGTCGCAGGGGCGATCCCACCGGCAAGATCTCTGTTGAAGGATACCATAGACCTGGCGTGGCCCTCGGTCGTCGAGTCCTTCCTTGTGGCACTGGTCGGCTTTATCGATAACATCATGGTCAGCAGTCTCGGAACGTTTGCGATCGCCGCGGTCGGTCCGACGACGCAGCCGAAATTCATCTGCCTTTGTCTGTTCTTCTCTCTGAACACGGCGGTCTCGTCGGTCGTTGCACGTCGGCGCGGCGAGGAAAACCGGGACAGCGCAGTGCGTATCCTCAGAATGTGTCTCGGCGCGGTCATGATCCTTACGGCGATCATTTCGACGCTTGCCATAATCTTTGCCGACCCGATCATTCGCTTTGCGGGTGCACAGGCAGATACACAGCAGGCGGCTGTCGAATATTTCCGC
>JAGAOD010000163.1 GCA_017623855.1 Clostridia bacterium
CCGAATACGTTACAGAATACGATCCGTCTTCTGCGGAAGCGGTATTGCCTGAGGGCACGGCTGCGATCCCGCAGTACATGACGCTTTATCTGGATGCTGACACGAGCGGCATGGTCTACTGGTCGAGCAGCGATACATCGGTTGCAACGGTGGATTCCGGAAGCGGCAGCCAGGTCTTTGTTTACGGTGCGGCACCCGGTACGGCGGAGATCATCGCGAAGAATGCGTCCGGCACAGTTCTTGCGAAAAAGACAGTTGAAGTTACGGCTCCCGAGGCTGTCCGCTTTGCATACACCACACCGAACATCATTACGGCGGGCGAAAGCTTCGATTTTGTGGCGATCACCGATTCCGGCAAAACGGCTGTGAAATTCGAGGTCGAGGGTGTAGGCACTTATGAGACGAGCTCCTATACTGCGGAGTCTTACGGCGAAAACACGGTTTCCGTGTTTAAGTGTAATACCTCCATTGCCGAGACCGGTACATATAAGGTCAGAGCATATTCGAGCACGGGCGGCGATTATTCCACAAGCTGCCACGAGTTTGATATCGTCGTTGTTTCCTCTACGGATCCGTCGGTGACGACAACGGAGGAAAGACGCATCAGTGACACGATGCTCCACGCAGTTGCCCTGTATGAAGGCTACCGTCCGGAGGTTTATGCCGATACACTTGCGGGAAATATTCCGACCGTCGGCTACGGCTTTGTTGTCAATGAGAACACAACATTCTATAACGGTCTGACCGAAACGGAAGCTATGGTCATGCTTGCGGATACGCTGAATCGCCGCGGCTACACAACACAGTTGAATAAGTTTATTCAGGACAACGGCATCCGTATGAATCAGAATCAGTTCGATGCATTCGTCAGCTTCTCTTACAACATCGGTTCCGGTTACTGGAACACGAACAGTAAGTTCTATATCCGTACGATCCTTAAGGATAATACCTACTCGATGCCGGATACGCTCTCTGCGGAGCAGCCGCTCAGCGGTCAGGTTTCGAATACGGACGGAATTAAGATCTATGACGGTCAAAGCGGCAGTGCGGCGGTACTCAAATCGCTTGCACTCGGTGACAAGGTGACGATCGCGGAGTATTACAGAAATGCGGATACTACGGAGGCCTGGTATAAGGTTACTGCAGGCGGCGTCAGCGGTTGGGTCAGAACCGGTGATATCATCCTTTTGAGCACACAGGGACTCGTCAGAGATCTGGCGTATGTGGACGGTTATACGCTTTGCAGCAATCTGCTTGAATGGCACAGAGCCGGCGGCCGCTGCATCAACGGTCTTTACTACAGACGTTTAGCCGAAGCGAAGGTCTTCTCTCACGGCAATTACGCCGAGGCTACCAAGGGCCACGCACAGTATAAGTCCAACACTTACGGCTATGCGGTCCCGACATGCATTAAGTAAATCAGATCAACCTAAAAAAAGGTCGTGTATCAAACCGATACACGACCTTTTTGATGTAAGGTATTCAATTTATTTAACGTTTTGACCAGTATTTGCGGTCGAGCGTGCGATATCGTACAGCCTCCGCAGCATGCTTGGCTTCGATATCGGCTGAGCCGTCCAGATCGGCGATCGTTCTCGAGACCTTGAGTACTCTGTCATACGCACGCGCAGACAATCCGAATTTCTCGAAAGCATTCTTGAGCAGCAAATCTGCGGCAGGTGCGGTTCTGCAAACCTCATGAAGCAGCTCGGGCGGTATCTGTGCATTGCAGGTGACCGATGTTCCTTCGAAGCGTTTTGCCTGGATCTCTCTCGCGGCGTCAACTCGAGCCTTGATCAGAGCGGACGGTTCTTCTTTCCTGGTGCTCGAGAGATTATCAAAATCAACGGGCGGGACCTCAATGTGCAGATCGATGCGGTCGAGCAGCGGGCCGGACACGCGTCCGAGATAGCGGGAGACGGCGGCGTCGGAGCAGGTGCAGGGACGGGTGGGATGGCCGTAAAATCCGCACGGACACGGATTCATTGCGGCGACGAGCATCACCGAGCAGGGGAAGGTCACGGAGCCGTTTACTCTGGAAACGGTGACGACGCCGTCTTCAAGCGGCTGACGCAGTGTCTCCATCGAGCTGCGGGAGAATTCGGGAAGCTCATCCAAAAACAGTACACCGTTGTGTGCGAGAGAGATCTCACCCGGGCGCGGGATCGTACCGCCGCCGGAAAGACCGGGGCCTGAGATCGTGTGGTGCGGGGAACGGAACGGCCGTGTCTCGATCAGAGAGGTGTTTCCGGGTAAAAGACCCGCAACGGAATGGATCTCGGTCGTCTCGAGCATTTCGGAGAATTGCATATCGGGCAAAATGGAGGGGAGACGCTTTGCAAGCATGCTCTTACCGGAACCGGGTGAACCGATGAGGAGAACATTGTGTCCGCCGCTTGCGGCGATCTCCAATGCGCGCTTCGCTTGCGGCTGTCCTTTGACATCGGCAAAATCGGACAGCAAGCGGTTTGCCAGCGGATCCGGCTTATAAGCGCTTGCAGGTTCGATCGGCTTGCGGCCGCGCAGATGTTCCAAAAGAGAGAAGATATCGCTCACGGGATATACGGTGAGCCCCTCTACAACAGCACCCTCACGTGCGTTTTCCGCCGGGACAAACATGTTTTTATAACCGAGCTTTGCAGCTTCGATCGCCATGGACAGTACGCCGTGTACCGGGCGAAGTGAACCGGAAAGGGAAAGCTCACCTACGAAAACACTATCGTCCGTATTGATGTTGAGCTGTCCAGAAGTTTTCAACAGTGCGATAAGCAGCGGTAAGTCATAGATCGGGCCCTCTTTACGCTTGTCAGCCGGCGCAAGATTCATAGTAATATGGCTGACAGGAAAATCGAAACCGCAGTTTTTCAGTGCGGAACGCACACGGTTGCGCGATTCCTTGACCGCCGTGTCAGGCAGACCGACAAGATCAAATGCCGGAAGTCCCTGTGATATATCCGCTTCTACTTCTACTAAAAATGCATGCATACCAAAAAGCCCCATGCTGAATGCCTTTGATACCATATTCTC
>JAGAOD010000164.1 GCA_017623855.1 Clostridia bacterium
ACGCCGATCTTCTCGGCAAACAGCGAGCCTTCGATCAGCTCCTTGAGGCGGTGCGCACGGTATGCACGGGGCACAAGACCGATCGTATCGGGACCGGCGGTGAAGTTCCACTCGCACGGACCGGTCCAGCCTACCCACAGGCAAGTGACCTCAAAACCGACTGAAGCGGCTGCCTCATTGATCTTCTTTGCGTTCTCATCTGTAAGGAACGTCGGATCCCACACAGTGATCTGGCAGCAGTCCAGACCGATTTCCTTCAGTTCCGCAAACTTCTCCGCGAAGTCCAGCGTATTTTCTTTCCATACGATACAAGCACCAAGTTTCGTCATTTTCAAGTTCTCCTTATATTTCGATGATTGCGCCGCCTTTTGCAGCACTCTCTTTCAGTTTTTCAACAAGAACCACAGTCTGCATCGCGCTCTCCGGCGGATTGGTGGTGTTCTCGATCTCCCCGGCAATTACGCGTGCAAAATAGTGCGCCTGCTCTGCCATATAGTTGACCAGCGTGCACGGCAGATCATACGGCTCACCCTCGTTCGGATACACACGCGGGGCCGTCATCTTGTTCTTCCAGATGACCGTCGCGTTCTCTGCCGTGACATGAATACCGAAAGTGAACGGGAACGTACTGCTCTCTCCCCAGCTTCCGCCGACGGAAACAAGCATGCCGTCCTCGTACTGCATAACAGCGTGCGAAACCTGTTCCTTCATCTCGTGATCCACACCGAAGGCAGACACACGCTTCGGCTCACCGAAAAGGAAGCGGATCATGTCATAATCGTGGATGCTCATATCGTGCATCTCACCGCCCGAACGGCTGTAATCGTGGAACCAGCCCTCAAACGCCCAGCGCGGCATTGCACTGTATCGCTCACAGCGTACACTCAGAACCTTGCCCGCCTTGCCGCTGTCGAGATACTCTTTCAGCGCAACGTAACCACCATCAAAGCGCAGGCACTGTCCGATCATGAGCTTCTTACCGCTTTCCTCAGCGGCAGCGATCATCTCCGCGCAGTCTGCCGAGGAGAGGGACATCGGCTTTTCGCACTGCACGTTCTTCCCTGCCCTCAGCGCACGGATCGTGTATTCCTTATGCAGAAACGTGGGCAGGCAGATATCGACGGTGTCGAACTCTTCCTTTGCCAGCATCTCGTCAAAATCGGTATACAGATGATACGCGGACAGATCCTCCGAGGAGGTTTCACCCGTATTGATCGTCACCGTCTTGGTGAACTGTGTCTCATCGATATCACACAGAGCAACAAGCTTGACGGGAGCGCCTTCTTCCTGCAGACGGATGTAGCCGCTCTTGTGCGAACGGGCGATTCCGCCGTAGCCGAGGATGGCAACTCTGTTTTCTTTCATAATATCTCTCCTGAATATGGATTTGGGTATTGCAAAATTACTATAATTATGATACAATAAATCCAATCAAATTAACATATCTTTTTTTGCGAGAGAGTTGCATTTTTGACCGATAAATCCGAGAAAGGAACTCTGTATGGAATACATATTCGTCCGTCTGGAGGATCTTCTGCGCGTCAGACATTTGATCACCTGTTTTACGCAGGAGAAGCCCGCCGACTTCTGTGGCTTAACGGATTGCCACGACTTTTGGGAGATGGTTTATCTTCGCAGCGGAGACATGCTCTACCGAGAAGAGGAACGCCATGGGGAGATGCATCCCGGAGACGTGATTTTCCACGCACCGAATATGCCGCACTCACTGGAAGGAACCGGCGAGCAGCCGTTTTCGTTTTTTATCATCACTTTCGTATGTAATTCTCCT
>JAGAOD010000165.1 GCA_017623855.1 Clostridia bacterium
CGTGCCATGGCGGAGGGCATCGTCCGCGTCAGCGGTGCGGATCTCGGCGTCGGCATCACGGGCATTGCAGGCCCGGGCGGCGGAACGCCGGAGAAGCCGGTCGGTCTCGTGTATATCGCACTGAGCGACGGAGAAAACACATGGGTCGCAAAGCGCATGCCGTTTGGCAGAAGCAAGTCGAGAGAATGGCACCGCCATTGCTCGGCGTCGAAGGCGCTTGACATGGTTCGACGCTATCTTGCCGGACTTCCGGTTTTGGAAGATTAAGTTATGTAAACCTAATTCTCTGAGGAGGATGAATATGGATTTTTACGCTAACCTGCATATGCATTCCACGCATTCGGACGGCAAGTATACGCCGGCAGAACTCGCGGCCCGGGCGGCTGCGGAGGGGTATCGTGCGGCGGCACTGACCGACCATGACACGGCGACCGGCTATACGGAGTTTAAGGCTGCATGTGACGGCTTAGGGCTCGAGTGCATTTTCGGCGTGTAATTTACGGCGCCGTGCAGCAGCTTAAAGCGCACTGACGGCAGCGATGAGAATTTTCATTTGACGGCGTATCATTTCGATCCCGAATATCCGCCCATGAAGGAATATCTCGCGCAGATGGGTGCGCGGGAGACCGACCAGACCCGCATTTTGTTCGAGCGCGGACTTCGTGAGGGGCTCATCAAGGATATCACGTGGGATGAGGTGCTCGAATATAATCACGGGATCGCGTGGCTCTGTAACGAGCACGTGTTCCGTGCGATGAAGGCAAAGGGTCAGGTGACGGATCTCGATTATTACGATTTCTTCCTCACGGTTTACGGGGACAGACGCGGTGAAGTGCCGCCGAGCTATCCGTTCAAAACAGCGGAGGAGCTGATCAAGCTCGTGCATGATGCGGGCGGTATCATCCTGGTCGCGCATCCGCATGAGCAGCTGCAGCATATCGATGCGCTGCTCGAAATGGGTCTCGATGGTCTGGAGGCGTGGCATCCCGACCTCACGGAGGAGGAGAAGGAGCGGGCATATCGGATCGGCCTTGAGAAGGGGATCTATATATCCGGCGGCTCGGATCATTCCGGTCAGTGCGGCGGTATGTATGACAGCTTCGATGTGCCGGAAAAATGTCCGTTTTGGCTGGAACCCCGTTCCGTCGGCACGACGAAGACGTATTTCGAAGAACTGCGGACAAGAAGCAAAAACAGATAAATTATTGTAAACTGATTATGTAAACCAATACCAAAAACAGAAGCTGTTTCGGAGCGTACTGCACCGGAACAGCTTTTCGTTTTATTTTGTCATACGTTTGATCGCTTCGTCGGTCGAAATACATTCCGCGTATCTGCCCTTCCACAGAAACTCGTTGTAATACCTGTAGCTGTCTTCCGCGCTCAGATAGGCGTTATTAACGGTCGAATTCGCGTATGCGGGGACGATGATGTGAAAGCCGTGCTCGAAACCACATTTTACGGAAGCGTCTATGCAGTAGTCGGTCTGCAGGCCGGTGATCATCAGCTCCGTCTCCTTCTTGTCCCTGAGATATTCGAGCAGACCGCTGTTTTTGAATGGGCTGTTCACGGTCTTGTCGAAGATCCGCTCGCCCGGCATAGGCGCGAAAGCTTCATAAATATCAAATCCGTCCGCTCCCTTGGTGAGCGGTTCACCCGCGCCGTCGTCGTGACGGACATAAACGACCTCCGTTCCGCTTTCTCTTGCGGCGGAGATCAGACGCTTCACGTTTTCGACAAACTGCTCGAAAGCGAACAGTGCGGGTGTCGTGATCAGCTTCTGTGCATCGATGATCAGTAATGTCATGGTGACCTCCGAAGGTTTACATAATTAAGCCGAGCAGCGCTTCCGCCGTGTCAACAAGGTGGTCGGCGCCGTTTTCTCTGAGTTCGTCCGCACCGCGGAAGCCCCAGGTCACGCCGACGGAAACGATGCCGCTGTTATGTCCGGTCTGCATGTCGACACCGCTGTCACCGACATAGAGACATTCGTCGGGGGTGACGCCGAGCTCATCACAAAGCATCCGGACGGCGGTGGGGTCGGGCTTTTTCGGGATGCCGCTGCGCTGTCCGTGAACAATGTCAAAAAGTCCGGGGAATAAAGCGTCCGCGATGAAGCAGGTCATGTTGTCGGGCTTATTCGAGAGAATGGCGGTCTTGATGCCCGCAGCACGTACTGTTTTCAGCATTTCGATGATGCCCGGGTACGGCGTGACGAGCTTTGTCGGGTCGGCTTCGTAGAGCGCGTCGTAGGTTTTTCGGACAGCCTGTACGGTCTCCTCGGTGTGGGGAAGCCCGGTGGACCGGAGCATGCGGCGGATGAGTACATCCGCGCCGTTTCCGACAAGCTGTCTGTACAGCTCGGTCTCGAGTGTCGGGAAGCCGTGTGCCGCAAGTGCCGCATTACCGAAGCCGGCAATGGAGCGAAGCGTGTCGGCGACCGTGCCGTCCATATCAAAAATAACTGCTTTTACCATAAATCTCACCTTTTATTTCTTATAGTCGGGGATGCGTTCGCGCACCGCACCGGTGAAAACGTCGTATTCCGTGATCCGAACGCATTTGTCGCCGTCGAACGTGAAGCGTACGATCCACGGCATCAGCTTCTGGATCGCTTTGAAGGCGCTGTAGTCGAAGCTGCGGTCAAAACAGTGGATCAGCGTACTGAGGGCGGTGCCGTGGCTGCCGATCGCGACGGCCGTGTCGGGGCAGCTTTTAAGTACACGCCGCATGGCGGCTAAGTTTCTTTTTTCGACCGTGCGGAGCGTTTCCCCGTCCGTGAGCCGATAGTCAAAGTCCGCCCATTGCCGGCGTGAAAATGCATCGAAATCGTCGATCCACACACTGTCCACCCGGCGCTCACGAAAATCCGGATCCGTCAGAACGGGCAGCTGTAGCCGGTCGGCCAGTGGCTGCACGGTGTCCACGGCACGCTTAAAGGGACTCGACCAAACCGCCCGAATATTCCTGTCTGTCAGAAAATCGGCCGCGAGCATACGGTCGCGCATGCCCTTTTCGGTCAGTGCGCGGGTCATGTCAGCGTGATTTGAATGATCCGGCTCAGCGTGTCGGACGAAATAGAGCTCTGTCATATATTCATCTCCTTTTCCGAATGTACTAAGTATAGCGCGTTCGGGAACGTATTTCAAGCGTCGATATCAACAACTGACCTTATAAGATTATCAAAAACTGGACATTGAGAAAAGGTCAGTTCGGTGATATACTTGACGACGAGCAAATATCCTATATAATAAAGAGGGAATGTATCATGAAAAGTAAGAAATCCATTTATGAGATCGTGACGGTCGGCCTTTTGGGTGCGCTCGTGTTCGTTTCGAACTATCTGAGCTTCCCCATCCCGGTTCCGGTGGGCGACATTTCCCGAATCCACCTCGGAAATGTGTTCTGCCTGCTCGCGGGATTTGTCATGGGACCGGTAGGCGGCGGTCTGGCCTCCGGTATCGGTGCGGCGCTCTATGACCTCACGTACCCGGCTTATATCGCCTCGGCTCCGTTTACTTTTCTGTTTAAGTTTATGCTTGCCTTTGTGTGCGGCGTGATCGCCCACAGCGGCAAGATGTCCGGCAGTATGCTGAAGGAATGCAGGATCTCCACCCCGCGGTACTTTATCGCGGCAATCGCCGGCAGCGTGACCTACATCGTTCTGTATCTGACGAAGGCCTATATTTCGGCAATTCTCGTCGGCAGTGCGCATGAGGCGGCTATGCTGTCCCTTGTCACGAAGCTTGCAACAAGCTCCGTGAATGCGGTCCTGGCTGTTCTGATCTCCGTGCCGCTTGCTGCCGTGATCAAAAACGCACTGAAGAGCGTGAAGCTCTCGGCATAAATATTAACTTTTGGGAGTGTTGTAGAATGATCCTGATCAAAAACGGTACTGTGTACGATGCGGTGAACCGCGAGCCGTACAAAGCGGATATCCTTGTCAAAGACGGAAAAATCGCGGAGATCGCGGAAAACCTTTCCGCTGACTGCGAGGTTTTCGACGCCGCGGGGCTGAATATTTACCCCGGCTTTGTTGAAGCGCACTGCCACATCGGTCTCGACGGCAGCGGCATCGGTTTTGAAGGGGACGACTGCAACGAAATGACTGATATTCTGACGCCGCAGCTGCGTGCGATCGACGGTATTTATCCGATGGATCCCACATTCCGCGAGGCGCTTGAAGCAGGCGTTACAACGGTCTGCACCGGCCCGGGCTCCGCCAATGTTCTCGGCGGTCAGTTTGCCGTCATCAAGACCGTCGGCCGCCGCGTTGACGATATGATCGTCGATCCGTACGCCGCCATGAAATGTGCGTTCGGTGAAAATCCGAAGCGCTGCTACAGAGACAAAAACAACTATTCCCGTATGTCTACGGCGTCGAAGCTTCGCGAGACACTGATGAAGGCAAAGGAATATGACGCGAAAAAGCAGGCTGCAGGCGAGGACACTTCGAAATTCCCGGCATTCGACATGAAGATGGAAGCGCTCCTGCCCGTTGTGCACGGTGAAGTGCCGCTGAAGGCACACGCACACAGAGCGGACGATATTTTCACCGCGATCCGCATTGCAAAGGAATTTGACGTCAAGCTGACGTTGGAGCATGTGACCGAAGGTCATCTGATCGTCGAGGAGCTTGCTCAAGAGGGTTTGCCGCTGGCTGTCGGCCCGTCCCTGACCCACGCGACGAAGTTCGAGCTTCGAAACAAGACCTTCACCACACCGGGTATCCTTGCGAATGCCGGCTGCCATGTAGCCATCATCACGGACTCTCCGGTCATTCCGCAGAGCTATCTGCCGCTGTGCGCAGCACTTGCCGTAAAGTCCGGCATGGATGAATTCGACGCCCTGCGTGCGATCACGATCAACGCCGCAGAGCACATCGGTGTCGCACCGCGTGTCGGCTCCATTGAGACCGGCAAGGATGCGGACCTTGTGATCATGAACGGCGCATGGAATGCGGTGGCATCCGAAGTCAAGGCCGTATTCGTCGACGGCAAGCAGGTCGTAAAGTAATACATAAGGGGGGCGCTGCAAATTGCAGCGCCCCCCTTAGAAATATGCAGGGACAAATTTTGCCCCTGCATATTTTATTTCGATTATACGCGAAAGGGGCAAGGGGACCGCCCCTTTCACACTATCCCCGCCGGGAGACAGCGGGTGACCATGAGCAGTGTGAACTGTCGGATCCGCCCATAGAGGCCGGTCTGCTCCTCGTCCGGAAAAAGACAGCAGCCGATGTCCAAGGCAGTGAGCAGATTTTTGGAGTTTCTGCAGACAGAAGAGAGCAACCGCTGACGCTTCACAAATTATTAAGAAAATATTCTCAGAGAATTAAAAAAGGCATATTCGTATTTCACGTGAAATTCACATAAGCACAGCATAATGTTATTAACAAAAGGGGAAAAATAGAGGTTGAAAAATCTCTCGAAATATGTTAATATTTGAAAGGAGCATAGGATCATGAGTGATAATCACGAGAAATATTACGGGACACAGAGGCCCGAAAACGAAAATCCGGTGCATAACAGCCCCCAGTCCGGTCAGCCGACATACGGCACATACAGTCAGCCTTCGGCGCCGCAGTCCTACACATGGAATGCGCAGACAGGGGAATACAGCTCCGGTCCGTACAGACAGACCTACGGCGCACAGACGGCTTATCCGCAGCAGGTGAAGTCTCAGAAGAAAACCAAAAAGGGCGTGCCCTTCGGCGTAAAGCTTCTGGCAGTTATTCTTTGCTGTGCACTGACGTCAGCCGCGACACTCGGCGTGTTCATAGCCTTACTGCAGACCGGAACGGTCACACTGAAAACGGAAAGCACCGTACAGCTTCCCGAGAGCAGTGAGGGGCAGGCTGTCACGCTGCAGCCCACACCGCAAACGAGCAGTGCTTCCGGTGCGCTTTTGGATCAGGATATCGCAGAGAAGGTCCTGCCCTCCGTTGTGTGCATTCAGAATTATCAGATCACACAGCAGTACGGCTTCCTGTATACATCGTCCGGCGGGGACACGTCTCCGGCAGGCGAGGGCTCGGGTATCGTCCTGAACGCGGAAGGCTACATCGTGACGAATGCACATGTGGTAAATGGCGCCACCTCTTTGAAGGTCATTTTCTACGACGGTTCCGTACATGAGGCGGAGCTTGTCGGTATCGATACACTCACAGACCTTGCCGTGATCAAGGTGAACACTCAGGGTGAAGACGCCGCGCAGGTCGTGCCCGCCGATTTCGGTCAGGCATCCGGTATGCGTGTGGCCGATAAGGTCATGGCAATCGGCAATCCCGGCGGCTCGGCATTCAGCTCCAGCGTAACGATCGGTTACGTCTCCGCGCTGAACCGTGCGATCCCGAATCAGGACACCGGATACACCATGGAATATATCCAGACCGATGCGGCGATCAACCCCGGTAATTCCGGCGGTGCGCTCGTAAACGGTTACGGTCAGGTCATCGGCATCAACACCGCGAAGATCAGTGCCACGGAGTACGAGGGTCTCGGCTTTGCGATCCCGACCGATTTTGCACAGCCGATCATCGACGATCTCATCGAGTTCGGTTACGTCAAGGACAGAGCGATGCTCGGTATTTCCGGACAGTATCTTGACGCGCTGACCGGCAGATTCTATGGCTTGCCGCAGGGCGAATACGTTTCCGGTGTGACGACCGAATATGCACAGGCTTCCGGTCTGAAGAAGGGTGATGTGATCACCGCCATCGACGGCATGAAGCTTTCTGCGGAGTCGGTCATCCGCGGTGTCGTCAATAACAAAAAGCCGGGCGACACGGTCACTTTGACGGTGTACCGTCCCTCCACCCGCGAAACCGGTGAGCTGACGCTCACGCTTTCCGAATATTCGGGAAGCTAAACTAATTTTGAGTTCGAGTCTTTTTCATAAATCTCCTTTTTCAAGCAACGAGGCCCGGGGTAAAACCCGGGTCTCGTTGCGTTCACCGGAAATATTGCAATTCGCAATATTTCCGGTGAACGCAAAAGACGCCATAGGCCGCGCAAAAGCTGACCTATGGCGTTTTTTATTTCAATGCATTCAGTGCGGCGATCACGACGTTGCCGGCGGTGCGGATACCGGAGGAGCCGTCCTCGACGCAGACCGCAAAGGCATACGGCGCATCCTCGTCTTCGGTGAAGCCGACGATCCAGCAGTTCGGGTCGCGCCCGCTGACCTCGGCGGTGCCGGTCTTTGCGCAGACCGTGTACCCCTCAAAGCGGGAATCTCCGTAGTAATACGAGACCGTTGTGCGCATGAGATCATGAAGGCGGTTAGCCGTGCTTTGGCTCACGAGCGTGTATTTCGTATTGCTGCCGCTGCCGATGATGTACGGCTCGGGCGTCGAGCCGCCGTTTGCAATGGCACCCATCAAAAGTGCCATGTGGTACGGATTTGCCATGAGATCCGCCTGTCCGACGGCGGACCATGCAAGCTCCAGCTCCGTTACGGAGGAAAGGTCGATCTCGCTGTCCGCCGTTGTGACGGAGTCAAACGAAAACTGTTCGTTAAAGCCCATTTTCTCGGCGGTCTCCTGCAGCTTTTCGGGCCCGATGTCGAGCGCGAGCTTTGCAAAATAAATATTGCAGGAATGTCCCATGGCGGCTTCCATGGAAAGTGTGCCGTGCCAATCAAGACAGGTGACGGTGCTGTCGCCGAGGGCAAACCGGTTCTCGCAGGTGTATGTGCGTGTTTCCCAATCGGTGAACGTGTCCATGGCGGCGGCCGCGGTGACGAGCTTGAAGATGGAGCCCGGTACGTAGGTGGAAACAAGCGTGTGGTCAAGGAAAACGCCGTCATACCGCTCGTTCGTCAAAAGATCGTCCGGGACGTGCATCGGGTCATACGTCAGTGCGCTGACCTTCACAAGCGTCTCGCCGGTCTTGTAGTTAAAAATGAAGGCGGAACCGCTGCGTCCCTCGAAGGCGTCGAAGGCGGCGGCGTTTGCCCGTGCGCTGACGGAAAGCTGAATGCTGCTGCCGAGCCCGGAGAAGATCGTGTCGTTGAGACCGAAGATCAGATTATAGCCCATCAGATGGGAGCGATGCACGGACTGCACCGCCGTGTTGATGTAGCCGCTCGAATCGCCGACCGTGTGCAGGAGGGAGCGGCGGACGCTCTCGCTTTCCGCATATACACGGCGGTCCTCCTGACTTTCCGCCAAGATGAGCCCCGTGCGGTCCGTGATCGTTCCGGCGGAAAGCGTGGAGCCCGAGGCGTAAATATGTCCGTTATACGGCTGTGCCGCCCATTTCTCACCGTTTGCGGCGAGATTTATGACAAACCAGCCGATGCCGCCGAGAAAGGCGAAGAGCAGGAGATAGAGTACAAAGGAACGAAAGCCCGTGGTTTTCATCTGCGCTTTACACCGCCCTTTCTCTTTGTGTTATGTGTTTCCGGATGCAGTTCATTTTCCGGGATGCGCACCTCCATGCGTCGGTTTGTGCGCTCCGCGGGCCTTGCTTTCTGCACCGGTTCCCGTTTTGTCCGCGGGTCAAAAGCCGGCTCGTCCAAAAACGGATCGTCCTCCGGTTCTTCTGCCTGCGCACTGCGTCTTCCGCCGCGCTTTGCGGCGTAGGTGCGCTCGTCGGCGGCTTTCAGAAAAGCCAGAAGTCCCCATGTGGACATCATGCTCGAGCCGCCCGCGCTGATGAGCGGCAGCGTGACACCCGTCAAAGGCAGGATATCCGTCGGGCCGAACACGTTAAGGCAGGTCTGAAACAGCAGCATACCGGCCGCGGCGCACGATGCGATGGCATAAAATGTGGAGCGGCTCCGCGTGACGTCACTGCGTGCATACAGAACCAAAAGGGCGAGACCGAACAGCACGGTCAGTCCCATCAAGAGCCCCTGTTCCTCGCAGAGCATACCGAAAACGAGGTCACTGTCGGAGGCGGCGACATATTTTAAGCAGCCGTTGCCGATGCCGAGACCGCCGAGACCGCCGCTCGCGATGTAGGTCATCGTGCGTACCTGCTGATAGCCGAGGCTGTCCTGCGTGTGTTCCCACACGTGCATCCAGCCGGCAAAGCGCTTGGCGACGTAGGGGCGAAACTGCAGGATCATGAACACGCCGAAAAAGGCGGCGGCAAGTGCAAGGAATATCGTTCTGAAGCTGCCGGAGCGCATGAACGCGATGATGAGGAACGTCGCGAAGAAGATCAGCGCCGTACCGAAATCGCGCATGATGAACAAACAGCCAAGGCATGCGCCGGCAAACAGAATGAACACCGTCAGGTTTTTCTTCGTTTGCAGGCGGTCGAGCGTTGCGGCGCCGACAAAAATAAAGGCGATCTTGATAAACTCGGAGGGCTGGAAGCTGACAGGACCCAACATGATCCAGTTCTTCGAGCCGTTTACGGTGGAGCCGATGGCGAGGTTCAGTGCGAAGAGCAAAAGTGCGCCGATCGCAATGACCGTGCGGCTTTTCATCACGCGATCGAGGTCGCTTACAAACCATACGATCAGACAGAACAGCACGATGCCGATCAGAAACGCCGCGATCTGCATTTTGACGGCATCCACGCCCTGCCCGCTGATCAGCAAAATGCCGATGCTGCTGAGCAGCAGACCGAAGGTCTCCGTCTCAAAGCTGACACGCCGCAGCAGCCGTCTGGAAAACAGGTACAGCACCCATTCGGCGAGGAACAGAATGCCGAACACGGCGAGCGGGTAAACACGCATTTCACCGGTGCCGAACATGAGCTGCAGCGTCATGGAGAGCTGCACGAGCACAACGCCGAGCATCAGGCTGAACGGGGAAGCGGCCTCGCCCGTAAAGCCGGTGAAAATGCGGCGCTTCTTTATGTTACTGTCCGTTGTGTTTTTGAGGATCAGCGTAACGGGTCCGATCCCGATCTTGTCGCCGATCTGCACGAGCGTCGGCTCCTTGATCGTCCTGCCGCGTACCCGTACGCCGAGGTGGGAGTCCGTGTCCGAAACGAACCAGCCCTCCTCACGGCGCAGGAGCACGGCGTGGTCGCGGGAGACGGACTCGTCCGGAATGACGATGTCGCAGCTTTTGCTGCGGCCTATGGAATTTTCCCAGTACAGAACGGGGAACGCCGCGCCGGTGGCGGCGTCCTCAAGCATGATAACAGGGTCCTTTCGTCGCTGTCCCTTTCTGAAGGACGTGTAGCAGCGCCACAGAACGAACAGTGCAATAAACGGCGTGATGAAGCGGATGAGCAGCATCAGCGTCGAGAGCAGGCCGGAGTTCAGTATGCGCATGGCAAAATCTTGAAGTATATCGGGCATAGTATCAGTCCTTTTAGCTTTCGCGGATACCGGCGATCTCCCCAGCGCGCTTATAGATACTGAAGCCGGGCACGAAGCCGCGCACCATGGAAAGCGGGTAAATCCGTGCTTTTCGTCCGACGACCGTGCCGGGGTTCAGCACGCTGCCGCAGCCGACCTCTGCGCCGTCGCCGAGGATCGCACCGAATTTTCTGAGACCGGTCTCGAAGCGTTCGTCCTCCGTGCGGATGGAGACGTTCGAGTGATCCTGCTTCAGGTTGGAGGTGATGGCACCGGCGCCGGTATGTGCCTTATAGCCGAGAATGGAGTCGCCGATGTAATTGTAATGCGGTGCCTGTGCACCGTCAAAAAGAATGGCGTTTTTGATCTCGGTGGAGTTGCCGACGACGCAGCCGGCACCGATCAGCGCACTGCCGCGGATGAATGCGCCGGGGCGTACCTCCGTGTCCGGCCCGATGATCGTAGGGCCTGCGATGTAGATGTTCGGATAGAGCTTTGCAGAGCGCGCGATCCAAACATTGCCGTCGCGGCATTCGTATTCATCGGGAGAAAGCGTCTCGCCGAGCCCGAGAATGAACTCACGGATCAGCGGCAGTGCCTCCCACGGATATGTGAAGTTTTCGAGCAGGGGCTTTGCGAGTGTATGGCTTAAATCAAAAAGATTTGCTGTAGACATGATTTCCTTGTTCATGTATTGTCACACCTTTCTTTCATGAATAGATCACACCTATATAGTATAGTATAAACAGATTCCCTGTGCTTTTCCAGTATACACAGGGAATTTTAAGGTTTTGTTAACTTTTTACTCACATATAGCGGAATGTGCGCACGGCAGCTTCCATATACAGCTCGTTTGCACCCATGCCGAGGTCGCTCAGATTGCGCTGATCCCACACTTCACCGGATAACGAGTCCGCAGCCCACAAAAACTGTGCGAAATCGACGCCGCGGAACTTTGCAACAGCAGCCATCGAGGCGCATTCCATCTCGACAACGGAGCAGCCCTGCATAAGTCTCTTTTCCACCTTGCCGCGTGTTTCTCGGTAGAAAGCGTCTGTCGTCCATGTTTTTACGCGCGCATACGGCGCGTTAAGAGAATCGAACGCCTTGCAAACCGCGTCCACACAGCGGGGGTCAAGGGAGACCTCCTCCGCAGCCGGCAGATAGTGGTACGACGTACCCTCATCCCGTACGGCAGAATGCGGCACGAGAATATGTCCGGCTGTGATGCCGTGGTCAAGGGCACCGCAGGAGCCGAGCATCACAAAACGCCTGACACCCATGGGGATCGTTTCTTCGATGATGCTTGCGGCACACGGGCCGCCGACGAGCATCATCGTCAGTGCAAACTCCGTGCCGTCCGGCCACTTGCATTTCCAGATCGGCTGAACGCCCATGCAGCTTTTATGATGACCGATCTGCACAGCATTCAGCTTTCTAACGTATTCATCGACGATCTTGTAGGAGAAAACGCCGATCAGATTTTCGGGCATTTCCGGGTTGTGCCGAATGACATCGGCGGGGTTGACAACAGCGGTCTGTGCGGGATCAAAGTCCGTATGCAGCATAACGTTCACCGTCCTGAAGAAAAATTTTGAACAGTATACCGCTCCTGTGTGGAAAAGTCAAGCGGAATTGCTAAAGTCCGGTTTCAGGGCTTGAAAACGGCGCGGGAAGGTGGTAAAATAGTTGCATATGCAATCAAAAAACAGAGGTAGTTGAAAAGTGAGGGAAAAGACGTGAAAAGACTGGCCTTATATCTGAAGCCGTTCATTCCGAGAATGAGCCTTGGCCTCAGTGTAAAGATCCTCGGAACGATCGTCGAGCTTGCGATCCCGTGGATCCTCTCCTACATCATCGACGAGTTGATCCCGATCGGTGAGATCAAGCCCGTTGTCCTTTGGGGCTTTCTGATGATCCTGTGCTCCATGATGGGTTGGGCGGGCAATATCACCGCTAACCGCATGGCGTCCTCCGTTGCACGTGATTTCACGCGCGAGGTGCGTCACGACCTGTTTACGAAGATCTCGTACCTTTCGGAGCGTCAGGTCGACAGCTTCTCCATTCCGTCGCTGATCTCCCGTATGACGAGCGATACATATGTTCTGCACCAGACCGTCGGTATGATCCAGCGTCTCGGCGTCCGTGCGCCGATCCTCCTCTTTGGCGGCATCATCGTTACCCTGACGCTCGACCCCGTGCTGACGCTCATCATGGTCGCAACACTGCCCGTGGTCGGCGGTCTGACCTTCTACGTTTCCCGCAGGGGCGTCCGCCTGTTCAAGGCTGTGCAGCGCGGTTCCGATGCACTTCTGCGCGTCGTCCGTGAAAATGCCGTCGGCGTCCGCGTCATCAAGGCACTTTCGAAGTCCGAATATGAGCGCCGCCGTTTTAAGAAGGTCAACGATGAGCAGACCGAGCGTGAGCGTCACGCAGAGCGCACCATGGCGCTCATCAACCCGATCATGACGATGCTCCTCAATACCGGTATCGTTGCGGTCATCGTCGCGGGTGCATACCGCGTCAATAACGGAACGAGTGAGATCGGAAAGATCATCGCGTTTATGAACCTGTTCACGATCGTTCTGAACGCGCTGATGGCGATCAACCGCATGTTCAACATGCTTTCCCGTGCCGTAGCGTCCTCTTCCCGTGTGCTCGAGGTACTCGACACACCCGTGGAGCTCTTTGAGAAGGAGCCGAAGTTCAGCTTCCTGCCCGAAAATGCTCCGCATATCGAATTTGACAATATGACCTTCCGCTACGAGCGCGGTACTTTTGCCGTCCGCAGCCTGAACTTTGAGCTGAAGCGCGGCGAGACACTCGGCATCATCGGTGCGACGGGTGCCGGCAAATCCACGGTCATCCGTGCGCTCATGCGTTATTACGATGTCTCCGAGGGTGCGATCCGCATCGACGGCGTCGACATCAAGGACTATGCGACGGTCGACCTCAGAAAGAAATTCGGCGTCGTATTCCAGAATGATACGCTCTTTAAGGATACGATCCGCGAAAACATCCGTCTCGGCAGAGATCTTTCCGACGAGGAGCTTTTGGAAGCGGCACGCCGTGCACAGGCCATCGAGTTCATTGAAGAACAGGGCGGTCTCGATGCACCGGTCGCGATCAAGGGTGCAAACCTCTCGGGCGGTCAGAAGCAGCGTCTGCTGATTTCCCGCGCCCTGGCGGGTGATCCCGAGATCCTCGTCCTCGACGACTCCTCGAGCGCGCTCGACTACAAGACGGACGCACGTCTGCGCGAGGAGATCCGCAAGCACTATGCAAAAGCAACAAAGATCATTGTCGCACAGCGTGTCAGCTCCATCATGCACGCGGAAAAGATCCTCGTCATGGAAAACGGCAATGTGATCGGCATGGGTACGCACGATGAACTGATGCAGACCTGTGCGCTCTACAGAGAGATCGGCGAGTCGCAGATCGGTGATCGCCGCGGTGGAACGGAAGGAGGGAAGGAAGCATGAGAGGCGGACCAAGACATTATAATCCCGCAGATGACGGAAAGCTTCGCATGAAGAAGTCGACCATCCTGTCGAGACTTCTGCCGTACCTTCTTCAGAATAAGACCGCACTGCTTTTCTGTATCGTGCTTACGATCGGCAGTAATCTGCTCGGTCTGGTCGGCCCGTACGTTTCCGGTCTTGCCATCGACTCCATGGAGCTCGGCAAGGGCAAGGTGGATCTGAGCGGCGTGTGGGTCTACGGCCTCATCATGATCGTACTGTATGCGATTTCCTCAATGCTCGGCTATGCGCTTTCCCGTTTGATGATCTACATCAGCCGCCGCGTCGTCAACACGATGCGCCGCGACGTATTTAACAAGCTTACGGAATTACCGGTCGGCTATTTCGACACGAATCAGACCGGTGACATCTTAAGCCGTATTTCCTACGACATCGACACCATCAACACCTCGCTTTCCCACGACGTCGTGCAGGTCTTTGCGAGTGTCGTCACCGTGCTCGGTGCGCTGTTCATGATGCTTTCCATTTCCCCGATCCTCGTGCTCATCTTTGTCGTCACGGTCCCGCTGACCTTCATCATGACGAAGAAGATCACAAGCTTTACCCGTCCGCTGTTCCGCAGACGCTCCGCTAAGCTCGGCGAGCTGAACGGCTTCGTCGAGGAAATGATCTCCGGTCAGAAGACGCTGCGTGCGTACGGACAGGAGGAGAATACGATCGCAAAGCTCGACGTGCAGAACAACGAGACCGTCGAAGCTTATTATAAGGCGGACTATTACGGCGCGATGACCGGCCCGTCCGTCAACTTTGTCAACAACTTCTCCCTGTCCCTCGTCAGCATGTTCGGTGCGCTGCTCTTCTTAAAGGGCGCGATCTCCATCGGCAATATCTCCTCGTTCGTGCTTTATTCCCGCCGTTTCAGCGGCCCGATCAATGAGGTCGCGAACATCATCGGCGAGCTGCAGTCCGCCTTCTCCGCGGCAGAGCGTGTTTTCCGCCTTTTGGACGAAGACCCCGAGCCTGTGGACGCGGAAAATGCGATCGACATGAAGGCGGTCGAGGGTGAGGTCTCCCTCGAGCATATCAATTTCGGTTACACGAAGGACCGTCAGATCATTCACGACCTGTCCCTCCATGTGCCGAAGGGCGCACTCATTGCGATCGTCGGCCCGACCGGCGCCGGCAAGACGACGATCATCAACCTGCTCATGCGCTTCTATGACGTGGACAGCGGTGAGATCCGTCTCGACGGTCATCCCGTACACGATCTGACCCGCAGCAGCCTGCGCCTTAATTATTCCATGGTCCTGCAGGACACGTGGCTCTTTAACGGCACCGTGTTTGAGAACATCGCCTACGGCAGCGAGAGCGCAACGCGCGAGGACGTCGAACGCGTCTGCCGCGCCTGCAATATTCACGATTACATCATGACCCTGCCCGAGGGCTATGACACCGTCCTCGACGACGACGGCTCCAACATCTCGAAGGGTCAGAAGCAGCTGATGACGATCGCCCGTGCGATGCTCCTCGAGGCCTCGCTTCTCATTCTCGACGAAGCGACCTCGAACGTCGACACGAGAACGGAGCAGCACATCCAGCGCGCAATGCGCACGCTGATGGCGGACAAGACCTGCTTCGTCATTGCACACCGTCTGTCCACGATCCGCAACGCGGACATGATCCTCGTCGTGCGCGACGGTGAGATCGTCGAGCGCGGTACGCACGATTCGCTCATGGACGGCGACACCTTCTACAAGCAGCTTTATAACGCACAGTTCGCATAAGTATGTTTTTCGGTACCCTTGTCCCGCGGTGGACAGGGGTACTTTTTTCTGAAATCGCTTGAATTTTCATATACAAAGTTCTATACTTTTTTTGAGTTCTGTTCACGGAGATGAGAGCTTTGAAAAAGATACTTTCCTTTCTGAAAAAGAACAGCGGTGTGCTCCTTTGTGTTTTGGGTGCGCTGCTGCTGAATATAACGATTGAGCTTTTGTACAGGCAGAGCGTTTCTGCGGTTTTGGAGCTGGTCAAAACGCGGCCAATCGCTTTTCTCGAAAATGTGCTCATCATCGCATTTTGCCTCAGCCTGTCTCTTTTTGCAAAACGCAAATGGTTCTATGCAGTGCTGATCGGCGCGGTATGGGCGGGACTCGGCATCGGCAATATGTACGTTCTGACGTACCGTGTGTCCCCGCTTTCCGCCATCGACTTTCTGATCTTGCAGCTCGACTGGTCGTTCATCGGCATTTACATGAGCGTTACGGCGTTCGTGCTGCTTGCTTTTGCCGTGCTTCTGCTGCTTTTCGGACTTTTCATGCTTTTTCGCAAATGTCCGAAAACGCCGGTGCAGCCCGTGCGGGCAGCGATCACCTGCGGCGTGCTGTTCCTGTCGCTTTTCATCCTGCCGCTGCTGCCGACCGGGTACGGCTTTGCGGGCAATGACTTCAAGGACGTTATCAACCTCACCGAGCAGTACGGCTTTGCGTACACCTTCACACGCAGTGTCGTGGACACCGGCATCGACCGTCCGGAGGATTACTCCGCGCGCCGTGTCAATGCCATCGCGGATGAGGTGCTCAGAACCGAAACCGTCATAGCGGCTTACGACCCGAACATCATCTTCCTGCAGCTTGAGTCCTTCTTTGACATCACGCATCTGAAGGATGTGGAATTTTCCGAGGATCCGGTCCCGTATTTCCGCGAGCTCAAGGAAAATAACGCCAGCGGCTATTTTATTGCACCCTCCGTCGGCGCGGGAACCGCGAACACCGAATTCGAAGTCCTGACACAGATGGATGTGCACATGTTCGGCCCGGGCGAGTACCCGTTTAAGACAGTATTGCAGGAGGAGACCTGCGAGTCACTCGCCTATATCTTAAAAGAGCGCGGGCTTTCCGCGCACGCGATCCACAACAATACGGCGACATTCTACGACCGCCACCTCGTGTACGCAAATCTCGGCTTTGACACCTTCACCGCGGTGGAGCACATGACCGACGTGGAATATAACGAGATCGGCTGGGCGAAGGACAGCGTGCTGACGAAGGAGATCGCACAGGCGCTCGACTCCACCGAGGGCATGGATCTGGTTTATGCGATCTCCGTACAGCCGCACGGCGCATATCCGACCGACAGCGAAAACCGCCCGATCCGCGTGCTGTCCGGCATAGAGGATGAGGATTACCGTGCGGAAATGGAGTTCTATGCGGCACAGATCCGTGAGGTGGACGATTTCCTGCGCGAATTAACGGCATATCTCGAGGCGCGCGGCGAAAAGACCGTCCTCGTCATCTACGGAGATCATCTGCCCGCGTTTGAAATTGACGAGACCATGCTGACCGAGGGGGATGAATACCGCACGGAGTACGTCGTGTGGTCTGATTTCCCGCTTTCCGACGAGGATCGCGACGTCTACGCGTTCCAGCTTGCGTCCCATATATTCGAAAAGATCTGCATCAACGACGGCGCGCTGACGAAGTTCCATCAAAGGAATGCGGAAAGCGGCGCTTATGTCACGGAGCTTCTGACGCTGCAGTACGATATGCTCTACGGCGACCGCATCGTGTTTCACGGGGTCAACCCGTTTGAACCGACCGATATGCGCTTCGGCACAAAGCCGATCCGCCTCCAAAAAGCCACGCACCGTGCGGACAGGCTTACGGCATACGGAGAACGCTTCACGCCGTACAGTGTCATTTTCTTAAACGGTGACGCGCAGGAAACCGTCTTTGTGTCGGAAAATGAGATATACTGCACCACGGAGGAGCTGCCGGAGGACGCGCGTGTGTCCGTTCGGCAGGTCGCGGAAGACGGTACGGTGCTGTCGTCCGCCGGTGTACCGTAAGTGCGACGCAAAAAAGAACTGGACTTTTTTGCCGATTTGCGGTATAGTAAAGAAAACAGAGTAGGGTAAACAGCGTTAAGTGCCGCCGGATACGGGGAGTTGATTGGCGGACGAAGGCGAAAGCCGCGGTTATTTACCCGCATCCCGCTGTTACATAAGGAGCGCAAAAGGCCGCACGCTGTGCGGCTTTACGGTGTTTTGATATCTCCTGTGTGGCAACGAACGCTCAGGAGGTATTTTTATGTCTGAAAACAACCAAAAGCTGTTCACCACCCCGTTTTCCGCCGAGTACTGGTCACTGTCGCTGAAGGAAATGAAGTCCGTGAAGGTGCTCGTCATTGCGGCACTGCTTACGGCGCTGCGCATCGCGATCAAGTCCGCGAAGATCCCGATCGGGCCGGATCTCACGGTCACGTTCGGTTTTGTCGTGAACGCCTTGGGTTCGATGATCTACGGCCCCGTTATGGCGGCGATCACGTCCGCGGTCAGCGATATTCTGGGCGCCGTCATTTTTCCGTCGGGCGCGTTTTTCTTCCCGTTCACGCTCGTTGAGGTCATGGGCGGCGTGCTCTTCGCGCTGTTCTATTACAGAACAAAGATCACCACGGTTCGCGTCGTGTGGGGGCGTTTCGCCGTGACCGCGATCTGCAATCTTCTTTTGAACCCGATCGCGCTCTATTACTATTACACCTTCCTCATGGGAAAGTCCTACGCGATCTTCTCGCTGCCGCGCATCATCAAAAATCTTGCGCTCTTCCCGGTGCAGTCCCTGATCCTCGTATTGTTCTTTAACGCGATGCTGCCGATCACGAACCGCATGAAGCTGACGCATGCGGGCGACATTAAGCTCCGCATTGAGAAAAGGGAGATCATTATGATCGTCCTCTTAACGCTCGTTTCCGCCTTGGCGGTTGCCGGGTATTATCTTTATAACGGTCTGCGATAATTTTTGTAAAAGAAGTCTGCTTCGGGAGACTTCTTTTCTTTTTCCTGTTTACAGAACGGAAAAGCACCGATATAATTACAGGTAAGAAAATAACGCTGAAAGGCGGTTTTGTTATGAAGAAAACAGTACACATGATCGGCAACGCGCACCTTGACCCGGTGTGGCTTTGGGACTGGCGCGAGGGGCATCAGGAGAATCAGGCAACGCTCTTCTCCGCGCTGAACCGACTCGAGGAATTTGACGATTTCGTCTTCACGTGCAGCTCCGCGCAGTTTTACGCGTGGATCGAGGACAGCGATCCCGCTTTGTTTGAGAAGATCAAAAAATACGTGGATGAGGGCAGATGGATCATCGTCGGCGGCTGGTGGGTGCAGCCCGACTGCAATATTCCGAACGGCGAGTCCTTTGCGCGCCATGCGCTGATCTCGCAGAATTATTTCAAGGAAAAGTTCGGAAAGATCGCCAAGACCGGCTACTGCGTTGACAGCTTTGGTCATAACGCCATGATCCCGCAGCTCTTGAAGAAAGCGCGCATGGAAAATTACGTTTTCCAGAGACCTTCAATGAAGGAAAATCCGGAGCTCCCGACCGCGGGCTTTTTGTGGAAAGCGCCGGACGGCAGTGCGGTGCGGACATACCACCTGCAGGAAGCATACTGCCTGTCGGACAGCATCGAGCCCGCTTTGAACGAATACCCGAACCGCTTCCCCGAGGGGCAGAACGACCTCATGCTGTTTTACGGCGTCGGCAATCACGGCGGCGGCCCGACCATTAAGAATATCGAGCTTGTCAGAAAGCTCGTCGAGGAGCGTAAGGATATGGACGTCCGCTTCAGCCATCCTGACGCATATTTCGATGCGCTCGACGAAGCGGCACTGCCCGTCGTAGAGGGTGAGCTGCAGCATCACGCCGCGGGCTGCTATGCCGCGGAGTCCATGGCGAAGAACATGAACCGCCGTGCGGAAAACGCATTGCTTTCTGCGGAAAAGCTGCTCGTTATGGCGGATATGACCGGCAAAAAGCTCTCGGATTGCGATCTGACCGAAGCGTGGAAGCAGGTTCTTTTCAACCAGTTCCACGACACCCTGGCAGGCTCCGGCATGGAGGCCGCTTATTATGACACGAGAAACCAGCTCGGCGAGGCGGTCTCCGTCGCAAACAGGCAGGAAAGCCGCGCGCTGCGTGCCATCGGCTTCAATATCGACATCCCGCTCGATGAGACCACGCTGCCGCTCGTCGTGTGGAACCCGCATTCCTGGGCAGTGAAGGAGCCGGTGGAGTTTGAGACCGGCATGTTCGGCAATATCCCGTTTAAGCGCGAAGCGTATCTCACGGATGCGGACGGCAATACCGTTCCGTTCCAGTTCATCGACGCCGCCTGCAAGGTGTACGGCCGCACACGCTTTACGTTTGCGGCGGAGGTTCCGGCGTTCGGTTATGCCGTCTATTTCCTGCGCCTCGGTGAAAGCGAGCCCGAAATGAAGCAGGACGGTGAGATCAAGCTCGAAAACGAATGCCTGCGTGTGACGTTCGACCCGAAGACCGGCGCTGTTGCCTCCGTTTTTGATAAGCGCAGCGGGAAGGAAGTCCTCAAAAAGCCCGCGTCAGCCGTTGTGGTCGACGACGACACCGACACATGGGGTCATACGCTCGTGAAGCTCGACAATTATGTCGGCGCGTTCTCCCTTGACCGCTTCAAGGTCATGGACAAGGGCGCGGTGCGCGAATGCGTGAAGGTCATCTCGAAGTACGGTGAGTCCGCCCTGACGCAAGTCTACTCGCTCTATGCGGGCGAAGCGCAGATCCGCGTGGATGCCTCCGTCAACTGGCAGGAGCACAGAAAGGCGCTGAAGCTCATGTTCCCGGTCAATGCAGAGAACGGACACGCTGCGACCGAGATCCCGTTCGGTCATGTCAAGAAGAACATGGACGGCAAGGAAGAGACCATGCAGCAGTGGGCGGATCTTTCCGGCGAGGGCATCGGCCTTGCGGTTCTGAACAACA
>JAGAOD010000166.1 GCA_017623855.1 Clostridia bacterium
CAGAGGTCACCGTCTGTCCGTACAATATCACGGCAGATGAGCTGAAGGCACTCGACGTTGACGGCATCGTCCTTTCCGACGGCCCGGGCGACCCGCGTGAGAATGCTGCGGTCATCGAAAACCTCAAGGAGATCTTAAAGCTCAATATTCCGGTATTCGGCACGGCACTCGGCCATGAGCTGCTTGCACTCGCAAACGGCTTTGAGGTCGAGAAGATGAAGTACGGTCACCGCGGTGCAAATCAGCCGGTCAAGGACCTTACAACAGGCCGCGTTTGCGTCACAAGCCAGAATCACGGCTACGAGGTCGTAACGGACAGCATCGCAGCGGAAACGGCTGAGCTGTATTTTGAAAATGTAAACGATAAGACCTGTGAGGGCATCCGCTACAAGAATATCCCGGCGTTCTCCGTGCAGTTCATGCCGGATGCAAGCCGCGGTTCTGCGGACTCCACATTCGTCTTTGATGTTTTCTTCCGTATGATGGGTAAAAACTGAACCGAAGCACCGCTTTCGGGCGGTTTTGATTGAATGCACTTTTACTTCACGAAAGGGATGTTATACTTATGCCATTGAATAAAGACATTAAGAAGGTTCTCGTTATCGGTTCCGGCCCGATCGTTATCGGTCAGGCTGCCGAGTTCGACTACGCCGGTACGCAGGCTTGCCGCGCACTGAAGGCGGACGGCATTGAGATCGTTCTTGTTAACTCCAACCCGGCTACGATCATGACGGACAACGCGATGGCGGATCATATCTACATTGAGCCGCTGACCCTGCCCACCATCAAGCGTATCATTGAAAAAGAAAAGCCGGACAGCATTCTTTCCGGTTTCGGCGGTCAGACCGGTCTGACCCTTTCCATGCAGCTTGCAAAGGACGGCTTCCTGAAGGAGCACAACGTCCGTCTGCTCGGCGCTTCTCCGGAGACGATCGACAAGGCAGAGGACCGTCAGATGTTCAAGGACACCATGGAGAGCATCGACCAGCCGTGCATTCCCTCGAAGGTCGTTACCACTTTGGAGGACGGCCTCGAGTTTGCCGAGGAGATCGGTTATCCGGTCATCATCCGTCCGGCGTTTACACTCGGCGGCACCGGCGGCGGTATCGTTTATAACCGTGAGGAAATGATGGAGACCGCAGCAAACGGTCTTGCACTTTCTCCGATCACACAGATCCTTGTTGAAAAATGTATTTCCGGCTGGAAGGAGATCGAATTTGAGGTCATCCGTGACAGCAAGGGCAATTCCATCACCGTTTGCTCCATGGAAAACGTCGACCCGGTCGGCGTGCATACCGGTGACTCCATCGTTGTTGCTCCGGCAGTAACGCTTTCCAGCAAAGAATATTCCATGCTGCGCACCGCGGCGATCGACATCGTCAACGCACTCGGCGTTGAGGGTGGCTGTAACGTTCAGTTTGCGCTGCATCCGACTTCCTTTGAATATGCGGTCATCGAAGTTAACCCGCGTGTATCCCGTTCCTCCGCTCTGGCTTCCAAGGCGACCGGTTATCCGATCGCAAAGGTCGCTACGAAAATCGCGATCGGCTACACACTTGACGAGATCGTAAACGCCGTTACAGGCAACACCTACGCAGCTTTTGAGCCGACCATCGACTACATCGCGGTTAAGTTCCCGAAGTGGCCGTTTGATAAGTTCGTTTATGCAAAACGCAACCTCGGCACCCAGATGAAGGCGACCGGCGAGGTCATGTCCATTGCGGACAGCTTTGAAATGGCTCTGATGAAGGCGGTTCGCGGTGCGGAGATCTCTCTCGACACGCTGAACATGCCGAAGTTCGAGAAGTTCGAAAATGATGCACTGTGGCAGATTCTGAAGGATGCAACGGACGAGCGTCTGTTTGCGGTCTATGAGCTCTTAAAGCGCGGCGTAACACCCAAGGAGATCCACGACTTCACGATGATCGACATGTGGTTCCTCGATAAGATCATGAACCTTCTGCATTTCGAGCGTGAGATCGCCGGCAAGGCACTCACCGAGGAGCAGTACAGACGCGGCAAGAAGCTCGGCTACACCGACGATACGCTGACCCGTCTCTGCGGCACGAAGCCGGAGTATAAGCTCGCCGAAAACTTCAAGATGGTCGACACCTGTGCAGGTGAGTATGCGGCTTCCACACCGTATTTCTACGGCACATACAACACACCGGAGCAGGGCGGCGAGAACGAAGCGTTCGAATTCATCGGCAAGAGCGGCAAGGAGACCGTCATGGTTCTCGGTTCCGGTCCGATCCGTATCGGTCAGGGCATCGAGTTCGACTACGCGAGCGTTCATTGCGTAGAATCCCTGCAGCGTCTCGGCTACGAGGTCGTTATCATCAACAACAACCCGGAAACCGTTTCCACGGACTTCGACACAGCGGACAGACTTTACTTTGAGCCGCTTTCGAGCGAAGACGTTATGAATATCATCAACATCGAAAAGCCGAAGGGCGTCGTTGTTGCGTTCGGCGGTCAGACAGCGATCAAGCTGACAAAGACTCTGGCTAAGAACAATATCCCGATCATCGGTACCTCCGCAGACAGCATTGACGCGGCGGAAGACAGAGAGCGCTTTGAAGCACTCCTTGAGCGCTGCAACATTAAGCGCCCGAAGGGCCATACGGTCATGACGACCGAGGAAGCATTGAATGCTGCGCATGACCTCGGTTATCCGGTACTCATGCGTCCGTCCTACGTTCTCGGCGGTCAGAATATGATCATTGCGTACGGCGACGCGGATATCAACGAGTATATGGCGATCATCCTGCGCCAGAAGCAGGACAACCCGGTCCTCATCGACAAGTACCTGAGCGGTACGGAAATCGAAGTCGACGCGATCTGCGACGGCGAAGATATCCTCATGCCGGGTATCATGGAGCACGTTGAGCGTACCGGTATCCACTCCGGCGACTCCATTGCGGTCTATCCGGCAAAGGATATCGACGACGAGCTCTGCGAGAAGATCGTTGCGACCACGGAAATGCTCTGCAAGGAGCTCAAGGCGATCGGCCTGATCAACCTGCAGTACATCATCATGGACCGCGAGATCTACGTCATCGAGGTCAACCCGCGTGCATCCAGAACCGTTCCGTACCTGAGCAAGGTCACCGGCGTTCCGATGTGCGACCTTGCAACAAAGGTCAGCCTCGGCTACAAGCTGAAGGATCTCGGCTACGGCACAGGTCTGTATCCTGTTTCTCCGTACACCGCTGTCAAGGTTCCGGTCTTCTCCTTCGAGAAGCTGACGGACGTTGACACACAGCTCGGTCCGGAAATGAAGTCCACCGGTGAGGTTCTCGGTATCGGCAACAGCCTCGAGGAAGCACTGTATAAGGGCCTCATCGCTTCCGGCAGCAAGATGGAAAAGACCGGCGGCGTCTTCATCACCGTACGTGACGGCGACCAGAAGGAGATCGGTGAGATCGC
>JAGAOD010000167.1 GCA_017623855.1 Clostridia bacterium
AGATCCAGCTGTACGGCATGGCGCTTCTGTTCCTTGTGATCCTGTATGATTCTCCGTCCGCACTTGTACTGTACTGGACGCTGAACAATATCTATTCTCTCGGAAAGACCCTGTTCTACATGATTCCGCACGCGGGCAAGGTGCTCTCCGTCCTGCTCGGCGCAGCCGGCTCGGTGTGCCTCGTCTTCAACAAGACGCTGATGGGCGGCTTGCATCGCCGTCTGCTGCTCGTTCTCGGTCTCGTTATGCTGATGCCGCTTGTGTTCATGCTTCTTAAGCGCTTCATGCCGAAGCCGAAGCAGAGTACGCCGCGTAAAGCGAATACCGGAGCATATATCTGCGGTGCGCTGTTTTTGACCGTGCTTGTCGGTCTTCTGATCCCGAGTACGTTCATCTCGGCGTCTCCGCTCGAGTTTGTCGACGTTTTCCACTTCTACAGCCCGATGTGGTACATCGTACGCACAGCCTGCATTGCAGCCGGTATGTTCCTCGTTTGGATGAGTGTGTTTTACTGGCTCTCCGGCCCGAACGGCAGGGTCTGGTTCTGTGCTCTTGTCTGGATCATGAGCGGCGTTCTGCTGATGAACTATCTGTTCTTCGGCACGAATCTCGGTATTCTGTCTTCCACCTTACAGTATGAGTCCGGCGTCGGCTTTACCATTCGCCAGATCCTTCTGAATTTCGGTGCGATCGCAGCGCTTGCCGCCGTCATGTTCTTTGTATACCTGCGCTGGCCGCGCTCCACGGGTGCCGTGCTGCTGACCGGCGTGATCGCTCTCTCCGGTATGTCCGCGATCAATATCGTTAAGACTGCAGGTCCGGTGGCGGAGGTGAAGGCACGCGTTGAAGAGCTGAACGCTGCTGCACCGAGCTTTGAGTTCTCCGAGGACGGAGAAAACGTCGTCGTGCTCATGCTCGACCGTGCACTTGGACAGTTTATGCCGTACATCCTGAACGAAAACCCGGAGCTTTACGAACAGTTTGACGGCTTTACGTTCTATTCCAACACGATCTCCTACGGCGGTGCTACGAATTTCGGTGCACCGGCGCTGTTCGGCGGTTATGAGTATACCCCGGTCGAGCTGAATAAACGCGACACGGAACGGCTTGTGGACAAGCACAATGAAGCCTTGAAGGTCATGCCCGTCCTGTTCTCGGAAAACGGGTATGATGTAACGGTTTTCGAACCGCCGTATGCAAACTATGAGTGGATCCCGGATCTGTCGATCTACGACGAATACCCGGAGATCGACGCGTATATTACGGAGGGGCTTTACGGCGATCTTTCGTATAAGGATAGTTTGATCGCCAATAATAAACGCAATTTCTTCTGCTTCAGTCTGATGAAGGTGATGCCCCTCTTCCTGCAGGAGGCGGTATACGACGGCGGAAAATACAATCAGGCGACGGACTCCAACGGCGGCGTGCAGGTCGCGATGACACCCTCCTATGCAGAGGGTATGAATTACGCATTCATCGAAAGCTACAACGTGCTCGTAAACCTGCCGGAGATCACGAAGGTCGCGGGGGGCACGGAGGACAAGTTCCTGATGATGAGCAATGTCTCCACGCACGAGCCGATGATCCTGCAGGAGCCGGAGTATATTCCCGCAGAGTACGTGGATAACACACAGTATGATATCGACCATGCGGGCCGCTTTACGGTGGACGGCAGATCGATGAGTGTGGATAATGTCTGGAAGATGGGCACATACCATGTTCACGTGGCGTCCATGATGCAGCTTGGCCGCTGGTTCGATTATCTCCGCGAGAACGGCGTGTACGATAATACGAAGATCATCCTCGTGGCGGATCACGGCGTAACGATGGGCTGTCAGGAGGAGCTGCTCCATGAAGGAACACTCGGTGGACAGAACTATCAGCCGGGCGCAGAGCGCTTTTATCCGCTTCTGATGGTCAAGGACTTTAACAGCACCGGCTTTACGGTGTCCGATGCGTTCATGACGAATGCGGATGTCCCGACACTGGCATTTGACGGCATCATCGAAAACCCCGTCAATCCGTTTACCGGAAAAGCCATTACGGACGAGGAAAAAACAGCGCACGATCAGTTCATCATCATGTCCATGCAGTGGGATACGGATGACAACAACGGCAATACATTCCTGCCGTGCGCGTGGGCCAAGGTCAGCGATGACATCTGGGTCAAGGAAAACTGGGCTTATTATGATACCGAAACGGTTCTGAAGGAACATACGGCACCCTGAATGTGCTGAGTATTATTTGGAAAGTTTGAAAGGAGATACCCCATTATGAAAACCACAATGCTTATCATGGCGGCCGGGATCGGCAGCCGATTCGGCGGTGGGATCAAGCAGCTTGCGCCCATTGACGACAGCGGCCATATCATTATGGACTACTCCATTCACGATGCGATCGAGGCGGGCTTTAACAAGGTCGTCTTCATCATTCGCCGTGATATTGAAAAGGATTTTAAGGAGGTCATCGACGACCGCATCGAGGCTGTGTGCAGGGCACATGACGTGGAGGTCGGCTATGCGTTCCAGGCGCTTGACGATATCCCCGAGGGAAACGCCGTTCCCGAGGGCCGCACGAAGCCGTGGGGCACGGGACAGGCTGTTCTGGCTGCAAAGGATATTGTCAAAGAGCCCTTCGTCGTTCTCAATGCCGACGATTATTACGGCAAGGAAGGCTTTAGGAAGATCCACGATTTCCTCGTGTCCGTGCACGGCGACAACAGCTTCTGCATGGCAGGCTTCCTTCTGAAAAACACGCTGTCCGAAAACGGCGGCGTCACCCGCGGCATCTGCAGAGTTGACGAAAACGGGGATCTCACCGATGTCATTGAGACCCCGAACATCGTAAAAACCGCAGAGGGCGCCGAGGTCAACGGCACGCCGGTGGATGTCAGCTCGAACGTATCGATGAATATGTGGGGACTGACTCCGGGCTTTATCCGGACGCTCGAGGACGGCTTTGAGACGTTCTTCAAGGAAAGCGTGCCGGAAAATCCGCTCAAGGCCGAGTATCTGCTGCCGATCTTCATCGGGCAGCTGCTTCGGGAGGGGAAGATCACCGTCAAGGCACTGGAGTCGAAGGACAGATGGTTCGGCGTAACATACGCCGAGGACCGTCCGCTCGTCGTCGAGAGCTTCAAAGAGCTCATCGACAGCGGCGTATACAAAAAGGATCTTTACAGTGATCTGTGATTTCTGAATAGAAAAGCGACAGCGAACGGTTTACGTTGGCTGTCGCTTTTTGATATCTTCTGTTTTACGCAAAGACTTCACCGAAAACGATGTCGTGGAGCTCTTTTTGGATGTCGCGCTGCAGGGAAAACAGGAGGTCGAATGCGCTTTCTTTTGCGGAGCGATCGGGGTCGTCCGGCTGTATCCTGCCGTCGGTGTCCTCGATGAGGAGCTGCTGCAGGTAGGTGACGGCACTGAGCCGCATCACGGAGAATTGCAGCCGGTCGACGGTTTTCAGTGGGATCTCATACATAATGCGCGGCTCCTTTCGAATTTCCACTTGCGGTAAAATCTCTTGTGCAGTATAATTATCTTGGTATGCCGGCACGCAAAAGCGGGCTATGAGACCTTTCTTTTGCGGTTGTGTGCCTGAATTAGATTTAGCTTGAATGTATTATAGCATCATAAATGATGCTTGTCAAGTATAAAAGTACTATTTATGATACTTTTTTTAAGGGGCGATTGCTTTGCAGATTTTACTGGAACCGGCTCAGATCGCAGACAATATAATCCTGCGCTGTAAACAAAGAAAGATCGGCGTGAAGGAATTTTGCGGATCGTTAGGTCTTGGTATCAATACGGTCTATCACTATAAAAACGGGCATTACCCCCGCGTCGACACGCTTTTTAAGATCGCGTCCGGTCTCGGCTGCACGATTGAGGAGCTGTGCACGGAGGAACGGGAAAGCGGGGAGGATGCTGTATGAAAAAGATCCTGTTTATTGCGACGGGCGGTACGATCGCGTCGGCAAAGACCGAGGAGGGGCTGACTCCGGCGATCACCTCGGAGGAGCTTTTGGATGCCGTTCCGGCCATCCGCACCATGTGCCTTGTCGATACGGTTCAGCCGTACAGCCTCGACAGCACGAATATGTGCTGGAAGCAGTGGACGCATCTCGCCGAGATCATCCGTGACAGCTACGATAAGTACGACGGCTTTGTCATCACGCACGGCACGGACACGATGTCCTATGCGGCGGCATCCCTTTCGTACCTCGTGCAGAACAACCTGAAGCCCATCGTTTTCACGGGTGCACAGAAGTCCATTGCCGAGGTGGACGGCGACGCGCGCCGTAACCTCTACGAGGCATTCACCTATGCCACCGACCCGCGCGCCTGCGGTACGCATGTTGTCTTTAACGGGCATGTCATTGCCGGCACGCGTGCGAGAAAAACACATTCGAAGAGCTTTGACGCCTTCTCGAGCATCGACTATCCCGACGTCGGCGTATTCTTTGACAAAAAGCTCCTTGCGTACATCGACGAGCGCAACGAGATCCGCGGCAACGTCCGTTTTTACGACCGCATGGATCCCGGCGTAGTTGCCATTCGTGTTATCCCCGGCATGGATCCGAGCATTTTCGATTATATCATGCAGAACTCGCACGGCGTCGTTATCGAGAGCTTCGGCGTCGGCGGCATCCCGTACTACGGTGACAATGCCTTCGAGGAGAAAATCGCCGCGCTTATGGAAAAGGGTGTGCGTGTCGTCATCACAACGCAGGTCCCGCATGAGGGCAGTAATCTCTCGGTTTACAGAGTGGGGCATATCATCAAGCAGAAATACCGTGTGCTCGAAGCGAACAGCATGACGACCGAGGCGGTCATTGCCAAAATGATGTGGTCGCTCGCGTACTCCGAGACCCGTGAAGAATTTGAGACCCTGTTCCGCATGCCGGTGGGTAAGGATATGCTTTAAGACAAAAAATTACCGCACGGTAACGCCAAAATGCATACCGCGCGGTAATTTAATACAACCGGTTCCCACAGAGATATGTGTACCCGCGTCTCACGGACGGCGGATTCAGTTCAGGTTTGCCTTCTTCTCTGTGATCAAAGCATCCAGTTTGCCGACAAGTGCCTTCGGGTCATCGGAACGGTCGATCAGAGCGGAAACGATGGAAACAACGGTTTTCATGCACAGACCCTGTTTGCCGGTGATCTGCCGTACGGCGTATTCCGCCTTTGTAACGGCCGGCGTGAAGGTGCGTGCGTAGTTCTTTGTCGTTTTCGCAAAGCCCTCTGCACGGATCATCCCCTTATTCAGAAGGGAATTGATCAGAAGATGCACATAGCTGTCCTTCCATGTTTTGTCCGTCGAGTGTTCGATGATCTCGGAAGCGGTCAACGGCTTGCCCACACGCCAGAGGAGCGTCATGATTTCGAGCTCGCTCCTTGTAAGGGTTTCTTTTTTCATTGATTTTCCTCGCTCTCCAAGGTGTTCTGTCACTCAAATATAATATATTCTGTTTTTTTATACTTGTCAAGCATTTTACTGTATCAGACAGATTTATTTTCAAACGGTATGCCCCGAAATACACAGTGTTTATGCGGGAAACGGCGTGTTATGTTTCCTCCCGGCAACAAAAGCTGTATTTTTTCTGTATGAATGATCAGCCGGCTCATCTGCGGCTTCAGAACCGTGGAAAAAGCCCCGATTTTCGGGGAAATTCGGGGGAAAATGCTTTTTTTCGCGAATAAAAGCGATTTATCACAAATTTATGGAAAAAGTCCTTGACTTTTTGATGTGCTGCGTCTATAATAACTTGTGTTATTTATGTTTTAATAACAAAATGAAACCCCTGCCTTATGGCGGATGGGAGGGATATAGATGGCTGAAATCCGAATCAAAGATAACGAATCTCTGGAGAGTGCGCTCAGACGCTTTAAGAAGCAGTGCGCCAGAGCGGGCGTTATTCAGGAAGTGCGCAAGAGAGAGGCTTATGAAAAGCCCTCCGTTAAGCGTAAGAAGAAGTCCGAAGCAGCTCGCAAGCGCAAGTTCAAATAATCTAACGTGAAGAAGCGGGCTTATGCCCGCTTTTTTGTGTTCCCGGGGAGATTCCCCGATGTATCAGTTTTGGGAGGACGTTTTCATGGCACTGTTCAAACCGACAGGCACGCTGCACAGCGTGACGGAGATCACCCCGGCGCTTTTGGAAGTGATGGGTGTCCGCGCGATCGTGCTCGACATTGACAATACCATGGCGGCACACGGCTCGCAGGAGCCCTTCGAGGGCGTTCCCTCGTGGGCGAAGGCGCTCACGGATGCCGGCGTAAAGCTCGTGCTCGTCTCCAATAACTACGAAAAGCGTGTGGCTCCGTTTGCGAAGAAATTCGGGCTGCCGTACGTGTATTTTGCCTGCAAGCCGTCTCCGCTCGGGTATCTCCGCGCGAAGAAGCTTATGGGCGTTAAGACGCGTGAATGCCTCGTAGCGGGCGATCAGATCTTCACCGATATCATCGGTGCGAATCTCTGCGGCATGTGGTCCGTGCTTTTGGATCCGCTCGCACCCGATCCGGCATGGACCGTACGTCTCAAGCGATACCTTGAAAATTTCTTCCGTCCGCATTATAAGCCCTTGACGGTCGATGCGGTGCGGAAAAAAGAGAACTGACTAAGACATAAATGACAGAGAGGGGTTAATAAGATGAATCCGATCGAACGGCTTTCCGAAAGACTCATTCACGGGGACGCCAAAAAGGCAGTGCTCGTGCATTCGAGACCGAACCGTTACTACCTCACCTCGTTCCCGTCCTCCGCAGGCATCCTGCTTGTAACAGCCGGGAAGGCGTACTACCTGCTCGATTTCCGCTATGCGGAAGCGGCAAGAGCCAAGGCAAAGGGCGCAGAAGTCGTGGATCTTATGAACATGGACGAGACCTTAAAGGGCCTGCTCACAAAGCACGGCGTTCAGGAAGTGTACATGGAGTACACCGCACTGCCGTACGGTACGGCGATGCGCTATAAGAAGATCTGCGAAAGCGCGGGCGCCGAGGCGATTTTCGACACGACCCTCGACGACGCACTCAAGGCACAGCGCATCATCAAGAGTGAGGAGGAGATCGGGAAGATCGCCGCAGCACAGGCGATCACCGACAAGGCCTTCACACATATTCTCGGTTTCATCCATGCAGGCGTCACCGAGCGTGAGATCGCCCTCGAGCTCGAATTCTTCATGCGTAAGAACGGCGCGGACGGCAATGCGTTCAATCCCATCGTCGTCACCGGCAAGAACGGCTCCCAGTGCCACGGTGTTCCGGGCGATACCGTCGTTCAGGACGGCGACCTCATCACCATGGACTTCGGCGCGATGCTGAACGGCTATAATTCCGACATGACCCGTACGGTCGCGGTCGGCCATGTCAGCGACGAGCAGAGGGACATCTACAACACCGTTTTGAGGGCACAGGTGGCTGCGATCGATGCTATCCGTGCAGGCGTACGCTGCTGCGACATCGACAAGGTCGCACGCGACATCATCGAGACCCCGTATCCGGAGACCTTCGGTCACAGTCTCGGTCATGGCGTAGGCTTTGAGATCCACGAGTGGCCGGGCTTTTCGAAGGTCGATCAGTCCCTCACCGAGCCGGGCATGGTCATCACCGTTGAACCCGGTATCTACGTAGCAGGCAAGTGCGGCGTACGCATTGAAGACATGATCGTCGTCACCGAAGACGGCTGCCGCAACCTGACACATTCCCCGAAGGAGCTCATTATTCTCTGATTTTTTCGCAGAAAACTGAGAATTTAGCTTGAAATATCGGCAAGATTATTATACAATAACAAGAGACTTTATTTTGGAGGTATAAACCTATGGTCACCGCAGGCGATTTTAGAAATGGTATTACATTCGAGATGGACGGCAACGTTTACTCCATCGTCGAATTCCAGCATGTTAAGCCCGGTAAGGGCGCAGCTTTCGTTCGCACCAAGATCCGCAACGTGATCTCCGGCGGCGTTACAGAAAGAACATTCAACCCGAACGACAAGTATCCGACCGCTTACATTGAGAGAAGAGATATGGAATATCTCTACAACGACGGCGATCTCTACTACTTCATGGATACCGAGACATACGAGCAGACTCCGATCAGCCCGTCCATTCTCGACGACAACTTCAAGTTCGTTAAGGAAAACATGATGTGCAAGGTCCTCTCCTACAAGGGCAACGTTTTCGGTGTTGAACCGCCGAACTTTGTTGAGCTTCAGGTCACACAGACCGACCCGGGCTTCAAGGGCGACACTGCTACAAACGCAACCAAGCCGGCTACACTCGAAACAGGTGCTGAGATCAAGGTCCCGCTGTTTATCGACGAGGGCGAAATGATCCGTATCGACACCAGAACCGGCGAGTACATGGAGCGCGCATAATTCCTGCACTCCGTTCCAAAGTTTTTTGGAGTAAAACCGCTTTGAAAGGAGCGATATTTATGACAAATTCCGAAAGAGCTGCTTACATCCGCGGTCTGATGGACGGTCTCGACCTCGATCCGCAGGCTAAGGAAACCAAGCTGTTCAATGCGATCGTAGATCTGCTCGACGATCTGTGCCTCTCCATGGAAGAAATGGAAGACGCATACGACGAGCTCTGCGGCCAGGTCGATGAGATCGACGAGGATCTCGGCGAGCTCGAAGAAGAGTTCTATGAGTTCGACGACGAGGACGACTGTGACTGCTACTGCGACCGTGACTGTGATTGTGACGATTGCGACTGCGATTGCGGCGACTGTGATTGTGATTGCGACGATGACGAGGACGACGGCTGCGAGTTTGAAGTTGTCTGCCCCGTATGCGGCGATCACATCATGCTGACAGAGGCTATGCTCGACGAGGGCTCCATCAACTGCCCGAACTGTGAAGAGCTTCTGGAGTTTGATTTCGACGAGGAAGACCTCGACGAGATCGAAGAGTAATCTAAACCAAACAATGAACCCCGAAACGCTGTGTATGCCGCGCTTCGGGGTTTTTGTGTTTTATTTCACTCGCCGCAAGGCGAATTTCATTGAAAAGACCTTGTTTCCGGAGGAGTGGCTTACATCAAGCCGCAGAAGAATGCACGCTGTTGCGTGATGATATGCAAAAAGCAGACCGCAGTCTGCTTTTTGATGCTATGCACCGCACTTTATGCGGTGATGATATGCCAAGCCGGCGGCTTGGATAAAAAAATCGACAGGTTAATACCTGTCGATTTTTTTGGTGGGCCATCAGGGACTCGAACCTTGGACCAACCGGTTATGAGCCGGTAGCTCTAACCAACTGAGCTAATGGCCCGCATAGGGCTTTTACACCGCGAATAATCATACCATAATCCACCGTAAATTGCAAGCACAAATTGCCGTGCGGTTTCGACGGCTTACGGCAAGCAAAGAAGCAGCTTTCTGTCGGCGCTGCTTGAGGAAATCACGGATCGAAAAGAATAAGGACATGCTGCCCGAAAAAGGGAAAGCATGTCCTTTTCTTTTTGTGTGGTCAATATTATTCGTCCAAATCCGCAATGTAGCTCGTGAGCTTTACCTTGCCGTCGAGAACATCGTCATAATACTTCTGCTTGTCGTCGATGTAATCAAGTGCTTCCTGCAGCTCTTTCTGTTTGGCAAGAAGCTCATCACGGGTCTTTTGGAGCATCACTTTTCTTTCCGGGATGCTCTCCTTTCCCTTAAGACAAAGGTTCATGTACCGCTTCATGTCCTTTAATGACATATCGCAGCGGCGCAGGCAGAGAAGGCCTTCAATCCAGTTTACGTTGCGGTCGTCAAAGACGCGCCAGTTGTTTTTGTCGCGGTGAATATTCGGAATGAGCCCTTCCTTGCAGTAAAACCGCAGAGTCTCATACGAAATCCCTAACTTGTCGCATACTTCCTTCGGTGAATACATAAGCTGAACTCCTTTTTCGAAAAACGGCATATATTCTGATCGTATTATAGCACCCGATAGTAACTACAGGGCAAGACTTTTTTGAGAAATAATCAAAAAACGCTTGCCCGGTAGCAGGTACAGGGTGCTATGCTTTATTCAATAACTGTACTTGGAGGAAGCGCATATGGAAAAGATTTTGGAAACATCTAAAAAATTTTGGGAAGCCATGGAGCACGCAGACGCGGACGGTATGCGTGCGGTCGCTGACCCGAACTGCAATTTCGTGCACATCGGCATGACCTGCAAGTTGGAGCATGAGATCGAGTGCTACACGAGAGGCCTCTTCAAGCCGACAGAGCTTGTGTTCCACGACAGGAAGGTGGAGCGTTTCGGTGAAACCGCCATTGTTCTGACGGACTGCGACTACGGTCTGCTGCTCGGCGGCAATCCGATCACACACCATTTTGCCGTAACCGAAGTTTACGTGCATGAAGCCGAAGACAAGTGGACACTCGTTCAGTTTACATTCACTGCGCTGGTTCATTGATTTTATAAACAGAGAGGAAGTTTAGTATGATCTTCTATTACACAGCGACCGGCAACAGCCTGTACGTTGCAAAGCATCTTTCCGAAAACCCGCTCAGCATCCCGCAGCTGATGAAGCAGGACGAGCTTGTTTTTGAGGACGAGACCATCGGCATCGTCTGCCCCGTATACACCGGAGAAATGCCGAAGCTCGTTGAAGAGTTTCTGAAGAAGGCAACATTCAAGACCGAGTATTTCTTCTGGGTCGCGACCTACGGTAAGGATGATACCGTTTATGCCGAGTATGCAAATGAGAAGTGCAGGGAAAACGGCATCGACCTCGCATTTACGGCTTCCGTGCTGATGGTGGATAATTTCCTTCCGGCATTCAATAT
>JAGAOD010000168.1 GCA_017623855.1 Clostridia bacterium
GAAACCGCACTGACGGAGTTTCGAGTCGCTCATTACGCGCTGCATCACGGCGTAGTAGAACATCTGCTGCTCCTCTTTCTGCAAGGGCTTGTTCGCAACCTTCACATCGAGGAAGACCCGCGTCATATCGGTCGTGATATGTTCGTAGCAGATCTCCCGGTTACGGCGGATCTGTTGCAGCAGCCCCTCCAGCGGCGATGGCGGAATGACGGTGACGAAGACCTTGCGCTCATCGGACTGTCCCTCGTTTACCGTCACTTCCCGCTCCTCGTCCTCGATCTCTTCGTAGCGGAACTCGATATCGAGGTTGCCGATGACGGCGTATTTACGCACCCGCCCTTCCGAGATGTCGAATTCCAACTGCTGCGTCTGTTCGGCAAACACCGCCATTTCGGCCCCGTATTCCTCTTGGGCCGCAGTGAAATCCTCTTCCGACTCGAACTCTTCGGCCTGCGGGGCGTCGGGCATCTGAGGACCTTCGTCGTAGTAATAAGCATCGTATTCCAGTTCTTCGACGTGATAGCCCTCCTGTTCGAGTGCTTCCAGCACTGCAGCAGGGGTTTCGCCGCCCGTAGCCAGCGTCGTACGCGGATCGCCCTTGAGGAGTTTCACGGCTTTCTGCACCAGAAACTCGTTGTTCTTGCGGATCATGCACTCACGGTTCTGGCAGCCCGCGCAGCCGCCCGTACATTCATCCTTGAACAACACCTGATTGGCTGTGTTGTGCTGGCAGGAAAGGCACTCCGTCTTATCGAAGTTGTAGCTTTCCAGCTTGGTCATGTAACGCTCGTAGAGCCGTCGGGCGATGTCCTTGATCCGCGTGGTCTTCCATGAACTGTAACACCCTTCAGCGAAATGCTCCTCGTAGACCTCCTGCTGGATGTCGGCGGGATATTTGGCGATCTCCGTAGCGACGCCCACCGAAATCTCCTCCTTGTCGAGCATCCCGGCCAAGGCGTCGATCAGTTCGCAGAGTTTCAGACGCGAGCGGATATAGGCCTCCGACTTGCCGAACTTGCCCACGAGGCTCTCGATCGTATGCCGTCCCGACTGCAAAGCCCGCTTGTAGGCAGCGGCTTCCTCGCGCGGACGCACGTCCTCGCGTTGCAGGTTCTCCGTGATGGCGGCATCCTCGGCCTCGGCGTCCGACAGCTCCCTGATAAGGGCCGGGATGAATTGCAGGCCCGCCATAGCGGCGGCCCAGTAACGGCGCTCGCCGTAGACGATCTCGAAACCCTCGTCCTTGGGGCGCACGCAGATAGGTTGAAGAACGCCCGACTGTTTGATGCTCTCGGCAAGTTCCAGCAGTGTATCCTCACGGAAGTTCTTGCGGGGATTGTAGGTCGAATTGACGATCTTGTTCAGGTCCAGCAGCCGGACATTCGCCTCGGCATGAACTTCCGGCTGGTCTATGAACGGACATTCCTCATCAGCCGTTTTTTGCGATTCGATAGGCGCTTCTTCGGGAATCTCGGTACGAGCCGCATCCCGTGCTTCCTGTCCGGCGATGTCGGAAAAAGCCGTCTTGCGGTTTGCATTCTTGCCCCTCTTCTTCGATTGCGTGTTCATTTTTGTAGTCTGCATAACATCTAACAGTTTTTGCCGTGTGTCTCACGTGTTTTCCGCTCACACGAATATTATTGTTTTTATCGCGCAAGCAATGAATAATATGTTATGAGGCTTTATATCCCGAATGGGTCGGTTGCCTCGGGAAGATTCATAAGCCCGAGGCGCAGGTGCAGGGGCGGAAAAATACCGCAGCTCCGGCGAGGATGATTTTTCCGCACCCGGAGCCGGAGAGGGAGGCACGGCCGACCGCACCGGGCTTATCTTTCCCGAAGACAACCGACAAGGGGATATCTTTATATGTCTAAAAAATAACGTATCTTTCATAAATAACACTAATTTTGTTAGCATAAGTAATAACTGCAATATGGAAAATGGATTGACATCGCAGAAAATAAAAGGTTATGATAACATATTTTGGCTTGGGGAAAAGAAATCCACCCAAACCCACGTACTTTATAAATATATGAATGTAAAGTATGCGATAGAATTTCTTAGAACCGGTCATTTCTTAATGACCGAGCCTTCAGCATGGAGCGATCCTTATGAAAGGCGTTTTTATACAGCAGATTACAGTAATATCGAAGGCTTCAAACCTCACCGTATCTACTGCACATGCTTTACCCAGAAGTGCTCTAATGAAGCTGCATGGCGTATGTACAGCAGTAAAAACACCGGCATCGCTTCGCGTACGGTACGATTCGAATTTCGTCGTTCCGCTCTATTGCAAGCATTGGACAGAGGGTTGAGCTCTGGAAGGATTTATCTTGGGAATGCCTCGTATGACTACACATCGAAACAGATAGACGGACTTCACCTCAAAAAGAGTCCGCTTTATCAAAAGTATTTCAATTCCTTTTCATTGGATAAGTTTCTAAATTTGCTATTGATCAAAAGAAAAGCGCTTGAATACGAGCAGGAAGTCCGGATGTTCCTCGTTGAGGAGGATGCCGGAGACATATGGGATGAAATGGGAATTGAAGTTAATGAGAAACAATTTTTAGCTTTTCCCCCAGAAATCATGAAACAGATGATTAAAAGCATCAGCGTC
>JAGAOD010000169.1 GCA_017623855.1 Clostridia bacterium
CTGACCGGCATGTCCTACACCCCGTCCGTCCCTAAAAAGGGCAGCTTCACGATGGACAATACGGTCATGGAAATGATGGACTATTCCCTCATTATGAAGCTCTTTTTTGTCGGCGTGGAGATGACCGTCGCGAGGGGCTTCGGCGGCAAAAAGGACTATGAAAACCCGGAATTCCGCATGCTCATCAACGCCTCCGCCGGCGCACCGCTGCGCAGTATGCAGATCTCCGGCGGCATCAAGGGCGGCATTATGCCCGGCCTTCTGGAAATGGCAAACGGGCATTTTCTCAAAGGTATTTGGAAGATGATCACAGGTTAACATTGATAAAACAGGCACCGCGTTCGATAGATGCGGTGCCTGCTTTATGTGTGTCATTTTTTGATCCGGATCAGCTTTCCGGTCTCTGTGTCCCTTGCGAATCGGCTGATATGCTCCCAGATCAGATCGGCGAAAACCGTTGTCGGCCAGTGAACCATGCCCTCGCAGGAGATCGTTCTGAAAAGGCACTCCCCGTCCGGCTTCACGCTGTCACCGATAAAGTAGCGGCGTTCATTATACGTACGCACCTCCGTACGTTCGAATTCGGCACCGATGCTCTTCACGGCAGGGTCACTGTGGTTTTGATAAAACTCTGCAGGATGCTCAAAATCACACGGCTTACAGCCCGCAGCGCGACGCCAGTTATTGAAAGCCTTATGCTTATTCTCAGGCGCAAGCGGGATGACCCCGTTTCGAATGCCCTCGGTCGGCTCACGCCACAGCGGCTCAAGGTGCAGCATCTCATGCTCGCCCATGAACAGCGCTGCCGGCAATTCAAGTTCTTCCGCTTTTTTGAGCATTTCTTCCGTCAGCTTATACTCGGGATAGAACTGTCCGTCCAGCTCATGCGCGATCACATCTCCGGCAAACAGCATGCCGCCCATACCGGCCGCCGCGAAAACGTCGGGTCTTTCGAGCGTGTTGCGCGCAGTCATAAAACCGCCGAAGCTGTAACCAATGCTGTACACACGGCTTTCATCCACAGGATAATTGGCTTTTGCATACTCGAGCAGGGACAGGATATTGTCGAGATTTTCATTCTCCGGAGCAATAACGATGCACTCCTCGCGCGCCGCAAGCTGAACAATGCCGTAAGACTCCGTCAGGTGGATCGGATTATGTGCGCCGTGCAGACAGAAGATCAGCGGAAAACGGCGTGTATCATCCCGCCCGGCTTCAAGCGGAATGTACGAAGCCCAACGGCTGTGCACATCTGCAGGATCGCCGTGCAGCTCCTTTTTGAGCCCTTTTCCGTAGTTTGCCCAGTACGTACGGGAGGCTTCCGTATCCTCGCCGAGTCCCATAACAGCCATGTATTCCTGCATGAGCATGCCCTCTTTGGAGCGTGCAAGCGCGAGCGGGGCGCATTCGGCGTCGCCCACACCCCTGAACAGACCGGATAAGCCGAACTCCGTTTCACGGTTTTCCTCTATTTCCTCTGCTGTCAGAGCGATCTTCGTTTCGTTCTTATTTTCCATGTTAAGCTCCTTTCGAATATGAGAGACACAGCTAACCATAAGCGTTACGCTAAAATAATATCATTAAAGTTGGTTTAAGGTCAAGCTTTGAAAATACATACGCAAAAGCACTTCGCATCTCTTATGTGTCCTATGAAAAGGCAAAACATACTATATAGTTACAAATTCATTTGGTATATTGAGATACCCGAATGCGGAAGTAATCACAAGGCAGATACACGAAAAGGTGTAGCCGTCGAGTAACAGAAGAACTCATGGAAAACAGCCAAATGGAGTGGGTTGCTCGGATGAATAACATCCGCAGCAGAGCCACAGAAACCGTAAATCACGATATAATTTACGGATAAATAAGGACGAAATCATTATAAGTGCACCCATCACAAATCGACAAACATAATAACAAGGCGAAGGCTCAGAAGCAGCAAATACTTCCGAGCCTTTTACTTTTATATATCATTCTTTAATATCCAACCCACCGAGCAGCTCGGCAAGCTCCTCTCGGCTGTGGACGTTCAGCTTCTTATACGCCATTCGGAGATAATAGTTCGCTGTATTGACGGTAACACCGTCTTCTTCGGCAATTTGCTTGATGCGTTTGCCCTCGGCAAAGCGCGTCAGGACTTCCTTTTCCCGAAC
>JAGAOD010000170.1 GCA_017623855.1 Clostridia bacterium
GAAAACGCACGCTCCTCGCCGTTTGAAAGCCGCACCGTGAGATGCGCTTCATCCGAAATGCCGGTCACGACGCCGCTGTACGTGTCGTTTCCGATCGAAAACACGATCTCGCGCCCCGTCAAAAACGAGTGGGCGCGGTAGTCGTTAATAAACGCACCCGTGCCGATATCTTCGTACATCGCCATAAAATGATCGATGACGCCTGCGACAAGCTCTGCGCGCTTTTCGACCGGACACGGCTCCGTGTATAAGCTGCCCGCAATGTTTTGGATCTCCTCAGGAAATCCGCCCGTCGGCGGCGCCAGATTGATGCCGATGCCGAGCACCGCCCAGCGGAGCCCGCCCGTTTCGAAATCGGCGGCGCCCTCCGTCAAAATACCGCAGATCTTTCTTTCGTTCAGATAAATATCGTTCACCCATTTGATCATGGGCTTTTCATCCGTCATGTCCTCTATCGCGCGGCAAACCGCCACAGCCGCGGCAGTCGTGATAAAGAGCGAGCGCTCTGCGGAGATCGTCGGACGCAGCAGGATGCTGAAGTAAAGCCCCGTGCCGGGCGGCGAATGAAACGTGCGTCCAAGTCTACCCCTGCCCGCCGTCTGCTCCTCGGCGATGAGCGCAAAGCCCTCCGGCATGCCCTCGTTTGCGAGCGATTTTAAGATCGTATTCGTCGAAGTCACACAGCGCTGTACGTCAATATTCACTTTATCCGTTTTCAGATACCGCAGCACATCCGATTTTGTGAGCTCTGCGGTCCTATTTTCTGCAACCATTCTATGCGCTCCTTGATCGCTGTAAATCTCTTATAGTTTATCACGTGCCGCATTTTTCGTCAACAGATAGGAACAACGGAAAATGCAAAAGGGCACGCCGCATAACGCAGCGCGCCCAAAAGCACATTATTTTACCTTGAAGCTGTCCTTCAGGGAAACGGAACGGTTGAAAACAAGATGCTCTGCGGAGGAGTCCTTGTTGTCCACACAGAAGTAGCCCTGACGCAGGAACTGGAAGGAAGCCGGAGCTACGGCGTTTTCGAGGCTCTTTTCGACCTTGCAGCCCGTGAGCACTTCGAGGGAGTTCGGATTCATGCATGCGAGGTAATCCTTACCCGCTGCGTCCGGATCCGGATCGTCAAACAGGTTAGAGTACTGACGGACCTCGGCGTCGCAGCAGTTGTTTGCGTCGACCCAGTGGATCGTAGCACCCTTGACCTTACGGCCGTCTGCCGGGTCACCGCCGCGGGACTCGGGATCGTACGTTGCGAGAACCTCGACGACATTGCCGTTTTCGTCCGTGACACAGCCCGTACACTTAATGAGGTAAGCGCCCTTCAGGCGGCACTCGGGACCGTTCGGGAACAGTCTCTTATACTTCGGGATCGGCTCTGCGAGGAAGTCGTCCGCCTCGATCCACAGATCGCGGGAGAAGGAAACCTCACGGGTGCCGTCCTCGGGACGGTTCGGGTTATTCTCAACGACAACGGTCTCGCTCTGTCCCTCGGGATAGTTCGTGATCGTCAGCTTTACGGGCTTCAGAACAGCCATAACACGCTGTGCGATCTCATTCAAGTCCTCTCTGAGGCAGAACTCGAGGAATGCATACGGAATGGTGTTCGGGGACTTCGCAACACCGACGCGCTCGCAGAAATTGCGGATGGACTTCGGTGTATAGCCGCGGCGGCGCAGACCGCAGAGGGTCGGCATACGCGGATCATCCCAGCCGGAAACGTAGCCGTTTTCGACGAGGTTTCTCAGCTTGCGCTTCGAAAGCACGGTGTGGTCGATGCCGAGACGCGCAAACTCGATCTGACGCGGCTTATGCGGCACGGAGCAGTTCTCCACGACCCAGTTGTAAAGCGGTCTGTGGTTTTCAAACTCCAGAGAGCACAGAGAATGTGTGATGCCCTCGAGTGCGTCCTGCAGCGGATGTGCAAAGTCGTACATCGGGTAGATGCACCACTTGTCGCCCTGACGGTGATGGTGCATGTGACGGATGCGGTAAATGACCGGGTCACGCATGTTGAAGTTGCCGGAAGCGAGATCGATCTTCGCACGAAGCGTCATCGCATTGTCCGGGAATTCGCCCGCACGCATGCGAGCAAACAGATCGAGGCTCTCCTCGATCGGGCGGTCACGGTACGGGGACTGTGCCGGTGTCTCGGTGTCGCCTCTGAATTCCTTGAACTGCTCGGGGGTCAGCTCGCAGACGTAAGCGAGGCCCTTCTTGATGAGCTCAACGGCAAATTCATAGTCCTTTTCAAAGTAATCGGAGCCGTAGAAGAAGCGGTCTCCCCAGTCAAAGCCGAGCCAGTGGATGTCTTCCTTGATCGCCTCAACGAACTCGACGTCTTCCTTCGTGGGGTTCGTGTCGTCCATACGGAGATTGCACATGCCGCCGAACTTTTCAGCCGTACCGAAGTCGATGGTCAGCGCCTTGCAGTGACCGATGTGCAGATAGCCGTTCGGCTCCGGCGGGAAGCGGGTGTGCACGGTCTCACCGGCATACTGTCCGCCCTCAGCGATATCTTCGATGATGAAGTTGTCGATGAAGTTCGTGCCGACCTCTGCCGGGTTCAGTGTATTCTTAATTTCTTCACTCATATTTTATTCGTACCTTTCGTGTAAATCGGATCAGCCGAGCTTAGTGAGGCCGATCTCAAGGCGTCGAAGTGCCTCTTCCTTGCCGAGCACCGCCAAAATCTCCATAGCGCCGCCCGGGGTCACGGTCTGACCGGCAGCCGCGATGCGGACCGGCCACAGCAGTGTGCCGTTCTTGACTTCCATGGTCTGCGCAAGGTTGATGAGCACATCGTGAACGGTGTCGACCGTCCAGTTCTCAACAGCGGAAAGTGCCTCAACGGCAGCCTTCAGCATCACGGGAGAGTTCTCGAGGTTCGTCTTGCTCTTCTTGTTGACAAAGAGCTCTGCGGTGTATTCCGGCAGCTCCTTAAAGAAGCCGAGAAGCTGCGGGATCTCATTAAACTTCGAAACACGCGGCTGCAAAATGGTGTCGAGCACCTGCCACGGCTTCTCGCTGTCGCCGAATACTTCCTTGTAGTACGGCATAGCATTTTCGCGGAACTCCTCCGCGGTCATCTTGCGGATGTACTCGCCGTTGAACCACAGGAGCTTGTCGTAGTCGAAAACAGCCGGGGACTTGCTGATGCCGGTAATGTCAAATGCCTGCTCGAGCTCCTCAAGGGAGAAGATCTCGGTGTTATCCTTCGGACACCAGCCGAGCAGTGCAATGTAGTTCGTGATGACCGGTGCGAGATAGCCGTCGTTGAGAAGGCCCTGGAAGCTCGTGGAGCCGTGACGCTTCGAAAGCTTCGAAACGGTGCCGTCCGCATTCTTGCCCATGATGAGCGGCAGATGCACATAGACCGGCTTCTCCCAGCCGAATGCCTCGTAAAGCAGGTTGTACTTCGGTGTGGAGGTCAGATACTCACTGCCGCGGACAACATGCGTGATGTTCATCAGATGATCGTCGATAACGTTCGCGAAGTTATAGGTCGGGAAGCCGTCGGACTTCAGAAGGACCTGATCTTCGATCTCCTTGTTCTCGATGGTGATCGTGCCGTAAACGGTGTCCTCAAAGGAGGTCGCACCCTCGAGCGGGACGCGCTGACGGATGACGTACGGTGTACCGGCATCCAGAAGACGCTGTACCTCCTCAGCGGGCAGGTCACGGCAGTGGCGGTCATAGCCGCCGAAGGAACCGTCCTCGTGAATGGACTCAAGGCGCTCCTTTGTGCAGAAGCAGTAATAAGCCTTGCCGTCGCGAACGAGCTGCTCGGCGTACGGCTTATAGAGATCCTTTCTCTCACTCTGTACGTACGGGCCGAACTCACCGCCGATGTCGGGGCCTTCGTCGTGCTTCATGCCAACTTGCTTCAATGTATTATAAATTACGTCCGTTGCGCCTTCAACAAAGCGTTCTTGGTCCGTATCTTCAATTCTCAAAACAGAAGTGCCTTGCTGCGACTTGGCAACAAGATATTCATACAGCGCGGTTCTCAGGTTGCCGACGTGCATAAAGCCGGTCGGGCTGGGCGCAAATCGTGTGCGTACCATAAATTCCACTATCCTTTCCGCGGGGCGCTCTGAATTGCGGCACTGCCGCTCACCCCGAATTCGGCGAAACTCAATTTTTCCGCCGGTTATCCAATATAAATGTAATTATATAACCCCTGCCCCGATTTTGCAACATAAAAAAACGGAGAAATGTCACTTTCTCCGTTCGGATCATTTTTCCTCATTCCTCGAGAAGCGATAGATACTCCTCCAGGCACACACCGAGCTTGTCCATACGCTTTGCATGTGCTTCGCCGACATACCGAAAATGCCACGGCTCGTACTCAATACCCGTCGTTTCCGCCTTATCCGCGGGGTAACGCTCGACAAAACCGTATTTTGCGGCGTTTTCCTTGAGCCAGGCGTACTCAAAGCTGTTCTCAAACGTATAGCTGACGTCGTTGAAATCGACCGCAAGCCCCGTGTGATGCTCGCTGTGTCCCGGCTTCTGGATCGTCAAAAGCGCATCCGCCCGTGCGTCCGCTTCGCTCATGCCGTCCTTTATCCGATTTTGTACGGCGCGCTCCAAAATCTCCGCCTGCTTATCCACACTTCGGTAGCCGGACGCGACCCACAGCCTGCAGCCGTCCGCTCTCCCGGCATCCATCAGCCTGCACAGCGCATCGTACATCACCGTATTGACCTCGACCCCGTCGAATACACGTGTTCTGAGCTCAAAATCCCCGGGTATTTTCACTTCCCCGTTTACGAGAATGAGGTCGTATTCTTCATTTTGCCGAAACGGCTCCGGCGTCGCCGCGGGCACTGCCGTCGACACGGGCGCCGGTTCCGTCACGGCGTTTACCTCGACCGGCTCCTGCATGAAATGCGGCTGCGCCAGAAGCGCCGTCACGCAAAGCATCGCGACGACCGAAAACGCGGAAAAAAGTGCCTGTTTCGCATCGCGCCGCCGTGTCACCGACTCAATGTGCGAGCCGACGCGGTCCATAATACTGTATTCTCTGTGCATTTTGAACGCTCCTTTTTTGATTGACTTTTACGCATACCGAAAGTAATATAGATAAAGAGAAGATTTTTACGCAATACAGATATATTTTTTCTTTTGGGAGGACGAATATCATGACTAAAATTTTCCTTCGCGGCGAGCCCGGCAGCTTTCAGAATTACGTGGATGCCCTGACCGCCTGCGGTGCCGAATCCGTTATTTCCATGGATCTTTCCCTTGCGGACGAATGCGACGCACTGCTCGTTCCCGGCGGCGCCGACGTAAACCCCAAGCTCTACGGACAGGAAAACACTGCGAGCTTTGGCATAGACGACGACAAGGACCGCGACGAGATCGCACTGATCCGCCGCTTTTTGTCGCTTGACCGTCCCGTTCTCGGCATCTGCCGCGGACATCAGATCATCAACGTCGCACTCGGCGGCGACATGATCCAGCATGTGCCGAACGCGGAGCGCCACACCCGCACCCCGGACGACGTTGACAACATTCATCCCGTCCGCGCCTGCCACCCGTTCCTCGAGGACCTGTACGGGAAGGAATTCACCGTAAACAGCTCCCATCATCAGGCAGTCGACCGTCTCGGCGAGGGGCTGATCCCCACCTGCTTTAACGAGGACGATATCTGCGAGGGCTTCATCCATGAAAACGGGAAGATCATCGGCGTACAGTTCCACCCCGAGCGCATCGGCTTCGCACTCAAAAGAGAGGATGCCGTCGACGGTGAAAAGATCTTCCGTGCCTTCCTAAAGCTCATCTGACGTTCAGTATAGCGCCCTTTCCCCGCGGATTCTGCCGAAACGGCGCGAAACGTTAAATTTCACATTTCAAAGGACGCGCTGCATTTTGCGGCGCGTCCTTTTCCTCACTTGCAAAATCACCTGTTAAGAGCTATAATAAATATAATTCATCATGTATCTAAGGAGCGATTTTATGCCAAGAACCGCAAGTCGGGACATGGGTTCCGGCAATATTAAAAAATTGATGCTTGATCTTGCCATTCCGGCAGTTGTCGCGCAGGTCATCAACCTGCTCTATAATATCGTGGACCGTATCTACATAGGCCATATTCCGGAGATCGGCGGCATGGCACTGACCGGTGTCGGACTCTGCGCACCGATCCTGATGCTTCTGACGGCGTTTGCCATGATGCCCGGCTCGGGCGGCGCGCCGCGCGCAGCCATCGCCATGGGACGCGGTGATAATAAGGAAGCCGAGCACATTATGGGCAACTGCTTTACGACGCTTCTTATTTTCTCCGCCGTGCTCACGGTGGGCTTTTATATCTTCGCGCCGCAGCTGCTCATGCTGTTCGGTGCAAGCGAATACACCCTGCCCTATGCTGTCAAATACGCGCGCATCTACACGCTCGGCAGTGTGTTCGTGCTCGTTGTTATGGGTATGAATCCGTTCATCACGACACAGGGCTTTGCAAAAATAAGCATGCTCACGACGGTGATCGGTGCCGTTGTCAACATCGTTCTGGATCCGATCTTCATCTTCCTGTTTGATCTCGGCGTTTCTGGTGCCGCAATCGCGACCGTTCTGAGTCAGGCGATCAGCGCAGTTTGGATCCTGCGTTTTCTGACCGGCAAAAAGACCGTGCTGCATCTCCGCCCGGCATTTATGAAGCTTTCTTCAAAGATCATTCTGCCCTGTCTCGCACTCGGCGTTTCCACATTCGTCATGCTTTCGACGGAGAGCCTGCTTTCGATCAGCTTCACGTCGAGCCTTTCGCGCTTTGGCGGCGACCTCGCCGTCGGCGCCATGACCGTCCTAAACAGCATGAACATGCTGTTGACCATGCCTTTGCAGGGCATCTGTCAGGGCGGACAGCCGATCATCAGCTTTAATTTCGGCGCGGACAACAAGGAACGCGTTAAGGAAGCGTTCCGCTGCCAGTTCGTGACCTGTGTCGCGTATGCTGCGCTGTACTGGGTCGCGGTCATGCTTATGCCCCATGTGTTCTCCGGCATTTTCACCTCCGACACGGAGCTTGTACGCTACACGACATGGGCAATGCGCATCTTCCTCTGCGGCGCATTCTCCATCGGCTTCCAGATCTCCTGTCAGCAGGCGTTTCTTGCACTCGGTGAGGCGAAGATCAGTCTGCTGCTTGCGTGCCTCAGAAAGCTCGTGCTTCTGATCCCGCTGATCTTCATCCTGCCGTGCTTTATCGGTGACAAAGTCTTCGCGGTCTTTCTTGCTGAGCCCGTCAGCGATATCCTCGCAGCCGCGGTCACTACGCTCACGTTCTTCCTGCAGTTCAAAAAGATTTTGAAACGCACCGAGATCCGGTAAAGGAGACGTGCAATGAACGATAATATGAAGATCATCGCCCGTATCCGCAGTGATTTCCCGACGAAATTCGGCATCCCGCGGCAGAGCGGTCTCGCCGAGACCGAGGCCGTCATCGTCTTTGAGCCTGAATACCGGAACGACGACGCACTGCGCGGGCTTGAGGATTACAGCCACCTGTGGCTGATCTGGAAATTCTCCGAAGCACAGCGCGACACATGGTCACCGACCGTACGCCCGCCGCGGCTCGGCGGCAACCGCCGCATGGGCGTCTTTGCGACGCGTTCCCCGTTCCGCCCGAACCCGATCGGTCTCTCCTCCGTGCGGCTTATGGGTCTCGAGAAAACAAGCGAGGGCACCGTACTGCGCGTGTCCGGTGCCGATTTGATGGACGGTACGCCGATCTACGACATTAAGCCCTATCTCGCATTCACGGACAGCCACCCCGACGCGGTCGGCGGCTTCTCGGACGAGAGAAAGGATTATAAGCTTGAGGTCGAGATCCCAACGGAGCTTTTGGAGCTTGTGCCGGAAAACAAGAACGCCGCACTGCTCAGTTTGCTCTCGGGCGACCCGCGTCCGCAGTATATCACGGATCCCGACCGCGTTTTCGGCTTCGAATTTGCCGGACTCGAGGTCCGCTTCACCGTAAAGAACGGGGTACTGACCGTCACTGAAATTGAAGAAAAATAAAAAAAGACACGGCTGAGGTCTGTTTCCTTCGAAACATGCCCCGTCCGTGTCCTTTTTTCATACTTTCCCGGTCCCTACTTTATGTATCGTAGAGACCGAAGCTGATACCGATCGCCTCGTTGACGCGGCGCATCGAGTCCTCGTCAAGCTTGCCCATCTTTTCCTTGAGCCTGTGCTTGTCGATCGTCCTCACCTGCTCAAGCAGCACGATGGAGTCCTTCATCAGACCCGTACGTTCCGCCTGCAGGGTGATGTGCGTGGGTAA
>JAGAOD010000171.1 GCA_017623855.1 Clostridia bacterium
GACCTCGGCATGGGAAGTCCGATGGGCTGGCATGCGCTCGTATACGGCGTGCTCTGCCTTAGTCTCTGCATGCTTTGCGGAACGCGCATGCAGATCCATCTGTATACCTCGATCTTAATGGGACTGTGGAGCATAGCCGTCGCCGTTCTGCTCGACTGGCTCGTGCTGTATATCGCGTCCGGGTACGGCTGGCCCGTGTATGCGCTTGTTAATGCCTATCTGCCGCTGTATTTTTACACGGTCTTAACGGTTCCCGTCTGTTACGGTCTGCAGTATCTCGTGCAGCGGTCCTTTGGCCGTTTGGGGGCGTGACCGTAAGGCATATTCCGAAATGGGAGGAGGCGGTGTTAAATGAAAAAAGGACGTTCTGTTTTTTGTATCATCCTGCTTGTTCTGATCTTTTTCGTCTATATCTGCCGCCTCGGCGAATGGCAGCTGGCGGAGGGTGAGACGTACGCCAGGGAGGCAAAGGTCTCCACAAGCTATGTAAAGCTTACCGGAACGCGCGGAGAGATCCTCGACCGGAACGGTAATGTGCTGGTCGGAAACCGCTCCGTATACAATGTGGTCTATAATAAGCTCAACTGGGACGCGGATAACCGCAACAGTGATCTTCTGGAAGCCGTTCTTCTGCTCGAGGCACTCGGCGAGGAATGGGTGGACATGCTGCCGATCAAGCTGACGCAGGCAGGGGATTTATACTTTTCGGAGCTCGGCAAGGAGCTCGATTTTATGCGCTCGGAGGAGTTTTTGGACGTCGGCGAAAAGGGTACGCCGGATCAGTGCATGGAAAAGCTGATCCGCCGATACGGTGCGGATGATATGGGTACTGCGGCGGATATCCGCCGGACGGTCTCCGCGCGGTATAATCTGGAGCGCAATTATTTCAGCCGTACAAATCCCTGTGTGCTCGCGGAGGATATTTCCATCGAAGCCGTCAAGGTCCTTTCCGAACGGCTCAGCAGCATGCCCGGCGTGGAGATCCGTGTCGAGCAGGTGAGAGAATATCCCGACGGAACGCTTGCACCCCACGTGCTCGGCACGGTCGGTGCGATCTCCGCCGAGCAGTATGCGGCGCAGAAGGAAGCCGGGAATGTGTACTCTGCGAGTAATGTTTCGGGCTACTCGTATACGGACGTCTACGGACAGTTCGGCGTAGAAAACGTGTTTGAAAGTGTGCTTCGCGGTGAAAACGGCAAGGAATCCTTTGAGACCGATCCGACGGGTGCCGTGCTTTCCGTGAACGTCACGGAAGAGCCGAAAGCGGGCGGTACGGTCTGGCTGACGCTCGACGCCGATCTGCAAAGGGCGGCGAACGAGGCACTCGCCGAGGCGATCGGCAGTGAACCGACGGAGGACTGCACGGCTGGAGCCGCCGTCGCGCTCGACGTGCACACGGGCGGCGTGCTGGCGTGTGTATCGTACCCGAATTATGATCTGAAAGCGTATACGGAGGATTCCGAATATCTTCTTTCCCTGTATGCGGATGAGACACGTCCGCTCTTTAACCGTGCGCTGAACGGTATTTTTACGCCCGGCTCGGTGTTTAAGCCGCTTGTTGCGATCGCTGCGCTCGAGGAGGGCGTGATCGCGGAGGATACAAAGCCCGTGGACTGTGACGGCGCGTACCACTACTATGCGCCGGACTATGAGCCGGTCTGCCTGGGTGAACACGGCTCGGTCGATGTTTTCGGTGCGCTCAGCCGCTCCTGCAACAGTTATTTTTTTGACACGGGCAGAATGCTCGGCATCGTCCCGATGCGTGCCTATGCCGAAGCGTTTGCTTTGGGTGAGAAGACCGGCTGCGAATTGCCGGAGAGCGTCGGCATCATGTCCTATCCGGCGGAATACGAAAAGCGTCACGAGGGCGAAAAATGGTTTGACGGTCTGACGATCCAGTCGGCGATCGGTCAGTGTGATGACATGTTCACACCGATCGAGCTTGCGTCGTACTGCTCCGTGATCGCAAACGGCGGCACGCGCTACAAAACGCATTTCCTTGAGAAGGTCACGGACTATGACCGCGCGGAGACCGTGCTTGCGGCAGAGCCGGAGGTCATCATGGAGACCGGTGTCTCGGAAAATTCGTTCCGCATCGTGCAGGAGGGCATGCGCAAGGTCTGTACGGAAGGTACGGCGGCGTCCGTTTTTGCGGATTTCGGCATTGCCGTTGCCGGTAAGACCGGTACGGCGGAGACGTATGAGCACTCCGATAACCTGACGTTCATCGGCTACGCGCCGTATGAAAATCCCGAGATCGCGCTCGCTGTTGTCATCGAGTACGGCGGCAACGGAAATGAGGCGAAGGAGGTCGCAAAAGCGATTTTCGAGACGTATTTTTTCGGGTACACACCGCCCGAAAATAATGATAAAATAAATTCAGATAAAAATGAAGCGGCGGAGGAATGACGACCGCAGAGCCAAGAGCAAAGTCCGGCATTTGTTTTGTTTGCTTCGACAAAAAACTATGTGTTTTTTTAGGGCAATATGATAAAATTCAAAGAGTTCCTTTTTTGTTTTTGACTATTGTGTTTTGTTATGTTATTATATTCAATGAGGTATTATTATGGGTTCGGCTATTGTTGTTACATCCGGAAAGGGCGGCGTTGGTAAGTCAACGGTTTCGCTCGGTCTTGCCGCGCAGTTTGCCGCGAACGGTGAGCGTGTTTTGCTTGTCGATTGCGACGCCGGTCTGCGCAGTCTGGACCGCATGACCGGCACGGAGGAGGCGCTTGTCTTTGACAGCTCCGACGTGGTTTCCGGCCGCTGTTCACCTGCGGAGGCGATCTATCCCTGTGAAGGGATCCCCGGTGTATTCCTGATGCCCGCACCCGCAAACGGCGAGGAGCTCGTTCCGGCTTCCGCCATGCAGCGTTTGGTACCTCTTTTGAAGCGGTATTTTGACCGTGTTATTCTGGATTCTCCTGCCGGTGTCGGGCGGGGCTTCCGGGCAGCAGCCGCGGCGGCGGACAGGGCCTTGATCATCTGTAATTCGGACCCCGTCTGTATTCGCGATGCAGCGATCGTGCGCAGACTGCTGGAGGAGTTGGAAATTTCCGAACAGCGATTGATCATCAACCGGTTCAATGCCGAGTATTTTCAGAGCATGATACCGAAAAAAACAAAGAAAAAATTCGGGAAAAAGTCCGTGCCGGAGGACAAGCCGTCCGGCGTCATACGCGATCTCGACGATGTGATCGACCTTTCCGGTGTGCAGCTGATCGGCATCGTGCCGGAGGACAGAACGCTTTCGGCGGCGTTTTCCGTGGGGCGGATGCCGGAAAACGGTACGCCTGCGCGTATGGCATTCTCCCGTATAGCCGCACGCCTGAACGGCACCTCCGTTCCGCTCGTGCTTTGAGTTTTTGGGGTTTATTTTGCTGTCAGAGCTTTTATATATTGTTGGGGAGGTCTTTTTATGAATATTGCAATTACTGCTCACGATGCAAAAAAGGAACTGATGGTTCAGTTCTGTATTGCGTACTGCGGCATTTTGAGCCGGCACAACCTTTGCGCTACGGGTACAACGGGTAAGCTGGTTTCGGATGCTACGGGTCTGAACATTCAGCGTTTCCTCAGCGGCACACAGGGCGGCGACCAGCAGATCGCGGCACGCATTGCCTTTAATGAGATCGATCTGCTCCTGTTCTTCCGTGATTCCCTGCAGGCGAACGTGCAGGAGTCGAGCGACAAGAACCTGCTCCGTCTGTGCGATATGCATAACATTCCGGTCGCGACCAATATTGCGACTGCGGAGGTTCTCATCCACGGTCTTGAGCGCGGCGATCTGGATTGGCGCGAGATCGTAAAGCTTTAATTTCGATTGACATCCGCATGAAAATGCGGTACAGTATATATTAAAATAAACGGCGTTGACCGGGATGAGTATCCGATCTGTTTTGCACCTACAGAGAGCGCGGCCCAAGGCTGAAAGCTGCGCGTGCGAAGGCGGAGAAAGACACCCGTGAGCTGCACGTAAGTGCGTTCGTCCTGCGTTAAGGGACTGTGAGGAGAAACGGAGTTTTTGCGCCCGTTTCTTGAAAAAGGGTGGCACCACGAACCAGTTTCGTCCCTTATCCGTCATGGCGGATAAGGGATTTTTTATTTTCAGAATGAAAAAGAAAGGAAAAATGATATGGAACTCATTACAAAAGCACCTAAGGGTACGAGAGACATCATTCCCGGCGAGTCCGAAAAGTGGACGATGGTCGAGAATGTCATGGCAAACGAAGCGGAATTGAACGGTTTTTCCGAGATCCGCACACCGGTTTTCGAGCATACCGAGCTTTTCCTCCGTTCCGTCGGTGATACCACGGACGTTGTCGAAAAGCAGATGTATACATTTGAGGATAAGGGCGGACGCTCCATCACACTGCGTCCGGAGGGCACAGCCGGTGCCGTACGCGCCATGCTCGAAAACGGCATGCCGAATAACGGCTATCCGATCAAGCTCTACTACAAGACCTCCTGCTACCGCTACGAAAAGCCGCAGGCCGGCAGACTCCGCGAGCTGCACCAGTTCGGCGTGGAAATGTTCGGTGCCGCAGAGCCCGTCGCCGACGCACAGGTTATCATGCTCGGCATGTCCATTTTCGAGCGTCTCGGTCTGAAGGATGACGTACAGCTTGCAATCAACTCCATCGGCTGCCCGACCTGCCGTGCGGAGTACCACAAGGCGCTGAAGACATACTTTACGGAGCACAAGGAAGAGCTCTGCGAGACCTGCAACTCCCGTCTCGAGCGCAATCCGATGCGTATTCTCGACTGCAAGAGCCCCATCTGCGGCGCACTCGCAAAGAATGCACCGAAGATCACCGAGTACCTCTGCGACGACTGTGCCGCACACTTTGAGAAGGTCAAGAGCCTGCTCACCGAGGTGGGCATTGAGTTCACGGTCGACCCGGGTCTTGTCCGCGGTCTCGACTATTACACCCGCACCGTATTCGAATTCCCGTCCAGCCGTTTCGGCTACGCACTGGGCGGCGGCGGACGCTACGACGGTCTCGTCGAGGAGATCGGCGGCAAGCCGACACCGGCACTCGGCTTCGGCCTCGGTTTTGACCACATCATGCTGGCGCTGAAGGAGGCGGGCACAGAGTTCCCGACCGAGAGCAAGTGCGATCTGTACATCGCTTCCATGGGCGAGGCGGCACAGCTCAAGGCGTTCAAGCTCGTCGGCGAACTGCACCGCAGCGGTGTCGCAGCGGACTGCGATCTGTGCGGACGCGGCCTCAAGGCGCAGATGAAGTATGCCGATAAGGTCGGCGCAAGATATACGATCGTTCTCGGCGACAACGAGATCGAGTCCGGCAAGGCAGAGCTTAAGAACATGAAGACCGGCGAAAAGAAGAAGATCTCCATCGGCGAGGACTTCCTCGACGCCTACCTGACGGAAACGACCGCACAGGACGATCTTGCATTCTGAAGCGAAAGGGGCAATATACATGCAGTTGTTTCACGGCAGCCGCACGGGAGGCATCACAGTGCTGGAGCCGCGGCTCGCAGACCACGACCGTCCGTATGTATACACGACAACGAATCGCATCGTTGCGCTTCTGTACCTTTGTAATGCGGTGGAAAAGCCGTACTATTGGTTTCCGTACGGATTTAATAAGAATGGCGTTCCGATCTACCATGAGCTGTATCCAAATGCACTGTGTGAAGTGTCCGACGGTATAAGCGGCTATATTTACGAGGTGGAGGCAGACGAAAGTCAGATCGTACCTTTCAAAAATATACCGGTTGCAAGGCTTCTGACCGAACCGGTGGCAGTTGCAAAATGTACACCAATCGAAAATGCATATAAGCTGTTACAGGAACTGGTTGAACGAGGCGAGCTGATCGTCGATCGCTTCGAGGACAAAACACCGGAGCAGCTTGACTGGTGGTATAACGGGCTTTGTGAGGAGCTCAAAAGAAAGAACATGAAGGATATTCCGGAATGCTCTTACGCACAGTTCGTTCAGAAGAAGCTGCCGGAAGTTTGGAAACGCTACATTGAGAGCAAATAAAGAAACAATTCACTGAAAATATACAGACAAAGAGAGGAAAACATTATGGTTCAGTCCAGAACACATACCTGCGGGGAGCTCCGTCTCGCTGACGCAGGCAAGCAGGTCACGATCGTCGGCTGGATGGAAAACGTCCGCGAGGTCGGCAGCAATTTCGCATTCGTCGTTCTCCGCGATTTCTACGGCACCACACAGGTCGTCATCGAAAACGAAGAAATGATGAACATCGTAAAGCCGCTCAACAAGGAGACGACCCTCTCCGTGACAGGCGTTGTCCGTGAGCGCGAGAGCAAGAACACGAAGCTTCCGACCGGTGAGATCGAAGTTGTCCCGGAAAAGATCGAGATCCTCGGCAAGTGCGTGCACAACCAGCTGCCGTTTGAGATCAACAAGAGCCGCGACGCGGACGAGAACGTACGTCTGAAGTATCGCTTCCTCGACCTCAGAAATCCGGCCGTTAAGTCCAACATCATCCTCCGCAGCCAGGTCGTCGCCGAGCTGCGCCGTCTGATGACCGAGAAGGGTTTCCTTGAGATCACCACACCGATCCTCACCGCTTCTTCCCCGGAAGGCGCAAGAGACTACCTCGTTCCGGCAAGAAATCATCCGGGCAAGTTCTATGCACTCCCGCAGGCACCGCAGCAGTTCAAGCAGCTGCTCATGACCTCCGGCTTTGACAAGTATTTCCAGATCGCTCCGTGCTTCCGCGATGAGGACGCACGTGCGGACCGCACACCGGGCGAGTTCTATCAGCTGGACATGGAAATGGCATTCGCCACACAGAACGACGTTCTCTCCACACTGGAGGACGTGCTCGTTCCGGTGTTCGAGAAGTTCGGTAAGTATAAGAGAGTTTCTCAGGCTCCGTTCCGTCACATTCCGTTCAATGAAGCTATGGAGCGCTACGGCTCCGATAAGCCCGACCTGCGTATCGACCTCGAGATCGAGGATATCACAGCGGAAGTACAGGGCTGCGGCTTCGGCCCGTTCGAAAACGCAACCGTCAAGGCTGTTGCCGTGGATAACTTCACACAGGCAAGAAAGTGGATCGATAAGCTTCTCGCCGACGTTGAAGTACAGACCGGCAATAAGGCCTGCTGGGTCAAGGTGGACGAAAACGGCAACCTGACCGGCGGCGTATCCAAGTTCCTTGCGGATTACAAGGACGCACTCACAGAGAAGCTGAACCTCAAGCCCGGCTCCTTCGTCTGTATGGCTGCAGGCAAGAAGGCTGCCGCACAGAAGACCGCAGGCGTCATCCGTACCCTGCTCGGCAAGCGTGTTCCGGGTCACTTCGACGAGGAACAGTATGCGATCTGCTGGATCGTCGACTTCCCGATGTACGAGATGGGCGAGGAATCCGGTCAGCTCGAATTCTGCCACAACCCGTTCTCCATGCCGCAGGGCGGTATGCAGGCACTGCTCGACGCAGAGGGCGACATCGAAAAGCTGCTCCAGATCAATGCAGACCAGTACGACCTCGTTGTCAACGGCTATGAGTCCGCTTCCGGTGCGGTCCGTAACCACGATCCGGAGATCATGGTCAAGGCGTTCCAGATGGTTGGTCTCGGCGAAGAGGACGTTAAGGCAAAGTTCCCGGCTATGTACAATGCATTCTCCTACGGTGCACCGCCGCACGCAGGCGCAGCACCGGGCGTTGACCGCCTGATCATGCTTCTGACCGGCGAGGAGAGCATCCGCGAGGTCATTACATTCCCGATGAACAAGAATGCACAGGACCTCATGATGGGCGCACCGACAACGGTCGATCAGGTCCAGCTCGATACGGTCCATATCGCACTCGTTGAAGAAGAATGAGTTTCTCGAATAAACAGTACACAGGCGAGCGTTTCACCGATGTTGATCTCACCGATGAAACGCTCATCGGCTGTACATTCATAAAATGCGATTTTCGCGGCACGGTCTTTTCCGGCGCGTTGATCGAAAAATGCCGCTTTTCGGCGTGCACGTTCGACTTCGCACGGATGAATGATACGCTGTCCCGCGGGTCGTCCTATGAAAACTGCACGTTCTCGGCGGCAAGCCTGTTCGTCGCGGAGTTTCACGACTGCCGTTTGACGGGCTGTAGCTTTAACGGCGCCGATCTGACCGGATGGACGGTCAAGGGCGGCATGCTCGACTACAGCATGCTCGACGAGGCGGCGCTCAAAAAGCAGAAATTTTCCGGCGTCAGTCTGCGCGGCGTGAACTTCAGCGACGCGGATCTGGAGAAGGCCGATCTCTCCGGTTGTGATTTAACGGAAACTATTTTCAGAAACACAAAGCTGAAGGGTGCGGATCTGCGCGGCGTAAAATGGGACCGTACAGACATCAGAAACGCAAGGCTTGAGGAAACGGCGGTCGATCTTGACGGCGCAGTTTATCTCGCGCGGTGCATGGGCGCTGTTCTGCGGTAAAAAATAAGCTGAAAATTTATTATACACCGTTCATAGGGGTGGACGAATAACCCCATATGTTCGGTGTATTTTGCGTTGTTTACAAAACTGTAATACAATATATTGTGTTTGTTCGATTGACAGCGGATGCAAAAAGCGGTATAATCAATACCGCAGCGCAGCTATGCGCAAAAGGACTCAAGGGCGTTCGTGCCAAACGAAAATATACGGGGGAAGGAACAGCTGAAATGGTTCAGTATATAATCAAGCGTAACGGGGAAAAGGTCCCCTTTGACGCAAAGAAAATCAGAAATGCGATCTTTAAGGCAAATATCCGCATCGCCACGGAGCGTATGAGTGACGAGGATCTTGAGGCACTGACAAAGGCCGTCATTGCGGAATATGACGATGCGGCGAGTATCCCGACCGTCGAGCAGATCCAGGACAGCGTCGAGGAAAATCTGATCGCTGCCGACTACGCGAAGACCGCAAAGGCGTACATCCTGTACCGCGCGGAGCATCAGCGTGTCCGCGAAATGGACGATGATCTCGTCAAGATCTATGAGGATCTGACCTTTAAGCCGTCTGAAGATGCCGATCTTAAGCGTGAAAACGCGAATATCAACGCGGACTCCGCCATGGGCACCATGCTCAAATACGGCTCCGAGGGCGCGAAGAGCTTCTACGACAAGTTCGTCATCCCGCAGGAGATCGCTGAAGCACACGCAAACGGCGATATCCATATTCACGATAAGGACTTCTACACACTGACGGAGACCTGCTGTCAGATCGACCTCATCAAGCTGTTCTCCGGCGGCTTCTCCACCGGTCACGGCTTCCTGCGTGAGCCGAACGACATCCGCAGCTACGCGGCACTCGCCTGCATCGCGATCCAGGCGAACCAGAACGAAATGCACGGCGGTCAGAGCGTACCGAACTTCGACTACGCGATGGCACTCGGCGTCAAGAAGACCTTCAAAAAGGCCTACTATGCCGCACTGGCGCAGTATTTTGAGGTGCGCTGCGAAATGACGCATGACGACGCAGCCGCCATGGTCGAGGCGATCAAGAAAGAGATCGGCTCGGATGTAACGATCAGCGAGTGTGCCCGTTTTGCAGACGGTGTTGCGGCGTTCCTGCCGGAGCATCAGAGAAAGAACGGATATGCACCCGTCGACGTTAAAACTGCGTACGCTGCGACCGAATATGCCGAGAAGACCGCACTGCGCGAGACGGACAGAGCGACTTACCAGGCAATGGAAGCGCTTGTACATAACCTCAACACGATGAACTCCCGCGCCGGTGCGCAGGTGCCGTTCAGCTCCCTGAACTACGGCACGGACACAACGCCGGAGGGCAGAATGGCGATCCGCAATCTTCTGAAGGCAACGGAAGCCGGCATGGGCGACGGCGAAACGCCGATCTTCCCGGTTCAGATCTTCAAGGTCAAGGAAGGCGTCAACTACAACGAAGGCGACCCGAACTATGACCTCTTCAAGGCGGCGATGCGCTGCTCCGCGAAGCGTCTTTTCCCGAACTTCAGCTTCCTCGACGCACCGTTCAACCTGCAGTATTATAAGCCCGGCGATTACAACAGCGAGGTCGCTTACATGGGCTGCCGCACACGTGTTATGGGCAACACACATGACCCGGAGCGTGAGATCACCTGCGGACGCGGCAATCTGAGCTTTACCTCCATCAACCTCCCGCGTCTCGGCATCGAGGCAAAGGGCAATATCGAGCGTTTCTACGAGCTTCTGGACGAGCGCATGGCGCTTGCCGAGGAGCAGCTCCTGCACCGCTTCAAGATCCAGTGCAGCCGCAAGGCATATAACTATCCGTTCCTCATGGGACAGGGCGTTTGGATCGACTCCGAGGGTCTGAACCGTGACGATTCCGTCGCAGAGGTCCTGAAGCATGGTACACTCAGCATCGGCTTCATCGGTCTTGCCGAAACACTGAAGGCACTGACCGGCAAGCACCACGGCGAGAGTGAGGAAAGCTGGAAGCTCGGTCACGAGATCATTTCCTACATGCGCGCGGCACTCGACAAGAAGGCCGAGGAGACCGGCCTCAACTGGAGTCTGCTCGCAACACCGGCAGAGGGCCTTTCCGGACGCTTCCTCAGAATCGACCGTCAGAAGTACGGCATCATCGAGGGTGTTACCGACCGCGATTACTACACAAACTCCTTCCATGTTCCGGTTTATTATTCCATCAGCGCGTTCAGGAAGATCCAGAAGGAAGCTCCGTTCCATGCGCTGACGAATGCAGGTCACATCAGCTACGTCGAGCTCGACGGCGACACCTGCAAGAACATCGACGCATTTGAGAGTGTGATCCGCTGCATGAAGGAAGCCGGCATCGGTTACGGCTCCGTCAACCACCCGGTCGACCGCGACCCGGTCTGCGGCTATAACGGCATCATCGGCGAGGTTTGCCCGCGCTGCGGCAGACGCGCAGGAGAGGGTGTGCCGCTTGAAAAGCTCATCGAGCTGAAGAAGCGCTACCACGACGTGCCGGACTACTCCCATCTGATCCGCTGATCGGAGTTAATAAGATGAAAATTTACACGATCAGACATGGAGAGAGCTACAGCAATACCGGCGGTACGGTTATGTCGTACACCGACATGCCGCTGACCGAAAAGGGCAGAGAGCAGGCGCGCCGTGCCGGGCGTGCCATGCGCGACACCCTGAAAACGGAGACTCCGCTGTATGTTTTCTGCAGTGACTTGATGCGGACACAGCAGACTGCCGAAGAGTTTTTGTCGCAGATCGACCGCAAGGTCGAACCGGTCGTCACAAAAGACATCACGGAAATGCATCAGGGTGACTTAGAGGGCATGACGTGGGATGAGCGTATGGCAAAATATGCGCATGTGAAGACCGATACAGGACTTTCCGAGGTGGAAATTCCCGGCGGAGAATCCTTTCAGGACGTAAAAAAGCGCAGTCTTCATTTTGCCGAAACCTGTCTTTCCGGTCTGGAAGAGGACGCGGTGGTTTTGATCTTCTCGCATGGCTTAGCGCTCAGGATCATTATCAACACACTGCTTGGCCGACCGGATGAGGATGTAAACCGCTTCAACTGGCTGGAAAACACGGCAATTTGCGAACTTGAATATGATAAATATGCAAAAAACGGCACCTACCGGCGCCTGAATGATTGCTCGCACCTGGGCGATCTCGGTGCAGAGGATTATACGGATTGGGGCGTTTTTTGCAGAGAACCCTATTGATTACCACGAAATAAGGAGGAAAAAGTATGACACCCGAAAAGAACACAGAAAAAAAACCCGTTCTCGTTGGCGAAGGCCGCGACTTTGAGCGTATCCGCCGCATCACAGGCTATCTGGTCGGCACCACCGACCGCTGGAACAACGCAAAACGCGCCGAAGAGCGTGACCGCGTAAAGCACGGTATGTGATTTCAAAAGGTTCTGCTGCAAAATGCAGCAGAACCTTTTTTTTGTATAAGGATATTGACAAAATCACTCTAAGGTTGTAGAATATAACTGAGCACTACAAATGTAGAGGAGTGAAAGAATGAAGAACGGTATCAGACGCTTGCCTGACGCGGAGCAGGAAGTGATGCAGGCAATATGGGCTTGTACAGCGCCCGCTGCAAGAACGGATATTGAAAAAGGCCTGTTTCAGACACATCCCATGGCCATGACAACGCTGCTCACGCTGCTTACAAGATTGAGCGAAAAGGGATTTATCACGATCGAAAAGAACGGGCGCCGGAGTTACTATACGCCGTGCGTTTCCCGGGAGGATTATCTCGCGGCTCAGAGCAAGAGCTTTTTTGAAAAGCTCTGCGGAGGAAATCTTTCGGTTTTCGCAAACGCGCTCTGTGACAGCGGTCTGACGAAAGACGAGATCGCCGAGCTGCGCACGCTTTTGGAAAGGGACGAGCTATGAGCACGGATCTCATGTTAAAAGGGTTGTTTGCAGGCGCTTTCAGCCTCGTGTTTGCATGGGTGGTGTTCTCAAGGTATGACAAAGAGGTGGGATCCGACGCAATAAAGGAAGGCGGACAAAAGTATCAGCCGCTGATCCATGGCGCACTGCTGCCTGCGTTCCTTTTCGTCTTGATCCTTCTCGGTCTGAAGGTCTACGGTACAGTACGAACGATGAAAATGGCGCTGACCATGTGCTTTGATATTTTCCTGCACATCAGTCTTTTTTATGTTGTGCTCATCATGGCATTACCGTTTCTGAGGAAATATATCAGTGCCCGTGCCTGCGCTATGCTGTGGCTGCTGCCTAACTACTTGTATATAACACAGCAAAGCTATATGGAGATCCCGAGGCCGCTCATTACACTGCATGTGTCAAGCGGGCTGATCAAAGTGATCGCTGTCGTTTGGCTGATAGGCTTTGTTTTCGTTTTCGGGTGGAATATCGTACGGCATTTCGTATTTCGCAGAACAGTATTAAGGCATGCAGTTCCGGTGACGGAACCGGATGTTTTGACGCTCTTTCAGAAAGAGCTTGAGGAAGTCGCGATGCATAAGCCGAAGCTCGGCCTTGTGAGGACGGATGACGTATCCACGCCGCTGACGGTCGGCTTGTACAGACGCAGTACGAAAATCATTCTGCCAAATCAAAGCTTTTCATCGGATGAGCTGCGATTGATCTTTCGGCATGAGCTGATCCATATTTGCCGGGCGGACAGCTGGGCAAAATTCTTTATGATGTTCTGCACCGCCATGTGCTGGTTCAATCCGCTGATGTGGCTCGCAATGAAAAAGAGTGCGGAGGATATGGAGCTCAGCTGCGACGAAACCGTGCTGTTGGATGCAGATGACGGGGAAAGAAGTCAGTATGCAAAGCTGATTCTCAATGCCGCCGGCAGCGATACCGGATTTTCCACCTGTCTTTCGGCGTCGGCTTCCTCTATGCGGTACAGGCTGAAAGCGATAGTCAAGCCTAAAAAGCGCAGCACCGGTGCGTTAATTGTCGGATTGACCTTTTTCCTGCTTTGCATGACCTGCGGGCACGTTTCTTTGGCTTATGGAGAAGATATGGGCGCGACGACCGTTTTCCGCGGTCACGAGCTCAGTGTGTTTGAAGCCGATCACATTACGGTGACCGGCGGAGAATACAGAAGCGGTATCGACAATGTGGATACAGAAGCGCTCACCGAATATATGGCAAACCTTCGCACGCAGGAAATGACGGGCAATTACTCTTATTCCGACGAGGACAAAGAGCTTTCCGTTTGGTATAACAGCCCGTATGGGATCGTCCTTACAGAGCTCCATACTGACTATATCAAGGTGATGTATCTCAGTGATGAGGATGACGGCTGGCATGTTTACCATCTGCCCGAGCCGACTGATTGGGAATATATCGACTCCGTTGTGCCGCCGTTGCCCGAAGCCAAAGTAGAATTATCGGATGGCACGAAATATGGCGGTAATCATCTGAACGCTGCTGTCACGAAGCTTGTCCGAAATGACGGCGGTCAAAGCGTCGTTCTGCGGGACAAGGAATTCGATCCGTATGAGGGTGCCGGGATATACGGCTCCGAACTCTATTTGAGATATTCGGATGCGACGGTCACATTCTCGATGCCTCTTGTTTCCAAGGTAGAGGTACTGATTGAATCGTGGGATCGCAGTACAGGCTATACGGTCACGCTCGACGCCGCGGACGGCATCACATTCGAGATCCCGGACTATCCCGCACACTACACGATCACAGCGTCGTTTGAAGGAAGCAACGGCGTTTATGAAACAACATTTGCGTTCAGCGTAGGAGATGCTGACAGCTTGTAATGCCATATTAAGCCAAAAAGCAGTACAGAAGCCCGCAGGAGTCAGTTCCTGCGGGCTTTGGTTTTAGAGCACATAATCCGAAAGGCAGTCGTACCAGTGGACGTAGGTCATGCCGTTGACGGTGATCTGCTCGTTTTTCGGGAGCTTTTCGCTCCAAAGCTGCTTGTAGCGGTCGAATGCCCAGTCGTTGCGGTTGAAGCGGCGCCAAAGAACCGTTCTGCCGTTTTTGTCGATGTACTGCTCGGATGCGACGCCGTCGTTAAAGCACTGGATGTCCATGACGCAGACGGTGTCATACGCTTTGCCGGCGACCGTGACCGTGTAGCGTCCGACGATGTCGACGGTCTCCTTTTCCGTGTGACCGGTTACGGTGTTTCCGGAGAGCTTCAGAAGACCCTTTTGCACGAGATTTGTCTCGTTGCCGCAGTTGTCTTCTCCGAAGCCCCAGTTATTGAGAAAGGCGTCTCCGTCAAGGAATGTGAAGAATTTACGGACGCCGTTTTCCGTGTGACTTTCGGCAAGATAGCGGCAGTGGGTGTCGGTGAGCTGTGCGATGAAGCGGCGTTCCATGCGGTCGACAGAGCCTGTGCGGTAATAATCCTCCGCGTCGTACTGCACGGCGGAGATCTCGACGCCCTCGATCCCGTGCACTTCGGCTTTGCCGAGGACCTGCATTTCGGTGTATTCGGTGCGCCTGCCGTCTGCGGCTTCATAGAGTCCCCAGGACAGCTTTTCGCCGAGGCGCGGCACAAGAAGCCAACCCTGCAGCTCCTCCCATTTTGCGGAAAACGGGGGGAGGTCGGTCGGCTCGATTTGATAATCGGGCATGATTTCGGGAAGCTTAGTCATAGTATCGTCTCCTTTTTTAACGGTTTGGTGCGGATAATTCTTTTTGAAGTTTTGCTTTGCGGTGTGCAGGCGGCTTTTTACTGTGCCGAGCGGCAGGTCGAGCTGCCTTGCGATGTCCGCCTGCGGCATTTCCTTCCAAAAGTACAGGTAGAGTATCTGCTTATCCTTTGTGCCGAGGCGTTCGAGCGTGTCGAGTACGGCGGTGTTTTCGGCGGGGCCGAAACGGCTGTCCGTCAGAGTCCGGACATCGAGTGTGTCAAGCGGGATCTCGAGCCGGGCTGCCTGCTTCCGAAAGAAGTCATTACACTTATTTCTCGCGATGCTGATGATCCATGCGCGGAAGGCGTCGCGGTTTTTCAGCTGACCGAATTTTTGGTATGCCGTCAGATAGACCTCCTGCAGCACATCGTCGGCATCCTCTGCCGAATGGAGCTTAAAGCGCACGAAATGCTCGACTGCACTTCGGTTTGCGTTCAGCAGCGTATCAAAGCTTTCCACCGTACCACCTCCTTTTTGTTGATTTCAAAACCGGTTTCGTATATATAGACGGGAAAAGTGACGTAAAGGTTCAGTTTAACGATATCAAATTTTCGCGCCGTCGGCAAATGATTTTTTGTCAATGACCTTGATTTTGATCTTAAAACATGTGACAATAAGCGTATAGACTTTTGTCGGAAAGAAGGTCATATTATATATGGTTGAAAATAAAGCAAGATGGATCTGGTATCCCGGAGATTTCGAAATCTACCACAGCAATTTACTGCACGAGCGCCGCGAGGAGCGCGGTGTAAACCGCATCGGCTACTGGGTGCAGCCGACGAACTGGTCGCGTGTCGACTTTAAGAAGATCTATGAATCCGAAAAGCCGGTCACCATTCATGTGCACACGCTCGGCTACGGCGCGATCAAGGTCGATCCGTCCCTCGAGGGCACGCAGTACCCGATCAATCAGGACGTCACGCTGCCGGCGGGCAGACATGAGCTGCGCGTCTGCATCTCCGACACGGCAAAGCTGCCGTGCATCTATGTGACGGGCGACGTCGTGTCCGACGACACATGGGAGGCGAGCAATGCGTCCATCAACTATTTCCCGGTCGGCTGTACGCCGGCGTTTACGGACGTTAATGCCACGCCGCATGTCTTCCCGTTCTGCTATAAGCCGATCGAGTACGTTTCGTGCGAGAAGCTGAACGAGGGTCTGCTGTATGATTTCGGCCGCGAGACCTTCGGTCCCGTCACGCTCGTGAGCGAAAACGCGGAGGACGAATTCACCGTCTATTACGGCGAATCCATCGAAGAAACGCAGGACCCCGACTGGTGCAGCATCTGGGAGAAGCTTTCCGGCAAAACGGAGTACAATATGCGCTCCCGTGCGTTCCGCTGGATCTATGTCAAGAGTGACAAGCCGCATAAGATCTCGGCACAGTACGAATATCTGCCTATCGAGGACAGAGCCGACTTCGAATGTGACGATCCGCTCGTCAAGAAGATCTGGGACATCTGCTCCTACACCTTCCACCTCAACAGCCGCGAGTTTTTCCTCGACGGCATCAAGCGCGACCGCTGGGTGTGGTCGGGCGACGCGTATCAGTCGTACCGCATCAATAATTACCTGTTCTGCGAGCCGGAGATCACGAAGCGTACGATCACTGCGCTGCTCGGCAAGCCGCCGTATGAGCAGCACATCAATACGATCAACGATTACACCATGTATGCGATCATTTCGCTCTATGAGCATTATTTTGCAACGGGCGATCTCAAATTTGTAAAGCAGCTTTTCCCGAGAGCGAAGGGCCTCTATGACTTCACGGTTTCCCGTCTGGATGAGGACGGGCTCGTCGTGGAAAGACCGGGCGACTGGATCTTCATGGATTGGACGGAAATGGACAAGGACGGTCCGGTCTGCGCGGAGCAGATCCTTCTGTGGAGAGCGTCTCAGGTCATGGAAAAAATGGCGGAGCTTTGCGGTCTCGACGGCAGAGAATATGCCGCACGCGCGGAAAAGCTGTATACCGTCATTCAGGAAAAATTCTGGGACGACGAAAAGCATGCGTTTATCGACACCTTCGCGTCCGGTAAGCGAAACGTCACGCGCCATGCGAATATCTTCGGTATTCTGTATGATTTCGCGACCGAAGAACAGAAAAAGGACATCCTGCAGCATGTACTCCTGAATCCGGAGATCACGCAGATCACCACGCCGTACTTCAAGTTCTTTGAGCTGATGGCGCTTTGCGAAATGGGCCACCTTGACGCGGCGCAGGAGATGCTGACATCTTACTGGGGCGGCATGCTCGAAATGGGTGCGACGACGATCTGGGAGGAGTATTTCCCGGGTGAGGGTAAGCCGGAGTGCTTCTCTATGTACAGCGACCGCTTCGGTCGCTCGCTTTGCCATGCATGGGGCAGCGGCCCGATCTATTTCCTCGGCCGCTACTGTCTCGGCGTATCTGCTGCGGATGTCGCCTACAGCCGCTTTGTTGTTGAGCCGCAGCCGGGCATTTACAAGTCCTTTAAGGGCACCGTGCCGCTCCCGCAGGGCGAGGTACACGTGGAATACGATAACGGCAGGCTTTGTGTTTCGACCGATCAGCCCGGCGGCGAGGTACGCTGGAACGGTGAAGTATATCCGCTCGAGCCGAACTGCCCGCTGTGTATTGAGAAATGAGGTGGTGTCAGTGAAGATCAGACTTGCCGGCATCGTGGATGAGTCGATCGTCGACGGCAGAGGGATCCGCATGACCGTTTTTACACAGGGATGCCCGCACCACTGCCCGGGCTGCCATAACCCGCAGACGCACGATTTTGAAGGCGGAACGGAAGAGGACACGGACGAAATATTCGAGCGGTTTTGTGAGAATCCGCTCCTTCGCGGCATCACGTTTTCCGGCGGCGAGCCGTTCTGTCAGCCCGAGCC
>JAGAOD010000172.1 GCA_017623855.1 Clostridia bacterium
ATGATGGCTTGTTAAATATTTAACAATCAACATAAAGACCGGGTCGAGGGTAAGGAAACGGGAAAGAGAGGGAGGCGATGGCACGGTGCGCAGCACAGGTAATACCGTATGGGCGCAAATCGATGAAGCGATTGATCAGTCTCCCGTCCCGTCAGACCACCGCGTTTTCGGGACGGGGAACCTGTCCCCTACAGGATCACAGCCAAAGGCAAGGTTGTAGAGGCGCTAACGCCCCGCCGCCCTACGCATCCCCTCTGCAAACCCTCGGGTTGACAGGAATAAATGATGGCTTGTTAAATGTTTAACAATCTACCAAATATTACACCGCGGAGAGGTGTCCCAACACAGGGAGCTCGCGCAAAAAAGGTCTGCCGAGATGATGGCAGACCTTTTTGTTCGATCATTGATTATTGATGTGTATATCCATCTGCGGGAACGGGATCGTGATGCCGTTTCGGTCAAAGGAAGCCTTCACACCCTCTAGAATGTCAAAGTAGACCGTCCAGTAGTCGCTGTTTTTACACCAGACACGAACCGTGTAGGCAAGGGCGCTGTCGGAATGCTCGGACATACGCACGAACGGCTCGGGATCACGCAGTGCACAGGGATGTGCGCTGACGATCTCGCTGATCAGGTTTTTGACCTTCGCGTCGTCACTGTCGTAGGCTACGCTGAAGGTGAGGTCAACGCGGCGAAGCTCCTCCGAGGAATAGTTCTTGATGACAGAATTTGTCAGAGCGCCGTTCGGAATGGTGATGCGCTTGTTGTCGACGGTGAGCAGCTCGGTGTAAACAACGGATATTTCCGCGACAGTACCGGTCTCACCGGAGGCCTCAATAAAGTCACCGACCTTGAAGGGCTTGAAGAACAGGATCATCAGGCCACCCGCAAAATTGCTGAGAGATCCCTGTAAAGCCAGACCGATCGCAACACCGCAGGACGCAAGGATCGTGATAAAGGATGTCGCCGGGACGCCAAGGATCATCGCAATGGTTATCACAAGGACAATGTACATGATGATCTTGGAAAAGCTTCCCAAAAAGGAGCGCAGGCTCACGTCAAGCTTATTGAGCTTATCGGAGGTACGAATCCATTTTGAGACCCACGAGACACATTTGATCCCGACTACGAAAATGATGATTGCGCCGAGAAGCTTTATCCCGAACGAGGTAACGAATGAGGATATACTTTGCCAGTCCATATAATTCCCTCCTTAGGAATATAATATTACAAATAAATTATATACGTTATCCCGGAGAATGTCAATGTGCCCCGACGGGTCCGCAGCCGAACAGGCTGTGAAATAGTCGGGGCGCAGCTTTTTGGTTTTTATTTTACTGCAGGATGCTTTCGTCCGCTTCGAGCTTTTTGGCGTCTTCGTAGCAGACTTCGGCGTTGACGTCTAAGCCGAGGATCGTGCGGGCGATGACGGAGGCCGCGAGGGAGGCGCCGAGGACGCTGCTGTGTTCGCCGTCGGAATAATAAAGCTCCTCGTCCGGGTGCGCGTCCGCCGCCTGCCACCAGATCCTGCCGACCGGGCAGACCGCGGCGCCGAGCTTCTCCGCGAGCGCTTCGTAGCTCTCGGACATGATCGCCTGACCCGCGCGGTTATTCTTCTCGCTCCATGTCATGTAGAGGAAAATCTTGCGGTCATCGGGGATCAGCGCAGCGAGCGCCTCGCCGGACGCGATCAGCTGCTCCTTGCCCGGGAACGGGTGGGCGTTGTGCTGCAGGACGATGGCGTCGTATTTGCCGCGCATCACGTTGTATTTCGTCTGGTGCTGCTTTAAGTGATAGTCGAGCCCCATGCCCGGATGTGTCAGCATGACGGCTTCGGCCTCGACGCCCAGCGTCTCACAGAGCTTCACAACGCGGTCCGGCACGAAATGCACGAACGTGTGGCTGTTGCCAAGGAACAGTAGTTTCATAATACGAAATCTCCCTCGTTGAACACAACGACCTCTTCGCCTGCGGGGGTGGTGCCGGTGATGTGAAGATCGGGCGTGCCGACCATGAAGTCGATGTGGATCGTCGAGTCGTTCAGTGTCCACGGGCTGTCCTTCGGCAGCTGTCCGCCGAGTGCACGGCCGAGCGCGAGATGGCAGGAAGCGTTCTCGTCGATCAGCGTGGTGTAATAGACAAGGCCGGACATGGAGATCGGGGAGTGGTAGTCGACAAGCGCGACTTCGCCGAGGTAGCCTGCGTTTTCGTCCATCGTGATGAGTGCTTCAAGCATCTCCTTGCCCTCGTTTGCGAGCACCTCGACGACCTTGCCGTTTTCAAAGCGGAAGCCGAAATTCTCGATGCTCTTGCCGCCGAGCACGAGCGGACGGGAGGCGTAGATCACGCCCTCGGCGCCGAATTTCTCGGGCGAGGTGCAGATCTCCTCGGACGGGATATTTGCGTGAAACACGATGCTGCGCGCGGGGCCGTCGTAGTGGAATTTGGAATACGGCGTGAGCGGCACGGTGAAATCGGTGCCGTTCGACTCTGCGGTGTAGTGCAGCTTCGTGAAGTTATAGGCGTCGATCTTACGGCCCTTTTCGGCGCGCTGCTTA
>JAGAOD010000173.1 GCA_017623855.1 Clostridia bacterium
AACACTGCCGTCATCCATCGTATCGCCTGTCGCAAACCACGGATAATACGTTCCAAACAACTCACTGTCCTCCGCTGAACCAAGCCACGTTCCATCGGCAGCCCAAAGGATCACTTCGCGCATATTGCCGTCCATCGCAAGGAAGCCGTTGCCGGTCTTTGTAACGAATGTGATAGATCCGATACCGAACGAGCCATCCGGCTCACCGGCAAGTGTGAACTGCAGCGTGCCGGAATGATCATATACGAAAACATACTGTTCGTCATCCTCTGCCGAGGATCCGCTGACATAGATATACGTATCATCGATATTGATCTGGCTGACCGTATCCACTTCGTTGAACGGGAATGCTTCGCCTGTAAGCGTACCGTCTGACAAAGTATACCGTTCGGTCGAGTCTCCGGATGAGAACCAGCTGATACCCCATGTTCCGTCCGGCGCCATCGTAAGCTTATCCGGGCCGTCACAGGAATACAAAACTGTGTCACCGTCGTGCCCGACCACGGGACTCATAAACCCGGACAGAACGAGCGCATCACCCGAACGCTCAACCAGTGCAAACTCTTCATCCACAGGGATCTCCCGCATAAACGTCAACGCTGACCCGTTCAATGTATACTCGCGCAGAACAGTATCGCTGAGCAGATACACCTTGTCGCCGATGACCTCGACCTCATGGTCGAAAGTATTGAAGGTAGTCAACGGCTCGGACATCGGCAGAAACTCTGCGGTTATCGTGCTTTCGCCGACCGCCGCGCTCATGGTGCCGCCGCTGAAAGCCTCGCCGTCCCACGGCCACGGCGGCTCAATATTGTCCGTGCCGGACGCAGTACACGTGATCCCTCGAACGAGCGCTTCGACACGGGGATCCTCCCAGGTCGAAGTGTCTACGGTGTATGTAACACCGGCAGCCTCGTTTCGACCAAAGAAATATCTTCCGTCGTACGCATCCGCATACAGCATCGGCTGGCCGCCCACATCGACGGTCTCTGCTTCACCTGCGGCGTACGCCTTCATGTCTATCCCATTTACGTCCATGCTCTCACGGAACGACTCAGGATCTTCCTTATTCGCTTCGATCGAAACGGAAATTTCCGGATAACCCTCGTCATCCAAAATGGCAATATAAACGCTGCCGCCCTCATCATATGTTTAAACGTCTTCTTCATCTATCGTCCAGCCGTCTTCCTCGCTGTAAGCAACCGTGAAGAAGGTGTTCTCATGTATAGTCAGTCCTTCGGTGGACGGTGCCGGCTTCGACTCGGCTTCCGTTTCGACGACGGACGAACTCTTCTCCGCTTCAGAGCTCTGCGACGTGGTCTTTCCGCTTTCCTCCGGTTCCGTCCCACCGGAACCGCATGCAGCTAAGCTCAACAGCAGTATTACGGACAGAAGAACAGCTATAAGCTTTTTCATGGTTACACCCCGTTTCCTGGTTTATCGCTTTATAGGTTTACTTGTTATACGGTGCCAATGCCGCATCGGCCTTTTTGATCCACTCGGTGCGGTCACCGTAAATGGAAGCATCCAGTGCGCCCATAGTCGCAGAAGCCTGATCCTCCGTCAGTGTTCCGCTCGCTGCACCCTTCACTGCATCTGCCGCAGCCTTGATCGCATTCAGCTGGCGCTTTGCGTTCTTAAAGCTGTTGCCGAGTGTCTTCTGAATGCCAAACAGCGTGTCAAAGTACTTTGCAAGATCCTGATACGACTTGCTGTTTGCCACCTCAAGACGGAAGCCGTACATACCCGGAGTATCCTTGAACATGATCGCGCAGAATTCCTTCTTCTCGTTCTTGCCGTCGGAACCCTTTACGACCTCTTCCTCATAGCTGTACTGTACAAGATCCGCGAGACGGTATACACAGGCATGCTCGCTCTTTCCGAATACCATGAACTTATAGCGAGTCTCAACGAGTGCAACGAGACCCGTTGTGGTCGAAACATACAGAAGCGGATTGCCCACGCCGAGGCACTTGAGCTTGCCGTCGTTCTTCTTCGCTTTCTTGAGCGGGAGCAGCACTTCCTGCCAGATCTTTGTTCCCTTTTCGATCTGCGCGGTATGCTCCTTAACATCGTCCAGCGTAGCGGATACCACTTCGAAGCACTTTAAGAGCTTCTTTCTGCACACCTTCCGACAGATGTAATTGCCGTCTGCGAGCTTCTGCCCTGTTACGAGATTGACTTCTTTTCCGCAAATTGCACATGTGTTCTTTGCCATTATACTGTCCTCCAATCCTGTTTGATATATTTTATCAACTTTCTCAAATTTACACCGTTCTCCGGTGTTTGTGCCTGAATCATTTAGAACGAACCGCCGCCGACGCTTCGGGAGGATCCGGAAGATCCTCTGCCGCTGCCGCTGCTTGATTCCTTCTTCACACGGCTGACCTCTCTGTAAAGGAAGAGATCGCGCTGTACGGTGACCTGCATACTGCCGGGCTTAACATACTCATGCGCCTGATCCTGCTTCTTAACGGACTTCAGCTGCCCTTTCAGCACAAGAGCAACGACCACGCCTGCAATGATGCCGATCACGAGACTCACTCCAAAGCTCTTGACGCCCTCGAACGGGAATCCGTACAGATAACCGCTCAGATAATACGCAGTCTCATCTATAAACGTGTCAAACGCAGCGGCGTAATTGCCGTCTGACAGGTCGGACACAATGTATTCGCCGATATTTCCGATATCGTCGACGGTGATCGCGACGCCTGCATAGCCGTTACTTAAAATACGGTATTCTCTCGGATCCATACAGACGAGCAGCAGCACGCCATCGCGCTTTTCTCCGTATCCCCACCCCATGGAATCATATGTTTCTTCTATGAAATGTTCCATATTTCCGTCGATCGACGGGACAGTCGCGATGATGATCTGAGCTTCATATGTATGGCTTGCTTCCGAAAGCTTTTCAGCTAATTGTGCTTCTTCCGCGTCTGTTAGGATATCCGCCTCATCAAACAGAAATTCTCCGCCTGCGGTTTCCGCCGAGACCGGGATCGCAAGGCAGAAGCATACGAGCAGCGCAAGACACAAAACAATGATCTTCTTTGTCATACGTCGCACCTCCTTACAACAGCCAGAGCAGATAGCTGAGGCCGAATGCCACAGCTGTAGCCGCTCCGGTCACGCCCAGAAGCCACTTCCAGAACGCGCCCTTATCCATCGGCAGGTTGCCCACAGTTTTTCCCGTCTGTCCGTTGACGCCGAATGTGAATTTCTGCCCGTTCCACACCGTGTTCAGGATCCACACCGGATACAGCGCATATCTTGCGCGGCCGTTGTGCAGATTTACCGTAGATGTGACAGGAACCACGGATGTATAACCCTGCACGGTCGACGCAAACGCGTCCTCGGTGCTTCTCTTAATGCGCTCGTTTGCACGTCCGATGCTCGCCTCGGCGTCCACGTCATACTTATCGGCAAGATAGCCGGAAAGATATGCCGTGCGGAAATCAACCGCCTCCGAGACGTCGAACGGCTCAACGGATTCCATCAACGTGTCGTCCATCTTGGTGGAGCCGTCCACAGGAACATTTTCGAAACCGATCCCACCGGCACGGGTGACCGCAAAATGGCTCGTCTCAGTGTATCGGTACTGGCTGTCGCTCCAGCTGCGCGTCCTCGACGCCTTATAGCGAACGTATGCATCCGCATCCGTATCAAAAAGCCACACAGGTACGTAAAGGCCTTTGACTTCCTTGATGTGATTTTGGTCCTTAAAGACCTTCGGTAAAAGAACTTTTCCTTTGTAGTGCGCCTCGAGGGCTGCAATCGCAGCCTTCTTGTCGACCTTAAACGGAATGACGAGATCCGGCCTCAGGGCTCCTGCAAACTGACCGGTCATAATAACCGGATTGCCGCAGAAGGGACATTCCGACGCACCGGTCGTCTCATCCGCCACGATCTCACCGCCGCAGCTGTTACAGGTATAGACACGAAAACCGTCCGTTTCACCGTCCTGCCATTCGCCGCCTGCAGCAGTATTCCAGTCCATATTCTCTTCAGGCTGGCTGTTCAGCTCTTCGCCGTACGCCTCCAATGCCTCGATCTCAAATTCCGTACCGCAGTACGGACAAACCATTTTCTGCGAGCCGCTGTCAAACTCTATCGCGCCGTCACAGCATGGGCACTTAAACTCCTGTAATGCAGCCAAAACCGTTCACTCCTTTCCGCATCTTTCGCATCGGTTACAACGGCGAACCGCAGCTTTGGCAGAACTTTCCGCCTTCTGCAGGTGCGCCGCAGTTCGGACAGAACTTCGGACCGGTCTGTACCGGTGCTGCCGTCTGAACCGGTTCGGTCGGTTGGACCGGTGCTGCGGGCTGCACGGGCACTGCCGGCATCTGTACGGGGATCTGCTGCATCGGCTGACCGTAGGCTGCCGCGCCGTAGCCGGACTGTGTACCCGTTACCATCTGTCTTCCCTGCATACCGGCACTGAACATCTCGTTCATCGAATCCCAAAACGCGCGGGCAGTACGGTATTCGGGATACAGCATGGGGTCAAACGCGCTTCTGTCCACGCCGAATACCCCTA
>JAGAOD010000174.1 GCA_017623855.1 Clostridia bacterium
AAGGTCGAAGCACTGAAGGCTGCACTTTGATCCGAACACAAACCACCTCCTGCCCGTAAAATGGGTATGGAGGTGTTTTTTATGGATCGGACCGTGGCTTTCATGCTGTTTATCCTCGGCGTATGCCTGTTCATTCTTGTTATGAAATATGTGTGGCTTCGCCTTACGAAATGCCGGCTGCTGCGCGAGGAGCTGCCGTTTACGGTGTTTGCGACCGTACGGACAGCGGATGAAGCTGAGTATGTCGTACGCTGTGCGATGGATCGCGTCAAATGGCTCGATCTGCACGGGATGTGCCGTATTGTCTGCCTGAACCCGTCAAACGACCCGGAAATCGACGCGATCCTCAGAAGACTTGTGCAAATCTATCCCTTTGCGCAAATTGGGTCTTTGCAAACACGAAAGAATGTTCTATAATAGGATTATCAATTCCAAAGGAAAGGGTGCCCGGCGTGCCTCAAGAGAACAAGACACTGCTCGAAATGGAAGGCAGTGTAGAGAATATCGTCTATCACAATGAGAATAATCAGTACACGGTGCTGGAGCTGAACAGCGGTGACGAGCTCGTGACGGTCGTCGGTACATTCCCGTACATAAGTATAGGGGAGAAGCTGCACCTGTTCGGTACATGGACCTCGCATGCGACCTTCGGTCAGCAGTTTCGCGCCGAGGCCTTCGAGCGCTCTCGTCCGGAGGATACCTCCGCCATGCTCAAATACCTCTCGAGCGGTGCCGTTAAGGGAATCGGCATTGCAACAGCCGGTAAGATCATTGCGGCATTCGGCGATGAGGCGATCAACGTGATCGAAAACGACCCCGAGCGCCTTGCGACGATCAAAGGCATCACGCTGAAAAAGGCAAGAGAGATCTCGGAAGAGATGCAGCGCGTCAACGGTATTCGCGATCTCATGGCGTTTTTAGGCAGCTTTGGCGTTCGTCCGGAGGATGCCGTGAAGGTGTGGAAGGAGTACGGCGCGGATTCCGTCACCTGTATTCAGGAGGATCCGTATCGTTTGTGCAGCGAGAAGATCTCGGTGGATTTTGTTATTGCGGATAAATTGGCGGAGTCCATGGAATACGACAGAGCGAACGCAGAACGTGTGAAGGCGGGCGTGCTGTATGTTCTCAGGCATAATCTCAACAACGGGCACACCTGTCTGCCCGCCGATAAGCTCTGTCCGGCAGCTGCGAGCATGCTGGGTGTACCGCTTGAGGATACACAGCAGGCACTTCTTGAGCTGTGTCAGACATTTGAAGCGGTGTGCGAGAATTTCGACGGGCGGGACTTTATTTTCCTGCCGAAGCAGCACCGTAGCGAGGTGTACAGTGCGGACCGCATCCACATGATGCTGAAATATCCGCCCGAGTCCATTGTGGGCATTGAAAAAGAGATCGACGAGATCGAACGCAGTGAAGGCATAGAATACGCGGAGCGTCAGAAGGATGCGATCCGTGCCGCGCTCGACAAGGGTCTTCTGATCCTTACGGGCGGCCCGGGTACGGGCAAAACAACGACACTGAATGCGATCATCCGCATTCTGATGCAGAAGGGTGAGGAGGTCTTTCTTGCGGCGCCGACTGGACGTGCGGCAAAGCGCATGAGTGAGCTGACCGGCGTCGAGGCGAAGACGATCCACCGCATGCTGCAGGTGGATTGGGACGAGAACGATAACCCGGTTTTTCAGCGCAACGAGCGCAATCCGTTGGAGTGTGACGCTGTCGTCATCGACGAGCTTTCCATGGTGGATTCATACGTTTTTGAGAGCGTTCTGCGCGCACTGCCGATTGGCTGCCGACTGATTTTGGTCGGTGACAGCGATCAGCTGCCGAGTGTCGGCGCAGGTAATGTGATCGGCGACCTGATCGCATCCAATGTGTTCCCGACGGTGTAGCTTAAGGAGATCTTCCGTCAGTCGATGGAAAGCTTGATCGTCACGAACGCGCACCGCATCGTGAACGGCGAAATGCCGGTTCTGAACGTGCGGGACAACGACTTTTTCTTTATGCCGTTTGACGACGCACGTGCGGTGTCCGATACGGTCCTGTCACTTGCGACCGCGAGGCTTCCGAAACGGTATGATTACTCGCCGATCACCGATATTCAGGTGCTGTGTCCCGGCAGAAAGGGCGAGCTTGGAACGGTTGAGCTGAATAAACGCCTGCGCGAGCTCATCAATCCGGCAAATAAGAACAAGCCGCAGGTCAATGTGGGCAGTACGTCGTTCCGCGTGGGCGACAAGGTCATGCAGATCAAGAACGATTACGATCTGCCGTGGAGCCGCGAGGACGGCACGACGGGCGAGGGCGTATTTAACGGCGATATGGGCATCGTCACCGACGTCGATAAGGCGGCGGGCTGTATTCGCGTGCAGGTGGATGACCACGAAGTACTCTACGATTTCGAGCATGCGGCGGCGGAGCTGGAGCTGGCGTATGCCGTGACCGTACACAAGAGTCAGGGCAACGAGTTTACGGCGGTCATTATCCCGGTGTTCCCGGGCGTACCGCAGCTGAGCTACCGCAATCTGCTGTATACGGGTATTACGAGAGCCAAAAAGCTTTTGATCCTCGTCGGGCGCAGCAGTGCGATCGCGGATATGGTCGCAAACGACAGAAAAACACGGCGCTTTTCGGGGCTTGCCCGCTTTTTGACCGAAAATCGCGAGGAGTAAAAGACATGCGCCTTGGAAAATTATTGGAATGGATTTTTCCGCCGAAATGCCTGTTTTGTGCGGAGCGCAGGGCGGTGAATGAGGACGGTCTCTGCGCGGATTGTGCAGCATTGCCGACGGAGCGTGTCTTCCGCTATTTCAACATAAAGGATCGCCGTCGGGCGTATACGCTCGAATGCCGCGCGACCAAGCGATATAAAGGCCCGTTCTGCAACACCTTGCATCGGTTCAAGTTTCAGAATGAAGCGTATTTGGCAAAGCCGCTCGCAAAGCAGATGGCGCTTGCCATAAAGCGGGATCAGACATACGACTGTATTACCGCCGTGCCGGTCAGCAGGGAGCGGCTCAAAGAGCGCGGGTACGACCAGTCCGTGCTTCTGGCTGAGGCGTTGTCGGAATATACCGGCATCCCGTACCGTGCACTGCTGACGAAGACGAAGCACAACCGGACGCAGCATTTTCTGCCGTCAAATGAACGCGAAAAGAACGTGCACGGTGCATATGCGGCACAGGATTGTACGGGTATGCGTGTCCTGCTTGTCGATGATATCCTGACGACCGGTGTGACCGCGAAGGAATGCGCGCGTGTGCTCTATCGGGCAGGCGCTGCGGACGTCAGTATGGTGTGCTGTGCACTCAGTCTGTAAGAGACAGCAGGATACATCTTGCCAAAAACGGGATTTTCCTGTAAAATAATCGTAATATATCTTAGCTGGTGCAAAAAGCACCAACGGGAGAAAATACTTTTTTGACAGCCTCATACAGAAAGGATTTTTCTATGATCGGTACAGATATTGCTATAGATTTGGGTACAGCCAATTTCAAAATGTATTTGGACGGCACCGGTATCGTTGTGAATGAGCCGAGTGTCGTGGCTGTGGATGCTTATACGGACCGCATCGTGGCGATCGGCCGTGAGGCACATGAAATGCTCGGCAGAACGAGCGACCGTATCCGTGTCATCAAGCCGATGATGGGCGGCGTGATCTCTGATTTTTCGCTGACGGATGCAATGATCCGTCATTACTTAAAGCAGGTCAGCACGAGCCGTGTGTTTATGCCGCGTGTCGTCGTAAGCATTCCGGGCGGTTCTACGGAAGTGCAGAAGCGCGCAGTGGTCGATGCGGTCGCAGCAAACGGAATCAGGAAGATCTGCCTTTTGGAGGCGCCTGTGGCAGCGGCGATCGGTTCCGGTATGGATATCACCCGTCCGCACGGTTCTCTTGTTGTCGTCATCGGTGAGGGCGTGAGCGATGCAGGTGTGATCTCGTTAAACGGTCTCTCCGCGTCAAGATCCGTCCCGGTGGGCGGTGCTGCGTTTAACGAAGCGATCATCAAATACGTGCGCAAGAAGTTTGATCTGCTCATCGGCGAGCATACGGCTGAGGCTGCAAAGCGTGCGATCGGCTGTGCTTATCCGATGAGAAAGCTCAAGACCTTTATACTGAAGGGCCGTGACCTGCAGAACGGCCTGCCGACTGCGGTGGAGATGAACTCCGATCAGATGATGGAGGCGCTTTTGGAGCCTGCGGTGAAGATCATCCGTATGGTTCAGACCGCGTTGGAGGAGACGCCCCCGGAGCTGACGGCGGACGTTTCGCATGAGGGCATTCTTCTTGCGGGCGGCGGTGCGCTTTTGAGCGGCTTTGACCGGCTTCTTTCGAAAAAGACGAAGATGCGTGTCCGCGTTCTGGATGATCCGCAGAACTGCGTGATCTTAGGCGCCGGTCATACTTTGCACGCGATCGACAAGGCGAAATTCGATCCGAAAAACGGTAACCGGGCAACGCCCTTGATTGCGTACTACTGAGAGAAATATCTCTCGGTAGTACGCAATATTCAGAAACAATACTGTTTCTGAATATATATTGATTATACGCGAAAGGGGCTCCATGACTGTCTCTTTCGCACTATCCCTGCCGTGGAGATTTGTGCTCTTAAATGTAATGGCCGGTAAAAGATAGTTTTTCGGATTTGTGACCTGTGAGAGAAGCCTCTCGCGGGTCTTTTTTTTCTTGACTTTTATATATCTATGTAGTAATATAAATATGAAAAGTATGAAAAAACACACTTTTCGGAAAGGAGCATGCTTTATGAAAAAAGAAGTACCGCAGGGGAAATATGCCTGGTCAGTAAAAATAGGGGAGAAGGGACAGTTTGTCATCCCGAAGGAGGCACGAGAAATCTTCGGTATACATCCGGGTGACACTGTGCTTTTGATCGGTGACGTCAACCGCGGTCTTGCGATCCCGTCCAGAGAGACACAGGAGCGGATCATCGGTATTGCCATGGGCGACGGGACATTCAGAGAGGAGGAAAATAAATGACACCGCTTTTGGTCAAAGACCTCTCGAAGACGTATCCGGGCTTTACGTTAAGCGAGATCGGCTTTGAGCTTGCTGCCGGGAAGATCACCGGATTTATCGGGAGAAACGGCGCAGGAAAATCGACCACACTGAAAAGTCTTCTGAACTATGTGCACCCGGACAGCGGTGATATCCGCTTTTTCGGTCTTGATTTTAAGAAACACGAGCAGGAGATCAAAACGCGTATCGGTTATGTGCCCGGCGCGTTCGAATATTACGGAAAGAAAAAGATCAAAAAGATCACGGATACGGTTCGCGGTTTTTATCCGAACTGGGACGAAAAAACATACCGTGCGCTGCTTTCCCGTTTTTCTCTCGACGAAAACAAGACGCCCGAGGCACTTTCTGCCGGCATGAAGGTAAAATATGCCTTGACTTTGGCACTGTCCCACGGGGCGGAGCTGCTCATATTGGATGAGCCGACGAGCGGGCTCGATCCCGTTTCCCGTGAAGATCTGCTCGAGATCTTCCTCGACCTTTGTGACGAAGGGAAGACGATCCTGTTTTCCACGCATATCACGTCCGATCTTGAAAAATGCGCGGATCACATCCTGTACATCCGTGAGGGCACCTTGATCGCCGATCAGCCGATCGATGCATTTACGGATGCTTGGCGGCTTACGGAGGTGCAGCCGGAAAACTGTACCGAGAAACAGCTGTCCCTTTTGCACGGCATGCGGCGCGGCAAAAACGGCAGTACGGCGCTTGTACGGACTGTGGACGCGGAGAAGCTCGGACTGCCCGTTATGGATGCGGATCTTGAGACGGTCATGGTCCATCTGGAAAAGGAGGAAGCCGAATGAAAAATCTGCTTAAAAAGGAGTTTACGCTTTCCATGCACCCGACCGGGATCTTATTTCTCGGCATGAGTGCCATGCTGCTGATCCCGAATTATCCTTACCTCGTGTCCTTCTTCTACACGGGACTTGCGGTGT
>JAGAOD010000175.1 GCA_017623855.1 Clostridia bacterium
ACCCTTAAAGGTCTTTTTGTCAAAAATTCAGCGTTTTCATCCATAGTCGTTCTTGGATGCTGAAATATATCTTTACCTACGACAATCGGTTCATCAATGATATATAAGAAGCCTTTTTCTGTTCCGTTATGGCTTATTACACCGTTATCATCATATCCAAGACCGGAAGGCTGATGCGAAAATGCTTCGGCAAGTTCTCTCCACTGTGTGATCGTACTGTTTGCTTTTAATTCGGTAAAGACCTTATTCGAACCGTGATACCAAACTCCGTTCGGTTGAATAACTATTTTCATATGATCACATCTCCATAAATTCAAGTTTTCTAAACCGTTCAGCCCCTCACGGCTGCTTCAAGACCTCTGCGCCGATATCGGGGACGTCGGTCATGATGGCGTCGGCGCCGATACTCTGCAGGTATTCCATTTCTTCTGCGTCGTTGATCGTCCAGTACTGGACGGCGATCTCATTTTTGTGCGCGTAGTTTACCATGCGGGAGGTGCCGAGGTTCACGGTGTAGTCGGTCGTCGGGATCTGCAGCGCGACGAAATTGAACTTGCCTTCCTTGATCGGTAGATCGAGGAGTGAGTAGAGATAGAACTCGATCGCTTCGTTCATGCCGGCACTGCGCGGCAGGTCGGGGTAGGTCGTGTCGAGGTACTCGGTGATCTCATTATGGAACGTGCCGATGACCGCGCGGTCGACGGCGTCGAACTGTTTTAACGTCGCATAGAGCTTGTCGGCGGCTTCATAGCCCCGCTCGCCGCCGTTTTTGATCTCGATGATATACCGGTAATCGCCGGCGCTTTCGAGATAGGCGAGTGCTTCCTCGAGAGTTACGATGCGCAGATCCTCGGGGATGTCCTCGCCGCGCAGACCCTTGTACGGCGTCTCGCCGCTGTCCGTTTCGAAGGTCTCGCCCATGTTGAGGTTTCGAAGCTCCTCGAGCGTTTTTGAGCCGACCTGCACGTCTTCTTCGCCGAAGTATTCGGGGGCGTCGCTCGTGCGGTCGAGTGTGCCGTCGTGCAGGAGTACGGGAATGCCGTCCGCGGTCAGATGAATGTCAAACTCGAAAATATCGAGCTCGTATTGATCGTTTTCGACGCAGTTTTTGAGCGCCATCATCGTATTTTCCGGCGCAATGCCGCCGCCCGCTCTGTGACCGGAGAGCATCGTTGTGCCGAGGTTCGTGATGAGCGGATTTTCCGCGCCCGCCGTGTTGATCGGCATACGGGTCGTTCTGCGGGTGACTTCAAAGTAGAGATAACCGCAAAGCAGGGCGATCACCAAAATAATAATCAGAACGATGCGGAGTGTCTTTTTGACCCATAATTTCATCGGGCAGCCGTTCTTAAACCACTTAAAGGTGAGCGGCCAGACGCAGGCGGCAAAGAGCACGACGAGGAAATAACGCAGTGCGGTCGCCGCGGCATGTCCGCCGCAGACGGCATTGCATACGGGCTTTAGCCCCGCCTTGATGCCGAGCACGAGCAGAAGACCGACCGCGGTCTTTAAGATCTGCGTCCACCACGCGCCGCTGACGTCGAAGCGGATGTATTTCCTTTCGAGGAAATACGAGAGGATCATGCCGAGGCTGCAGCCGAGAACGAGATAGCCGTTCTTGACGCCGGACGCCAAATTGTGCGGGTCGATGTCCGCCGGCCACGCGTTCAGCTCCACAAAGAGCACGTAGAGGAAGGAGCAGAGCGCGAGCACGCCGAGGATCACATACATATAAACGGGCTTTTCTTCCGTCTTTTTGAAGATCGGATAGAACGCGAAGACGAGCACGGTGCCGATCACAAGCGAAACGCCGACATCGAGCGGGGTGTGTACGCCGAGGTACATGCGCGAGAGTCCCGTCAAAAGGATCAGCACGATGCAGACGATACGCAGTGCGGTGTTCTTAAAGCTTCTTGCCGGACAGCCGAGGACGGAGACCGCATTCTGCGTGTGTCCGCTCGGGAACGAGTAGCCGGTCGCTTCCTCGCGTGCCGCTTCGACGATGGTGAAATTCGGGTCCTTCACCCACGGGCGCGGGATGCGGCAGAGGAGCTTCAAAAACTGGTTTATGAGCGTGCCGAAAAAGCCGACGGTCATTAAGAAATAACCCTTTGCCTTATCGACGCACCAGAAGATGATGATCGCAATGGCAAGAAACAGCGTTTCACTGCCGAAATGTGTGATGAGGGAGAAGAACGTGTCCAGAACCGGATTGCGTATGCCCTCTAAAAAGTACAGAAAATCCATAAATCAGCCTCCGCTTAGAGTCATTGGAAATATTTTATCACACGGAAAATAAATTGGCAATCGCACGCCGGAGATTTCCCGTTGCTTTTTTACATGGAAACCGATAAAATATAAATAGATAACCGGAAGACGGGAGAAGAAATATGTCTGTTATTGAAAAATGGGGGATGTTCGAAGTCAGCGTCAGCGGCGCAAAGGACGGCAATCCCTTTACCGACTATCAGCTGACCGGTGTGTTCAGCGGCAAAAACGAAAAGGTGACGGTCGACGGCTTCTATGACGGCGACGGCGTTTACAAGGTACGCTTCATGCCCTCCTTCGAGGGAGAATATACATACACGCTTTCGGGCAGCTGCATCGAAAACGAGGTGACGGATTCCTTTACGGTCACCGCGCCGACGGGGAACAATCACGGCCCGGTGCGCGTCGCAAAGGGCTTCCACTTGGTCTACGAGGACGGCACCCCGCACTACAGCATGGGCACGACCTGCTACGCGTGGGCACACCAGTCGGAGGAGACCGTTCAGAACACACTCCGCGAGCTCGATAAGGGCTATTTCAACAAGATGCGCTTCTGTGTGTTCCCGAAGCACTATATCCACAATTTCAAAGACCCCGTGACGTTCCCCTACGAGGGCACGCCGGTCGATAACTCCGGCCTCAGCGAAGAGACCTTCACGTATTTTGTGGATTTCGCGGGCAACAACTGGGACTTCACCCGCTTTAATCCCGCGCATTTCCGCCGCATTGAGCGCTGCATTGAAGAGCTTCTGAAGCGAAACATCGAGGCGGATATCATCGTCATGCACCCGTACGACCGCTGGGGCTTCTCCGACATGGGCGAACAGGCGGACGACCTCTACTGGAACTATGTCGTCGCGCGTTTTGCGGCGTACAGAAACGTGTGGTGGAGCCTCGCAAACGAATACGACCTCATGCGCGCAAAGACACTTAAGGATTGGGAGCGCTACGCGAAGATCCTTTCGGACAAGGACCCGTATAACCGCATGCGCTCGGTGCACAACTGCATGGCGTTCTACGATTACAGCCGTCCGTGGATCACCCACTGCAGCATGCAGCGGCAGGATCTGTACCGCCACGTCGAGTACACGGACGAGTACATTCAGAAATACAATAAGCCCGTCGTATGGGACGAGATCGCCTACGAGGGCAACATCGACATGGGCTGGGGCAATATCTCCGGCGAGGAGTTGACCCGCAGATTTTGGGAAGCGGCACTCAGAGGCGGTCATGCCGGTCACGGCGAGACGTACGTGCACCCCGACGATATCCTCTGGTGGAGCCACGGCGGCGAGCTGCACGGCACGAGCCCCGCGCGCATCCGTTTCCTGCACGGGATTTTGAAGGAGACTCCGGGCATCGGCTTAAAGCGCGGCGCGGGCGACTTTGACGAAATTGTCGGCGTCGTCGACGAGATGACGTGGCCGGACGCGTATGAGATCCACTATTACGGCTTCGGCAGACCGACTTTCCGCGTGTTCAGAAAAGACCCGAACGCGAAATACCGCGTGGAGGTCATCGACACATGGGAGATGACCGTGACGGACCTCGGCGAGTTCAGCGGCAAGTTCCGCATCCCGCTCCCCGGCAAGGAATACATGGCGGTCCGTATCCGCCGCGTCCTTCCTCAAAATGCTGCCGCACGCGAGGATCTGGTACGAGCTTAAGTAAGTTATGTAAACCTAAAAGGGAGGGAATACCATGGAAAATAAGATCAAAATTACGGAAGAACGCGTCACCGCCGAAGAATACATCGATTTTCTGAAGCGCACCGACCTCGGTTCGCAGTACCCGCAGGAGCGCTTCGAGAGCCGCATTGAGAAATTAGTCCGGAACGTTTCGATCAGCCTGACCGCGCGAAACGAAGCGGGGCTGCTTGTCGGCGCGCTGTTCGGGCTCACCGACTTTGCCTACTGGCTCTATGTCACAGACCTCGGCGTTGACCGCGGGTATGAGGGGCAGGGCATCGGCCGCCGTCTGATGAAAGCGGCACACGAAATCGCCGGCGGCGAAAAGGACATCGCCGTCTATCTCATCGCGAACGAAAACGCCGTCGGCTTCTACGAAAAGCTCGGCATGGAAAAGGCGGATGACGTGATGCAGTATAACCACATCGAATGGACCGAATTTACGGTCGAATAAAGGAGCGATATCATGAAGGATTTTAAGAGAATGCTGTACGGCGGCGACTATAACCCGAATCAGTGGCCGCGCGAAATCTGGGATGAAGACATGCGCATTTTCCGCCTTGCGGACATCAACAGCGCGACCGTCAACGTCTTCTCGTGGGCGAAGATCCAGCCGGGCGAGGATGAGTATGATTTCGCGGAGCTCGACGAGATCATGGAAATGCTCAAAAAGGAAAATTACGACATCGTGCTCGCGACCTCCACGGCGGCACTGCCGGCATGGATGGTGCGCCGCTACCCCGAGGTTGCCCGTGTCGACTATGAGGGCCTGCGCCATAAATTCGGTCAGCGCCACAACGCCTGCCCGAACAGCCCCGTCTTTCAGAAGTTCTCCCGCCGCATGGCACAGAAGCTCGCTGAGCGCTACGGCGACCACCCGAACCTCGCCTGCTGGCACATCAGCAACGAGTACGGCGGCGAGTGCTACTGCGAGAACTGCGAAAAGGCGTTTCGCGTGTGGGTGAAGAAGAAATACGGCACGATCGACGCGGTCAACAAGGCGTGGAACATGCATTTCTGGGGTCATACCCTGTACGATTTTGACGACATCGTCGCCCCGAATGCGCTGAGCGACGGCATCGGCTATGAAAAGACCGCCTTTGCGGGCATTTCCATCGACTACCGTCGCTTCATGTCGGACAGCATGCTCGAAAACTTCAAGGCGGAGCGCGACGCCGTCCGCGAGTTCGACAAGGAAACACCCGTCACAACGAATCTGATGGGCTCCTATAAGGGTCTCGATTATTTCAAGTGGGCGAAGGAGATGGACATCGTTTCGTGGGATAATTACCCGGCGTACGATACCCCGTGGAGCTCCACCGCGATGCACCATGACCTCATGCGCGGCCTGAAGGATAAGCCCTTCATGCTCATGGAGCAGACCCCGAGCCAGCAGAACTGGCAGCGCTATAATTCCCTGAAGCGCCCGGGTCAGATGCGTGCACAGAGCTGGCAGACCGTCGCGCACGGCGCGGACACCATCCAGTTCTTCCAGCTGCGCCGCTCGGTCGGTGCGTGTGAGAAATTCCACGGCGCGGTCATCGAGCACAGCGGCACGGAGAACACCCGCGTGTTCCGTGAGGTCGCGGAGCTCGGTCATGAGCTCAAAGCGCTCGGCGATACGCTCCTCGGCGCGAAGAACAGCGCAAAGGTCGGCATCATTTTCGACTGGGACAATTACTGGGGACTTGAATATGCCGTCGGCCCGAGTGCGGATCTCAAATACGTCCCTCAGCTTCAGCAGTATTATGCCTATTTCTACGAGCGCAATATCCCGGTCGACATGATCCCCGTCGACGCGGACTTCACGAAATACAGCGCCGTCGTCGCACCCGTGCTCTACATGGTCAAGGACGGGATGCAGGAAGCACTAGAAAATTATGTAAACCAAGGCGGCATTCTGCTCACCGGCTTCATGAGCGGTCTCGTCGATCAGTCGGATAACGTGCACCTCGGCGGCTACCCCGGCCCGCTTAGAAAGCTTTGCGGCATTTGGGCGGAGGAGATCGACGCGCTCGCGCCCGAGCAGACGAATGTTCTGAAATTCACGGACGGCACGGACGCAGCCTGCAGCCTGCTGTGCGACATCATCCACCTCGAGGGTGCAGAGAGCCTTGCAAATTACGGCAGTGACTTCTACAAGGACACCCCCGCCGTCACGAAGAATGCGTTCGGCACCGGCAAGGTCTATTATGTCGGCACGAAGCCCGACGCCGTGGGCCTTCGGAAGATCCTCGACATGCTCTGCGCGGATGCGGACATCAAGCCGCTCGTCGGGGAAGAGACGAAGCTCGAAATTGCCTGCCGCGAAAAGGACGGCAAGCGCTACTGGTTCGTTCTGAACCTCACAGGCAAGCCGCAGCCGATGATCGGCGCATTTGCAGATAAAACCGATATCCTGAAGGGCAGAACGCTCAAAGCGGGCGAAATGCTCGAAAACTGGGACACGCTGCTTTACGTTGAATAATGCATAACAAAACCTCCGCTCACGCCCCGAAAACGGGGAGAGCGGAGGTTTTACGCTTTGCGCAAGTAATAGGTAATATTGAATAGTTATGAAGTGGAAAGCGGAAAGTGGAAAGTTGTGGTGGCTCGCGTTGCTCGCTATTTTATGTTCCGTGCCGGAGGATATCTGCGCGCCAAAGGCTACCTCTCATCTCCCATCCCCGCGGTGTAATATTCTGTGGTTTGTTAAATATTTAACAAACTATCATTTATTCCCGAATTTTGAGGGTTAAGAACGGGGTTATTTAGGGCGGCGGGGCGCGTTATCGCAAAGTGTTATTCGCCTTACGGCGAGTTTTATTGCGATGCAGTTTTATTGCCATGCAGTTTTATTCGCGCTCCGCGCGAGTTAAACGGCGGGAGCCTTACGGGCGACAATCGCCATGCGATTTGCACCCTACAAGGCGCGCCGTTCCCTCATTCCTTCCAAACGTATCCGTCCTGTCGGATGTGCCAGGTGTCGCCGTTGAATTCAGCGATGCCTTCGAACATACTCGGTGTCGTGTATGCTTTTATATTGTACAGTCCGGCTTCTTCGCCTAAAAGCCGTTCCACGTCCTCCGTGAAGCAGCCCGTTTTCATGCTGTACGCGTGTTCACGGTAGTAGAGCTTTCTAAGATGCAGCTTCACCTTGTCCTCGGGCGGCAGGGGATAGTCCTCGCCCTGTTCGGTGAAAATGAGGTAGCCCCACATTTCCGGCATATGGATGTCGATGACGCCGGTCGGTGCCCATACCCAGTTGTGCTCGGGCAGGGGCTGTCCGGTCTTTTCGTCCTTCACTTTCTCGTATCGTCCGTTTTCGGTCGTGACCTCATATTCGACACGCGAGAAATTGAGCCGCCAGATTTCGCCTGCGTCCGGCGCAAAATGCGTCGGATAGCACTCGTCCTCACCGCATTCGCGAAGCGAGAACCACGGAATTTTGAGCTCTATTGTCCAGCGCTTGTTGTCCGCCGTGGGGTCGTTTAATTTGCCGTCGATCTTCACGGCGCTCTCGAGGCCTTGTATGTCCCAGCCGATGATGCGCCGCACTAAGTCGCGCTGCGGCTTTTCCATTAAGAGATCCCACACCGCGTTTGCGGCGTTCATTTCAAGCTCGAAATAGCGGTGGGACGAATCCTGCGGCGCGAGGAAAACCTCGAAATCGTTGTCGATGTAGATGAGCTCGTCGCGGTTCATAACGGTCGCCCAAATGGTGTCGTCCAAAAGCTCCGCCGCAACGTACAGCGCTTCCTCGTCCCAAAGCAGCTTTACGCGCGTGTATTTCCAAGGCTTCGGGAGCGAATCGCCCTCGATGTCGTGGAAATCGTCGATCCACTCGCCGGTCTTCCAAAAGTCCTTCGTGATGTTGCCTGTGAGCTTACCGGGCTTTCCGACCGCGCGGTGACAGCGGTAAACGGGCGGGCAGCAG
>JAGAOD010000176.1 GCA_017623855.1 Clostridia bacterium
CCCATGGGCGGCACATCGCTGTTCGGCTGGTTTGAGCTCGGCGGCTGCCACTTCGACAAGGAAGCGGCAAAGCTGTTTATAGAGCGCGCCAACAATAATGTTGGTCTCATTATCCCCGGCATCGCACCGCTTCGTGATACCTTCTGGGGAAAGTGGCTCTGGCAGAATCCGAAAATGTTTGAGGAGCTCAAAGAATTCATGGACGAGATCCATAAGACGGGCGCAAAGCTCTTTGTGCAGCTGACCGCCGGTATGGGCCGCTCCTGGGCGATCACCGAGCTCGTAGCGCCGCTCCACAAGAACAAGGTCACCCGTGCGATCCTGAAGCCGATCCTGGATACATCCCACGAGCTTGCAAGCCCGAGCCCGCAGCCGTCCCGCTGGGCACATGATATCATTTGCCCCGAGATGACCGTCGAGCAGATCCATGAGATCATCGAGGCGTTCGCAAAGACCGCAAAGCTGTGTATGGATGCCGGCGTTGACGGTGTTGAGGTGCACGCTGTGCATGAGGGTTATTTGCTTGATCAGTTCTCCATTGAGTTTTTCAACAAGCGTGAGGACGAGTACGGCGGAAGCTTCGAAAACCGTTATCGCTTTGCCGCGGAGGTCGTTCGTGCGATCAAAGAGACCTGCGGCAAGGATTTCCCGGTCTCCCTGCGCTATTCCGTCGAGTCCAAGATGAAGGGCTTCTGCGAGGGTGCCATGCCCGGCGAGGAATACACCGAGGTCGGCAGAAATATGGAGGAGTCCGAAAGAGCGGCGAAGTATCTGCAGGATGCCGGCTACGATATGCTCAATGCCGACAACGGTACATACGACTCCTGGTACTGGGCACATCCGCCGATGTACATGCCGGAAAACTGCAATCTCGACGATGTGGCGCACATCAAGCAGTTTGTTGATATCCCCGTCGTCTGCGCGGGCAGAATGAATGCCGAGGTCGGCGCCAAGGCTGTCGCGGAAGGCCGCATCGATGCGGTCGGCGTTGCACGTCAGTTTCTTGTTGATCCCGAGTGGGTCACGAAAATGATCGAAGACAGACTGGAGGACATCAAGCCCTGTATCTGCTGTCATGCAGGCTGCTTCAACTTCTCGTCCTCGAAGGGTCACGCAAATACGCAGGATCTCACGGATACCATGGGACTTTCCCGCTGCGCGCTGAACCCGGAGACGATGCAGTCGAAGAAATACAGCCTGAAGCCCGCAAAGAAGGTGAAGAAGATCGCTGTCATCGGCGGCGGTATCGGCGGCATGGAAGCGGCGATCGTCTGCGCAAAGCGCGGTCATAAAGTCACTTTGTTTGAAAAGAGCGATAAGCTCGGCGGCGTGTTCATTGCGGCTGCGGCTCCGTCCTTCAAGGAGAAGGATCGTGCGCTGATCGCATGGTACATCCGTGAGCTTCAGAAATATCCGATCGACGTTAAGATGAACACCGAAGTGAAGGACATCACATCCCTTGACGCGGACGAGATCATCGTTGCGACCGGTGCGAAGGCAAAGAAAGTGCCGATCAAGGGTGCGGAGACGGCAGTGGAAGCCGTGGAATTCCTGCTCGGCGAAAAGCAGGTCGGCGAGAAAGTTACGGTCATCGGCGGCGGTCTGACCGGCTGTGAGATCGCTTATGAGCTGTACCTTCAGGGCAAGAAGCCGACGATCGTCGAGATGCAGGATGACCTCATCACGACAAAGGGCGTCTGCCTTGCAAACACAAGCTACCTGCGCGATTTCTTTAAGACAAACAACGTGCCGGTCTACCTCGAGACCGCAGTTTCCGAGATCAAGGACGGCGGCGTTGTTCTGAAGGATAAGGCGGGCAAGACCTTTACGGTCGAGGCGGATTCCGTGATCCTGTCCGTCGGCTACGACCCGAAGCCGCTTGCGCCGAAGGGCCGTCACGTACACGTGATCGGCGATGCCGTACAGGTCGGCAATCTGCGCACCGTTATCTGGGGCGCATGGGACGTATGTATGAAGCTCTGATCCTAAAAGGGAGTGAATAAAATGCTTTTAACCAAAGAACAGCAGGCGATCCTTGACGGCGAAAAAGGTGAAACGCTTGCGAAAGTCATGAAAACACTTGTAATGTACGGCGATGCGTTCGAGGCGGAGAAATTGGTTCCGATCACCTCGAAGTATAATCACCTCGTTACATCCTTCGGTCTGAAGGTCATGTCCCCGGTATATGATCTGATGCAGCAGCTGCTCGACGCCGGTGTCATGTCCGGTCAGCAGTTCTCCGTTGACCCGCGTCCGCTCGACAAGAATGTCCCGGCGAATTTCCTGCAGAACCTTGTTTTCAACAAGTTCATGTATACAAAGCAGGACTTCTATGAGAAGCAGCTTAAAGAGCTCGGTCTCATGGACGAGAACGCATTCACCTGCACCTGCTATATGGACGAGGTCGGAAACAAGCCGCAGAAGGGCGAGATCCTCTCCTGGGCGGAGTCCAGTGCAGTCGTTTACGCGAACTCCGTGCTCGGTGCAAGATGCAACCGCAACTCCGGTATCATCGACATCATGGGTTCCATTGTCGGCTATGTTCCGTACTTCGGTCTCCTGACCGATGAGGGCAGAAAGGCGACATGGATCGTGAAGGTCGAGACGACAAAAAAGCCGGAAGCGCAGCTGCTCGGCTCTGCAATCGGCATGAAGGTCATGGAGGATGTGCCGTATGTTATCGGTCTCGACAAGTGGATCGGTACAGAGCTTACGGATGACACCTGCTCTTATCTTAAGGATTTCGGTGCAGCGACCGCTTCGAACGGTGCTGTCGGTCTGTACCATATCGATAATCTTACACCCGAGGCTAAGGAACTCGGCGGCAAGCTGATTTCGGAGGACGCTAAGGTCTATGTGATCGACGACGCGGAGCTCGACAGAGTGCAGAAGAATTATCCCGTGATCTGGAAAAATCCCGATGCATCCCCGAAGCTTTGCTTTGTCGGCTGTCCGCACCTTTCCCTCGAACAGCTGAAAACCTGGACGGATAATATCGAGGCTGAACTCAAGAAGAACGGTCTTAAGAAGGTATGTATCCCGACCGTTCTGACAGCGGCTCCGAAGGTGCTGAAAGCCTTCGAACAGACGGAATACGCAGCACGTCTGAAAGCGACGGGCGTTGTCACATCTTACATCTGTCCGCTCATGTATATGAACAATCCGCTGTGCAAGACCATGCCCGTCATCACGTCCTCGAACAAGCTGCGCACTTATACGAGCGCGAGATATTATAAAGACAGTGAGATCCTGCAGGCGATCACCAAGGGAGGTAAGTGATATGAAACAGTTTCAGGGAAGAGTGGTTACTCCCGGTGAAGTGACGGCTGAAGCCGTTGTTACCACACAGGGCTTCAATACATTGGCCTCGTTCCAGATGGCACTGCAGTTCGGTGATAAGGACGTAAAGTGCGGGGACCAGAACAACGAAGAGCTGCACGGAAAGCCGCTCATCGGCAAGGCACTCTGTCTGCCGCAGACGATCGGCTCCACAACAGGCGGTCTTGTGCTGTACTGTGCATGCGCCATGCAGAAGAATCCGGCGTGCATGCTCTTTGCGAACCATATCGATTCGCTCGCAGCGGCCGGTGCTGTATTGGCCGATGTTTGGGTGGACGGTGTTTCCATGCCGGTCGTGGACGGACTCGGCGACGAGTTTTTGAACTATGTCAAGGACGGCATGAAGATCACGGTCAAGGCAAACGGCGTTGTCGAGGTCGAAGGCTAATTAAAACTATAAATGATTATCACCCCCGTACTGCTGCGCGGTACGGGGGTCGATCTATGTTTTGATATTTACTTTTACAGATTCCAGCCGGAGAGATTCCATACAGGATCGCCTGTGAGACGGTCAGCGTCAAATTCTGCCGTGATGACAGCGGTTTCATTCGGCATCATCATGAGGTAGTTGTCGCTATAGAATACCGGGAGTACTGCGCAGCCGTCAGTGTCGGTCAGACGAACGCGAACACCGAGTGCAGGCACGCTGCCGTTTGCGACCTGCAGGGTATAGCGGAGCTGTCCGCCCTCGGTTTCTTCCACAGAAAGAACGGAGAGGGAGGCATTCGTTTTCTCCATGGTGTTCAGCGCACGGTAATCGGAATAGGTCCTGCGGTTGTGCCAATAGGTATTCCTGCCGAGCACGTTGCCTTCGCTGTCCGTAAGCACGACTCTGAGGAAGACGATGTCCGTCGTCGATGCGGAGAAATCGGCTGTGGTGATCACTTCGCCGTATGTGTCCGCTTCCAGAAGCTCGGTAGTAAAGGTCTGCTCGGAGACCTTTCTGCCGCAGAGGTCGTAAATCTCGACTGTCGTCGTAACATTCTCATAGCTCTTCGGCGTTGCATTTGCAAGAAGGATACTGTTGTCGCGCGGGTCAAATACCGGGCGAGTGGGCTGATTGCCCGCCTTTGTGCCGAAATAGCCGCCGTTTGTGTCAAGGTAGAAGTCATACGTCTGCCACATGAAGGACGGCCAGGAGGACTGGCTCATCCACATCAGAAGACCGTTTGCACGGCGTGCGGCGAGCGCGTCGAACATACCGCGGTGGCTGTCGTAGTTGATCATCTGTGCAGCACGGGAGAAGTCTTCGAGCGTCCACTTTTCGCCGGAAATCGCACACATCTCGGCGATCGCGGCTTTATATGCCTGATAGACCGGATCTTCATCCTTCGGGGCGCTGCCCTGAACGCGGTCTACGGGAACTTCAACGTCGGAATCAAGATAGATGTTGACCGTCTGCATATAGGTGTTTGCGGGGCCGTTCATATGATATGTCCAGTCGTGCAGAGCCCAGCTTTCGTTGATCGGCCACTGATTTTCCGGACACAGGAAGCGCTTCAGACTCTCGAGGTTCGGCACATTCGGAACGCCGCGTTCACTGCGGATCACAGTGGAGGAAACGTCATTAAAATACTGCTTGACGCCGTGGGTCTCGTCGGGCTTTGCAAGGGAATAACCGCCGCCGCTGCCGACCGGAGCCGCTGCGGAATGCGGAACATAAATGCGTGTGCCGTCGAACTTCTCGGTGAGCTCGGCGAGTGCCGGGTTCAGGATCTCGTTCGGGTTGCCCTCGTTGCGTCCGCAGTAGAGCGCGAGGGAAGCGTGGCTTCTGACCGCCTTGATCTTGTCCTCCGCATTCTCAAGGAACATGTCCGGATCATGCGGCTCGGGACCGTCGAACGGGTTTGCAAGCCAGAAATCATCCCAGATCAGCACGCCGTACTTGTCGCATGCTTCGTAGAAGCCGGGGTGGCAGGTCATACCAACCCAGTTGCGGATCATGGTCATATTGGCTTCCTTGTGCAGGCGGACCTTATCGTCGAGGACTTTTGCGGTGTCGCGCTTGAGACCGTCGTCAAGACCCCAGTTGCCGCCCTTGCAGAGGATGCGTGTACCGTTGCAGTAGAGGGTGAGGAGACCGCCGTCGATCGGGTAATCGAAGCGGCGTACACCGAAACGGAAGGTCTTCGTGTCGCTGATCTTACCGTCAACCGCGACTTCAACAGATGCGGTGTACAGGAACTGCTCGCCGTATGTATTCGGCCACCACAGATGCGGATTTTCGAGAACGGAGGTCAGCTTTGTCGGGAGTGTCTCGCCGGGCTGAATCGTATATGTTTCCCTGAAGCTTACGTCACCGGGGGTGACAGAGGCGCGCAGCTCAACCGTGACGGGTGCATCGCTGCGGTTACGGAGCTCCGTATGCAGGTGAAGGTCAGCGTGGGAGAAATCGATCTCATAGGAATGCTTCATGCCCTGCTCGACCTGCTCGGGGCTCTGCGCATAGGCGCGGATCTCGTTAATACGTGTGTCGACCGGTTTGCCGTTCAGCTCACGCTGCTTTGTTACGGTGAAGCGGAAATAGCGAGCCTTCTGCGGGGCGAAGAAACGGAATTCGCGCGGACCGCGGTTTCCGAAATTGACAGTGTGGGATGCGGTGGAGCCCTGTACACTGTCGGAGCCGGCATGTGCTTCAAATGCGGGTGTGCCTTCGCGTGCCTCAAGCTTGACCATGCCGAACCAGCGCATTTCCATTTCGCCGCCGGG
>JAGAOD010000177.1 GCA_017623855.1 Clostridia bacterium
ACTCGTAATAAGCCTGTGCGCCGACCATGGCGGCATTGTCGCCGCAGAGGGAGAGGTCGGGCTTATAGAGCGTGCGGCCCGTCTTTTTGCACTCCTCCTCGAGACGGCGTCTGAGGAGCGAGTTTGCGGAAACGCCGCCCGCAATGACGAGCTTCTTGTGTCCGGTCTCGTCGGCGGCACGCATAAAGTTCTTCACGAGACAGTCGACGACCGCCTTGCGGTAGGACGCGGAGAGATCGGCGGTGTTGATCTCGATGCCCTTCTGCTTTGCGTTGTGGAGCGTGTTGATGACCGCGGTCTTGAGGCCCGAAAAGCTGAAGTCGAGCGGTGCGCCCTCGACGGTCGGACGCGGCAGCGTGAATGCCTTGTCGTCGCCGGTCTCGGCTAATTTGTCCATGTGGATGCCGCCGGGATAGGGCATGCCCATGGCGCGGGCAGCCTTATCAAACGCTTCGCCCGCGGCGTCGTCGCGTGTTTTGCCGAGAATGCGAAGCGTCGTATAATCCTTCGCTTCGATGATATGCGTGTGACCGCCGGACACGACGAGGCAGAGAAACGGCGGTTCCAGTTCGGGGTTTGTGATGTAGTTCGAAGCGATGTGACTTCTGAGGTGATGCACCGGAATGAGCGGCAGATTCGCGGAAAGGGAGAGACCCTTTGCGAAGTTCACGCCGACAAGCAGTGCGCCGATCAGACCCGGGGCGTACGTCACGCCGATCGCGTCGATGTCCTTCAAGGTCAGCTGTGCCTTGTCGAGTGCCTCGCGGACAACGCCGACAATGGATTCGCTGTGGCGGCGGGAGGCGATCTCCGGCACGACACCGCCGTATAATTTGTGCTCCTCGACCTGTGTCGCGATGACGCTCGAAAGGACGCGGCGGCCGTCTTCGACAACGGCGGCTGCGGTCTCGTCGCAGGAGCTTTCAATGGCAAGAATTTTCATATATTTATACCTCAATTCAGGTTTTCGTTCTTTATATAGGCGTCGAGTTCGCGTTGGTTATGGATCTCGACGAATTTTTCGGGATATTTCTCCTTCACGCCACGGTAGCGGTCGAGCGCCTTTTTCGTGCGGCTGTCGCGGAGGATCCACATGGCAAATTCACGGTCGAGCTTTTCGTTGCAGCCCTCGGTCATGTCGGGTCGGGTTTTTCCGAGATACATGTTTTTTCGCTTCCATGCACGGTACAGGCAGGTGAAGCGGTTGAAGTTCATAAAGAGAATGCGGTCGGCCTTTTCCATGCGCTCCTCGTAGAACACGCCGGAGTAATTGCCGTCGATGACCCAGCTTTCGTTCTCGTCCAGAAAGCGGCGGACGATCGCGGCGCGCTCCTCCTTCGGGCGTTCCTGCCAGCCCGGAAGCCAGTGCGCGGTGTCCAGATGCAGGACGGGAATATTGAGCTTTTTGCCGTAAAGTCCCGCCAAGGTCGACTTTCCGCTGCCGCTGTAACCGATGATCGCTATGCGCATAAACGTCCCTCCCAACCCCCTCATTCTAACACAAAAAAAGACTTAAAACAACCCCGATCAAAGAATTGACAGTCCCGATTTCGGTTGATATAATGGAGGCAGAATTTAAGGGAGAGTGATTTTCTTGAAGCATTATATTTCTGATTACCCGCGCCCGCAGCTCGTCAGAACCGACTGGGTCAACCTGAACGGCAAGTGGGATTTTGCGTTTGACGATGCGAATGCAGGCGAGAAGCTCGGCTGGCAGAAGGGCTTTTCGAAGCAGTACGACATCGAAGTTTCGTTCACTTACGAGACGAAGCTTTCCGGCATCGGTCAGCAGGAGCCGCACGAGCATGTGTGGTATGCAAAGACGCTGAACGTCAAGAAGCACGACGGCAGAGTGCTCCTGCACTTTGAGGGCAGCGATTACCGCACCCGCGCGTTCATCAACGGTCAGTTCGTCGGCGAGCACTTCGGCGGCTACGCACGCTTTACCTTTGATGTGACAGATTATGTAAACGAAGGCGAGAACCTTCTCGTCGTCCATATCGAGGACAGCTTCAGCCGCAATCAGCCGCGCGGCAAGCAGCGCTGGATCCCCGAGAACTTCAGCTGCTTCTATGTGCAGACCACCGGCATCTGGAAGTCCGTATGGCTCGAGTATGCGCCGGAAACCTATATCAAGACCTTGAAGATTACCCCGCAGATGGTGTCCGAGTCCGTCCGCATCGAGGCGGAGGTCTCCTCCATGAAGCCGGGTATGACCGTCACCGCTGTCGCTTCCTTTAAGGGCAAGGAAGCCGGCCGCACGACCGTTTCCGTCAAGGACGGCCGCGCCGTGCTCGAAGTCGGTACGGAATGCCGCACCGTACATCAGTGGGGCGTTATGAAGTGGAGCCCGAACGACCCGAACCTCTATGACCTCGACATCACCCTCAATGAAGGTGAAGAAACACTCGACACCGTCGGCTCTTACTTCGGCATGCGCGAAGTCACCATCAAGGGCGACCGCGTGCTCTTAAACGGCGCCGTGCTGTATCAGAGACTTATTCTCGACCAGGGCTACTGGAAGGATTCCGACCTCACCCCGCCGAGCGAAGCTGCTCTCATCGAGGATATCGACAAGATCATGGCGCTCGGCTACAACGGCGTCAGAAAGCACATGAAGGTCGAGGACGAGCGTTTCCTCTACTGGGCGGACGTCAAGGGTCTGCTCGTCTGGAGCGAGTTCCCGGCAACATACACCTTTAACGACGAAGCGGTACAGAACTTCACACGCGAGTGGATGGAGGTCGTCCGTCAGAATTATAATCACCCGGCGATCATCACATGGACACCGTTCAACGAGAGCTGGGGCGTGCCGATGATCGACACCGACGTGACACAGCAGAAGTTCACCGAGTCCATTTACTACCTCACGAAGTCCTTCGATGCAATGCGCCCGGTCATCACAAACGACGGCTGGCGTCACACCATCTCCGACATCGTCACCCTGCACGACTACGAGGAGAGCGGCGAGTTCTTCCTGAAGTACTACACCGAGCATAAGGACGAGTTCCTCGAGAACGAGAGACCGTACCATGCAGGCGGTCAGTTCTACGCATTCGCGGACGGCTATAAGTATCAGGGTCAGCCGATCATCATCAGCGAGTACGGCGGAATCGCTTTCAACAACGGCGAAGAGGGCTGGGGCTACGGCAACAAGGTCGCCGACAAGGAAGCGTTCATCAAGCGCTTTGACGCGATCACATCCGCTGTGAAGGCACTCGATTACTGCTGCGGCTTCTGCTACACACAGGTCAGCGACGTACAGCAGGAGATCAACGGTCTCATGGACATGGAGAGAAACTTCAAGATCGATCCGGAGATCATCGCAGAGATCAACAAGAGATAATCTATAACATTAAGGGCTTTCCGGTTTCGGGAAGCCTTTTTGTGTCGCATCTTTTTGGAAATTATGTAAACTAAACCAAAACCGCAGCACGTACCTCTTGCCTTTTGCTCTTTATAGTGCTAACATAGAAAAAAGAACTGCTTTAGCAGAGTGGGGGCGCGGGAAAATGCATCCTGTAATTGAAAAGTTAGGCAAGGAGACCGTCCTGTTTGACGGCGGTATGGGCACGCAGCTGCAGGCAAAGGGCCTGAAAGGCGGCGAGCTGCCCGAAATGTGGAATTTGGAGCATCCGGAGATCGTATACGAGCTGCAGAAGGCGTACGTGGACGCCGGGTGTGAGATCTTAAAGACGAATACCTTCGGCGGCAATGCGTTAAAGCTGAAGCGTTCCGGTCATGCGGTCGCGGAGATCGTCACGGCCGCGATGGATATCGCACACCGTGCGTCCGGCGGCAAGACCGCCGTCGCGCTCGATATCGGACCGCTCGGCAGGCTTTTGGAGCCGTTCGGCGATCTGCCGTTCGAGGACGCTTATGAGCTCTTTAAGGAAATGGTCGTCGCGGGGCGCGACCGTGCGGATCTCGTCATCATCGAGACCATGACCGATATTTACGAAGTCAAGGCGGCAATGCTCGCCGTTAAGGAGAATTCCGACCTGCCGATGATCGTCACCTGCACGTTCGACGCAAACGGCAGAATGCTGACGGGCAGCAGCATCGAAGCCGCGATGACGCTCGTCGAAAGTCTCGGTGCTGCGGCTGTCGGCATCAACTGCAGCTTAGGGCCGGAGCAGATGGAGAAATTCGTTCCGCGGCTGCTTCAGAGCACCAATCTCCCGGTCGTCGTGAACCCGAACGCGGGGCTGCCCGTCATGGCGGACGGCAAAACGACGTATCCGGTCGGCGCGGAGGAATTCAGCGAATACGCAAAGAGATTTTACGCACTCGGCGTTGCCGTTTTCGGCGGCTGCTGCGGCACGACGCCGGATCATATCCGCGCGGTCGGCGAAGCCGTCAAGGGCAAGCCGGTCGTACAGTACGAAAAGCCCGTCCGCACGGTGATCTCCTCGCACAGAAAGGTCGTCACGATCGGTGCGCGTCCCGTTCTGATCGGTGAGCGCATCAATCCCACCGGAAAGCCCGACATGGAGGAAATGCTCCGCGATGAGGATTACGACAGCCTCTGCGACGAAGCCACCGAGCAGGTCGACGAGGGCGCCGAGGTGCTCGACATCAATCTGGGCCTTGCCGGCATCGACGAGGAAGCGGCGTTCACGGAGTTCATTCCGTACCTGCAGACGATGACCGATGTGCCGCTCGCGATCGACACACTGAACATGGAAGCCTTGGAAGCCGCCCTGCGTCTTTATAACGGCAAGCCGCTCGTAAATTCCGTCACGGGTGCGGACGATATGCTGCATAAGGTTCTGCCGCTCGTCAAAAAGTACGGCGCGGCGGTCGTCGGTCTCACAATGGACGAGCGCGGCATCCCGCAGACGGCGGAGGAACGCGTAAAAATTGCGGAGAAGATCATCCGCACTGCCGAAAGCTACGGCATTAAGCGCGAGGATGTGCTCATCGACACCGTCGTGCAGCCCGCGGCGTTCGATACAACGACTGCACAGGTCACGCTCACGGCGCTCAAGACCGTCAGAGAGACGCTCAAAGTGCAGACCGTGCTCGGCATTTCGAACGTGTCCTACGGCCTGCCGAAACGCACGGTGCTGTCCGCGGCGTTCTTCACGCTTGCGCTGCAGAACGGACTTTCCGCCGGCATCGTGAATCCCCTGAGCCGTAACGTCATGAACGCCTACCGCGCATGGTGCGTGCTCGGCGGCTTCGACGAAGAATGCGAAGACTACATCGACGCCGTAAATTGAACAAATCAAAATCAAAAACCGGAGATATCCTTGCCGATACCTCCGGTTTTTAGTTTACATAATTTTATTTTGATCAGTTGCGCCGCATCGGCAAATACGGCAGCACGGCTAAGGTAATATCGTCTGCCGAAATGGATCTTGCTTCGAGCTCCTGATACCCGACGGTAGCAGTGGGGCAGGGATATTGCGGACATTCGGTGCAGCGGGAAAGCTGCTTCTCGCTTGCACAGCGCATCTGATCACAGCCGGTATCGACGCAATAGCAATCCGGCTGACCGCATCCGCCGCAGCGCATCGTCCAATCGGTCACACCGTAAACGTATGTGAGGCGCGGGATCATTTCGGTGCGAAGCTGCTCGTCCAATGCCTTGTAATGTACACACAGGTCACAACGGTGACCGCACTTACTGTATACAGCGGATTTGTCCGGCTTATATTGGCGGTTCGGATTCTTCTTGATGAGAATGAGTTTCTTTACGGCTTCAAGCATTTCCAAGTCCCGCACGGGGATCAGCAGCCACTTGCCGTCATGGTATGTATGTGCTTCGTCGTACATTGCTTGAATGCTCGCCGGGAACTCTTCGCGTCGATTTTCGAACTTCTCTCGCTCCGCCTTGCCGAGGATAACCTGAAATTCATAGCAGTCTTCCCGAAAGTTGATCGAAAGAACGGTTTTCTTTCCCTGCTTGAATTTTAAGCAATCCACTTCGTAGAACTTGCCGGGGACTTCGTCAAGTCGGTAGTTCATGCGCATAAATCGCGCGGTTTCTATTTCAACTTTTTGTAATTCGGTCATCGAAATCACCTGCGTTATCGCTTATTCACATACCACACGTCGACTTCTTCCCTTGTCGGTTCTTCGAAGAGGGAGAGGAGTTTGTGAAGAAGTCCCTCGTCGAGGGCGTAGTCGGTCGTTTCGCCTAAAGCGACGGCGCGATTGCGGGCGTCGATGTTCTTCTGCCAGGCTGCATCCGAAATGTCGATGTAATGAAGCTCGACGGGAATATCTTGGTTTACATAATATTTCTTAGCGTATTCTCTGTCCGCCTTTCGCCAAAAGCCCCATTCCAAAATGACGGGACAGCCCGAAAGGGCGATCTCGGCAGCCTTTTTGTGCAGATAGCGATGCACACGCACCATCATCGCGTCGTGCTTATCGCCGAGATTATTGTCGAACAGCTCGCTCGTCAGCTCATCGCAGGAGAGCACGACGGCGCCGGTTTCTGTTTTCAGGGAGTTTACATAATAACTCTTACCGCTGCAGATCTTTCCGCAGATCAAATAAACCTTTCCGGGCATAACGACTCCTTTGAGTTTACATAATTAACAATATACAGTGCCTAAAAAGAGCGGAGCGGTACCGTCCAGAACAGCGCGGAGCTGTTTTGTGAGCGGTCTCGGCTCCAGGGGCAGTGCGTCCACTTCCTCAAGCGGCACCCACTCGGCTTCGATCATCTGATAGTCGAGTTCCGTAACTTCCTCCTGCGCCACGCTTTCGTCCGGCTCGCACAGGAAAATGTGGAGCATGCGGTGACAGTATTTCGGGTGCGCCTGACGCATCTCCTCGCTGTCCCAGATCTCCTCACACACGGCAGCCAAACGCAGCACGCGGACGTGGAGACCCGTCTCCTCGAGACATTCGCGCCGCACGGCGTCCTCGAGCGGCTCAAAGCGGTGCTGTCCGCCGCCGGGCAGGGAATAGTATTCGCCGATGCGCTCACCCATACAGCGGTTCAGGAGCACCTTGCCGTCCTTTACGATGATCGCCTTCGCGGTGCTTCGAATGAAATCCGTCATAGCGGATACCTCGGATCAATAGTAACGGACAACGGCGATGACCTTGCCGAGAATGGAGACCTCATCGGAGATGATCGGCTCAAAGTCCGGGTTTTCCGGCTGCAGGCGGAAGGTGCCGTTTTCCTTATAGAAGCGCTTTACGGTGGCTTCGTCGTCGATCATACCGACAACGATCTCGCCGTTTTCTGCAACGGGCGTCTTCTCCGCGATGACATAGTCGCCGTCCAGAATGCCGGCGTTCTTCATACTGAAGCCGTCAACGTGCAGAGCGAAAAGCTCCTTGCCGGATTTGTCCGGGTACGGGATATAGCCTTCGATATCCTCAACTGCGGTGATCGGCAGACCGGCCGTGACCTTGCCGAGGATCGGCACCTGCTTTGCGGCAGCGGCACCGGCAATATGAATGGAGCGGTTGAGACCCGCGTCACGGGTGATATAGCCCATTGCTTCAAGAGATTTCAGATGGGAATGTACGGTAGAGGTGGAACGCAGACTGGTGGCCGCGCAGATTTCGCGGACCGAGGGCGGAACGGCGCGCTCAGCCATGGTCGCGCACAGGTAATCGTATACGAGCTGTTGGCTCTTCGTCAGTGCCATAATATAACCTCCGTTATCGGCAGACAGACTGCCGTATTTTTCTGAGTACATTATAACACGTTTGTTCGGTAATTGCAAACACTTGTTTGGTTTTTCTGCGATTTTTTTGCAAATTTTTCGGCGGTGTTCATAAAAGTGTTAAAAATACTTTATCTCCCGTTCACGGCTCCTTCACAACTCGAGGGAGAAAAAGAGTATAATATAACTGTGCTCAAGAAGGACCGCAACTTCCTGAGTATATGTTCTACCCTCCTCAATATACCCCCTCAAGTAAAAGGAAAAGAGACCGACCGCATCGGTCTCTTTTTCTTTTACTTGAAGATCACTCTCAGCCATTGGGTGAGATGCTGCTCCACGGCAGGGATAGTGTGAAAGGAATGTATATTTCAGGTTCTGCAGCCAATACTACCCGCAACGGACATTCTCAGAAAGGGTTGAAAGCTATGGATCTGAAAAACGGTCAGAAGAATGAGACGGATACACAGAAAAAGCGAAAGAGGGCGGACCGCCGCGGGTTTTACGCGGCGCTTGCCGTCTGCGTGCTCGCCATTGCCATTGCGGCGTGGAGCACATACGACACGATGATGGACTTTCTGGAGCCGACGGCGGTGACGGAAGCTCCGGAAGATGCAGTGAAGGAGACATCAAAGCCTGTGGCGGATGATCCCGAGCCGGCGGTGACGGAAGGCCACGGTCATGCGACGGCACCGGTCGTCGAGACCGAGGCGGAGCCGGAAGACGTGCCGGATGCACCCGTGACGGCGCCCACCGAGGTA
>JAGAOD010000178.1 GCA_017623855.1 Clostridia bacterium
CAGATCGAGACGCATCCGTACTTCACACAGGAACCCGCGCTCGAGACGATGAACTATTACGGTGTCGTTCCGGAAGCATGGGCACCGCTTGGCGGCGGCAGATACAGCCCGTGGAACGACGAAATGCTGAAAGGCATTGCCGAAGCACACGGCAAGACGATCGGTCAGATCATCCTGCGTTGGAATGTACAGCGCGGCGGCGTGGTCATCCCGAAGTCCGTCCACCAGGAGCGCATAGAAGAAAACTTCAATATTTGGAATTTCAACCTCACAGAGGAAGAAATGGCGAAGATCGGCACGCTCGATATGGGCTATGCCGGCACGGCCATAAAGCACTTTGATCCGGATTTCGTCAGAATGTGCACCGGCAGAAAAATTCACGACTGATAAGGAGAATGGCTATGTCTACCATCATACTGAATAACGGCGTGGAGATGCCGCAGCTGGGTTTTGGCACGATCATGCAGCTCGGCGAGCAGATCACCGATAACGTCGCGTTTGCGCTTAATAACGGCTACAAACTCATAGACACCGCGAACCGTTACGGCAACGAGGTGGAGGTCGGTCTCGGTCTCAAAAAATCCGGCCTCCCGCGTGAGGCATATTTCCTCGAGACGAAGCTCGGCCCCACGCTTTATGAGAACGACGACGCCATTGACGGCACTCTCGAAAGACTCGGCGTCGAGTACATCGACCTGATGATCCTGCACCACCCGGTCAATAATTATATTTACGCGTATAAGATGCTGGAGAAGGCTTATAAGGAAGGCAAGCTCCGTGTGATCGGCGTTTCCAACTTTCCGGTTGAAAAGCTTGAGCATCTTCTCAGCGAGTGCGAGGTAGTTCCGGCTGTCATGCAGGTGGAAGCGCATCCGTATTATCCGGCGGAGAAGGTCAAGGCGTTCTGTGACGAAAAGGGCATCAAGCTCCAGGCGTGGTACCCGCTCGGTCACGGCAACGCTGACCTTGTGAACGACCCGGTATTTGCGGAGCTCGCCGAAAAGTACCAAAAGAGCACCGTGCAGGTCATCCTGCGCTGGCATCTGCAGATGGGTTTCGGCTTTGTCCCGGGCAGCAAGTCCTTTGCACATATCAAGGAAAATGCCGAGATCTTCGATTTTGAGCTGACGGCGGCAGAAATGGGCCGCATCGCGTTGCTCAATAAGCATGAACCGTTCTACAAGGTAACGCCGGAGTCCCTCAAGCGTCTTGCAACCACAAAGTGCAATTTTGAGGACTAAAAATCGCATATTTTAGAACACCCCCGCATAGTATTATCCAGTACATATGCGAGGGTGTGTTTTATGAAGTAAAGTGTGGATGACAAAGCGGCTATGCTCGGGGAATATATCGTGAAGAACAAGGCGACCGTACGCCTTGCGGCAGGAAAGTTCGGAGTCAGTAAAAGCAGAGTGCATACGGATGTAGTAAAATAGAACAGTTCTGGTGGGTCATTCTACAAGAAGTATATTGATAGTGAGGCCTTACACGAAGTTAGCGTAAGGCCTATTTGTATTTGCGATGTTTTGAACTATGCTTCCACTGCGTGAACATCACGGCGGCGCAGATCAGAAAGCCGAGGATGGGCAGGCCGGCAAAGCACAGGGAGAGAAAGCTTTGCAGGCACTGCGGCTGGATGATGACCTCGGCAACGCTGTGGGGTGCGATATAGCCGAAGGTGCCAAGCCCGGAGAGCACGATGGTCTGCGCGATGCCGGTGAAAGCGCTCTGGAAAATGCCGATAACGGAGAACGAGAAACCGTCCGCGCGAAAACCGGAGCGGGTCTCAATGGCATCAAGCGCTTCCGCCTGAAAAGAGGTGTTCAGAAAGTTTGCCGTGGTGCCGAGGGAGCGGATGAACAGCCCGATGAGCGTGCGGTTGAGGTCGCCGGACGAAAGCAGCATGATGAGACTGCCGAAAGCGGCGAGCAGATAGCCGAACCATGCGGTGCGGTGCTTGCCGAAGCGTCGCGCAGCGGGCCAAATGAGGAACATGCCGAACGCCATGGGCGCCTGCGCCATATGGACAAGCACCTGAATTTCCGTGCCCCGGTAGACTGAATCGCAGAGTATCCAGTTGCAGTAATAGATCGTACTGCTGCTGAAAAACGCGGAGAAGAAGCTCTGGCTGACCATGAACAGCAGCAAAAGCAGCCATTGGCGGTTTGTGAAGCAGGCATTCAGCCGCCGGAGAAAATCCGCCTGCTCGGTTTTGGGCTTTGGCTGCTCCGTGATCCGTTCGCGGGTAAAGTAGTATTCGAGCAGGATCGCGGGCAAGAGGAGCAGGGCCAGAAGGCTCATAACCGTGCGCCAGTTTTTCAGGGCTTTGGTACCGATGCCGATGGCGCGGATGGCACACGGCAGCACGAAGGTGTTGAGACAGCCGGGGATCATGGAGCTTGCCGTGGAAGAGAGCAGCACAAGCCTGTCACGCTGTTCGACATTCCGTGTGGAGAGTGGAATGAGCAGTGAATGACTGAGCGTGTTGAATGCGCCGACAATGCCGAAATAAAAGATATAGCTGACGATGACCCATGCGCTCTGCAGTCTGACGTGTGTGGCGGGGACGTTGTAGAGCAGGAGCCCCGAAAGCGGCATGAGCAGCGCGGAGAGCAGCAGCCACGGGTGCGCCTTGCCCTGCACCGTGCGTGTGCGGTCGATCCATCCGCCGACGAGCAGCCCCATAAGCCCGCCGATCACATTGCTTGTAAGCGGCAGCCAGGCGAGCACGCCGCCCGTAAGGGAGAGAACGTCCGTGTAAAACTGGATGAGGTAGGAGCCGAACAGCGCCATGGAAACGATACTGACAAGGCACGGGCCGATGAAATACCCGAAGATGCGCTCGCTGTTCTGCACTTCTTCACTTTTGATGCGGCTGGCGAGCAGGCGATGGCTGAAAATATCCTTTTTCATGAGAACCTCCTTGTGTACATTTGTTATCTTAATCAACAGGTGTTGCTTTTTTGCTTTGTATCCAGTATAATCATAAAGAAAGAGGTTGCCAACCGGCAATTTTGCAACAGATGAAACTAAAGCAACGAAACTGATTGTTTTGTTGATAAAGGAGACAAAATGAGCAATACTGACGCCCGCGTGCGCTATACGCGCATGGTGATCGAAAAAAGCTTTCTGAAGCTGCTGGAGAAGAAGCCGGTGAACCGGATCACGGTGACAGAGCTGTGCCAAATGGCGGAGATCAACCGCGCAACGTTTTATAAGCACTATCTTGATATTCCGGATCTGCTGGAAAAGATGGAGGGGAAGATGCTCGGCGATATCCGCGCGCTGTTCCGGAAGTGCGGTGACATTCAAAAAGCTTTTCTGACGATGCTGCAGTATGCAAAAGAGGATTTTGAGAAGTATGCATTTTTAGGTTCGGAAAACGGCGACCGCGAGCTGTTCTCGAAAATCTGTGATGCGTGCTTTGAATCAGCCTATCCGATGACGGAAACCAATCTGCTGCAGTTTGATAATTGGCAGCGGGAAACGCTCCATGCGTATATCACCTACGGCATAGCCGGCATTATGAAAAGCTGGATCATGAACGGCATGGCACAGCCGCCCGAAAGGGTAGCGAATATCATGGTTTCGCTGTGCAAGGTCGTTATCGACGGTGTGCGCGAGGGGCGTGTTGCGCTTTAAGAACTCCCGTTTGAGGATAAGACGGCGGGGATCGTCCGGAGCAGCTTTTGTTCGTGAAGGGCGATCTTCTTGCATATTACGCAGAGGATTGCGGCAGTTATACAAGCGGCAAGCAGACGCTGATCGATACGCTGCTCGCATATCTTCTGTGTACATACAGCGGACCGAAGAATGTGATCCAGTCGACAAACGGAATGACCGGAAACATATTCCCGTTCCATTTTGTACAGGACCTAGAGTACATTGCACCGGCTCTGCAGATGGGCTTCGGCTTTGTTCCGGGCAGCAAGTCCTTTGCACATATCAAGGAAAATGCCGAGATCTTCGATTTCGAGCTGACGGCGGAAGAAATGGACCGCATTGCGTCGCTTAATAAGCACGAGCCATTTTATAAGGTAACGCCGGAGTCCCTCGAGCGTCTTGCAACCACAAAGTGCAATTTTGAAGATTAATCAAAACAGAATTGTATATTGAAATCCTTGCTCTTTTTCTGTTCCTGTGGTAAACTAAATACAGCATTCATAAACTATTCATAATTTATCGACAGGATGTGCCTAATTTGAAGATCAAGACACGGAAACTGCCTTACGAAGAAGTCATGAAGCTGCCGAAATTGCAGCACAGGACGCCCAGAAAACCGAGCCGCTTGCTCGCGACCGTTGTACGCATTGCGTCCTTGCCGACGCTGTGGAAGACGAAATTTTCTTTCACAAAGGAGCGCATGGAGCTTGTCGGCGACGAGCCCTGCCTCATTTTGATGAACCACTCGAGCTTTACGGACATGAAGCTGGCGTATGCCATTTTCTACCCGAAGCCCTTCGGAATCGTGACGTCCGTCGATGCCATGTCCGGCTTCCTCGGAAAGCTCATGCGTTTTTTGGGGTGCACCCCGACGCATAAATACGTGACAGACATGACGCTCATTCAGGATATTCGCCACATGCTGAACGTCAATAAGACGAGCGTGCTCATGTACCCCGAAGCCGGATATTCCTTTGACGGCCGCACAACGACGCTGCCGCGCCGCATGGGCGTGCTCTTAAAGCGTCTCGGCGTGCCGGTCGTGACGGTCATCACCGAGGGCGCGTTTTTGAGAGATCCGCTCTACAATATGCTGCAAATCCGCGATGTGAAGGTCAGCGCGCATGTTAAATGCATCGCTACTGCCGAGGAGATCAAAGCCTTATCCGTCGAGGAGCTCGATGCGCGGATCGACGAGGCCTTTTCTTTCGATAATTTTGCGTGGCAGAGGGACAATAAGATCTCGGTCGACGTACCTTTCCGTGCGGACGGTCTGCACCGCATCCTCTATAAATGCCCGCACTGCGGCGCGGAGTGCCAAACGGAGGGCAAGGGGATCACTGTCACCTGCCATGCCTGCGGCAAAACGTGGGAGATGGACGAGCTCGGTCAGCTTTCGGCGACAAACGGTGAGACCGAATTTTCCCACATTCCGGA
>JAGAOD010000179.1 GCA_017623855.1 Clostridia bacterium
GATCGTCACGACCTGCCACGGGATGAATTTACCGCTCATCTGCAGCGCGCGCTTTACGGCATTTTCCAGACCGCCGCAGCACGGGACCTCCATGCGCACGATCTTCACGCTGCGGATATTGTTATTGCGGATGATCTGCGTCAGCTTCTCGGCGTAGTCGCCCTCGTCGAGCTTCGGGCAGCCGATCAGTGTGATGTGGTTACGGATGAAATCCTCGTGAAAATTGCCGTAAGCAAAAGCGGTGCAATCTGCGGCAACGAGCAGATTAGCGTTTTCGAAGTACGGTGCATGGACCGGCACGAGCTTTATCTGGCACGGCCACTGCATCAGACGGCTCTGCGCGGAGGCGGGTGCTTTCGGCACGGGAGCCGCTTCACGCTTCATTGTCTTCATCTGCATGCCCGGACAGCCAAACGGCGGGTGTGCGCCCGGCTTCTGCTGCTTTGCAGCCATGACCGCGGCTTCGTTATAGGCCGGGGCTTCGCGCTCCTCAAAGGTGATCGCACCGGACGGACACGCCGGAAGGCAGTCACCGAGACCGTCGCAGTAATCTTCACGCATCAGCTTTGCCTTGCCGTTCACCATACCGATCGCGCCCTCATGGCAAGCTGCGGCGCAAGCGCCGCAGCCGTTACATTTTTCTTCGTTGATCTTAATGATTTTTCTCAGCATACCGTTTTTCAGTTCCTTTCAAAAGCATTTTCCGTCACGGCAGGTTTCCGTTGTGCCGCCGCGCCAGCAAAGTTCGTTTTCACACCGGTTCTTCTCAAAGAAGTCCTTCAGGTTCTGCACCGTCGTCTCCGCGATGTTCATGAGCGCTTCCTCCGTGAGGAACGCCTGATGCGAGGTCACGATGACGTTCGGCATCGAAATGAGCCTTGCGAGTGTATCGTCCTCCATGATGTGCCCCGAGTTGTCCTCGAAGAACAGGTCGGACTCTTCCTCGTAAACGTCCAGGCAGGCGGCGCCGACCTTACGGGACTTGATCCCGTTCAGAAGCGCTTCGGCATCGACCAGTGCGCCGCGCGAGGTGTTCAGCAGGACCACGCCGCGTTTGCACTTTTCGAGCGCCGCTTCATCGATGATGTGATGCGTCTCATCGGTCAGCGGGCAGTGGAGCGAGATGATATCGCTCTTTGCAAAGAGCTCGTCGAGATCGGTATACCGAACGGTATCGCCGTTGTCGAGCCCCGGAGCGGGGAATTTATCGTACGCCAGCACGTTCATCCCAAAGCCGCGGCAGATATCGATGAACACTCTGCCGATGCGTCCCGTACCGATGACGCCGACGGTCTTGCCGTAGAGATCGAAACCGGTCAGCCCGGAAAGGCTGAAGTTAAAGTCCTTCGAGCGGATATACGCCTTGTGGATGCGGCGAACGGAGGTCAGAAGCAGTGCCATCGTGTGTTCCGCGACCGCGTAGGGCGAATATGCCGGAACGTGCAGGACATGGACCTTGCCGTACGCATGCTTCATGTCGACGTTGTTAAAGCCCGCGCAGCGCAGTGCCACGACCTTAACGCCGAGCTCGGAAAGGCGGTCGATGACCGCGGCGTCGACCGTGTCGTTCACGAACACGCACACCGCGTCGCAGCCCCTCGCGAGGTCTGCGGTATCTTCATTCAGCTTCGTCTCAAAATATTTGAATGTGACGCCCTGTTTGCCGCCGAACTCTTCAAAAGACGGCTTATCATAGGGCTTTGTATCGAAAAAAGCAACCTTCATAAGTTTTTTTCCTTTCTGCAAGCACCCCTGCGGGCTTTCTCTTGCTTTTATGTCTCCATTATAGTATACTTAGCATGAAGTGTATGTTGAAATTTCAACATACATGAAAATTCTTCTAAAAAAATCAGGTATTGCTCATGGAAAAATTCAACTCGGTCCTGCATGAATGCCCGCTGTTTCGGGACATCGACCCGAACAACCTGCACACCATGCTGCACTGTCTCGGCGCGAAAACGGAGACCTTTGACAAGAAATATACGGTTCTGGCGGAGGGCAGCCCCGCAAAGCATATCGGCATCGTCCTGTCCGGCTCATTGCAGATCACGCAGGTCGACTATTACGGCAACCGGACGATCGTCTCGAACATCGAGCCCGGAGAGCTGTTTGCGGAATCCTTCGCCTGCGCCGAGGTACGCGCGCTGCCGATCTCGATCATTGCAAACGAGCTGAGCGAGGTCATGCTGCTCGACAGCGAGCACATTCTGCACACCTGCCGGAACAACTGCGGCTTTCACCAACAGCTGATCTTCAATTTGATGAAAGGGCTTGCGACAAAAAACATTCAGTTTCACCAGAAGATCGGCATCACCTCCAAACGCTCCACGCGGGAAAAGCTGCTGGCGTATCTTGATCTGCAATCGAAAAAGACGGGCAGCCGGGAATTTGACATCCCGTTTGACCGGCAGGCGCTCGCCGATTACCTCGAGGTCGAACGCAGCGGTCTTTCCGCCGAGATCGGCAAGCTGAAGCGGGAAGGCATCCTCCGCTCAGACCGCAATCATTTTGAATTGCTGTGATCACTGCCAACATCAGTATGCACGAAACACAAACGATTACACGAAAGGAAGTTTTACTATGACACCGCATGTTTATTTTCATATTCCGGACCTCAAAAAAGCGCAGCAGGTCATCGAGCTTTGCCGCACTCTGCAGTTTACGGCAAAGCCGATCCGAGCGGCGGACGCCGGCAAGACGGTCGGCGTGCTGACAGAGATTCCCGGTGCACCGACAAAAACCGAAAAGCTGCCCGCGGGCTACACACTCCCCGAGCTTCTGATCTTCCGTGACCTCGGCGACACCGCACTCGACATTTTTCTCAAGGCTTACCGTCAAGCCGGCATTCCTCCGGTTTCTCTGAAGGCGGTCGTCACACAGCACAACAAGGATTGGTCGCTGTACGCGCTCGTCGAGGAGCTGCAGCAGTAAAGAGCTGCCATGCTGCTCATGCGGCAGAAAAATACGCAATAAACATAAAAAAACAGGATGTTGTGTTTGAAACACAGCATCCTGTTTGTTTTTGGGATTTAGTCTTCGAGCACCAAGCCCTCAAAGTTCGGGTTCGGGCCGACGCCCTTATCGTAGATATGAATATGGAACTGAGAGTGACGAATGAGCAGCATGTACGCCGGGGTGTACGTCTTGATGGAATAGAGCATGTTGTACGACTCCTCGACGCGGCCCTGATTTAAGAGCCATACGCCGTAATCGTACTTGATGCTGCGCACCTTCGTCGCGACGCCCTCGCGGTCCGCGACAAACTCGTACTCGGCGAGTGCGGTCTCGTAGTCGTATTCCGCCGCAGCCGCTTCCGCCTTGATGTAGTGAATGTCGAGGATCTTCTCCGCGCTGTTCTCATAGTCGCCGAGCTCTTCGAACATCGCCATGGCGGCGTCCAGCTCACCGGCATCCATCAGCGCGACAGCCTTTTCATAGTATACGGCATTGACCTTCGGAAGAAGGCTTTCCTCCGTGATGTGCTCAAAATATTCGAGTGCACGTGCTTCTTCGCCCGCTCTGTAATGCACGACGCCAAGCTCGCAGAACACTGCCTGCATGGCTGCCTGCTGCTTTTCGTTTGTCAGTGCATAGTGCTCGAGCGCACCTTCGAGATTGTCCCCGCTCGCTTCCTTGAGACCGAGCTCAAAGTGGCAGGTCTCGATATGCAGTGCGGATTCCTTGTAGCCGTCGAGTGCCTCAAACTGCTGCAATGCGTCGGAGAACGCTCTCGCTTCCAGTGCCTTGAGCGCTTTTCCGTACTTCGCTTCGGTGATCTGCGCCTTAGCGCCCTCGATCTCGATGACCTCCTCGAATACGGCGATCGCCTCATCGAACTGCTCGCCGGCAAGCAGATAAACACCCTTTTCATATTTTACGCCGGGGATACGCTCGGCGCTGTCCTTAAAGCCGTCGAGTGCCGCAAACGCTTCCACGGCTTCGTCGAACTGCTGCTGAGCGAGCATGGCGTCCGCTTCCTCGTATTTGCTGAGCGGAATGAGATATGTAACAAAAGCAACGACCGTGAGAACCGCCAGGATCAAAAGCGGGATGGAGACCCACATGAAGATCTTTCTGTGCAGCTTCTTCTTTCTTGCGCGTTCTTCGGCTGCGAGACGCTCCTCCTCAGCCTTGCGTGCCGCTTCCTCCGCAGCGCGCCTCTCCTCCTCCGCCTTGCGCTCGGCTTCGAGACGTGCCTGCTCCGCTTTTTCCTCTTCCGCCTTGATGAAGGCTGCGAGGTTCTCCTCGAGCATCTCGCGGTCATCAAACAGTGCACGCTGCGGCTCATACGCTGCGCCGCACGAGCTGCACTTTTCCTCACCCTCGTGGTTTACGTTGCCGCAGGCGCACAGCCAAAGATCCTTATAGATCTCGGGCACGTACATCGCAGCACCCTTGCCCGCTTCCGCCATGCTGCCGGCAAAATCGCGGCGGTACTGACGGAGAAGCTCTTCATTCTCCAGCGCATCCTCCAATGTGGTACGCTCGGGGATATACTCAAACAGGAACGACGCACTGCCGCTCCAGATATCCTCGCCCTCAAACTCCACGCGCTTGATCGCAACGGAGAAGCTGTTTGCGGCAAGGCTTACGGGAAATTCCACATCCTCGCCAAAGGTCTCGTTTCGGCCTGCGACCGGCACGAGATATCTGCGGTCGCGGATGGCTTCGATCTCATTATTCGCCTTGTCGAAAACGTGCAGATCAAGGTACAGCGCCGTCACCGCACGGTCGTCGATGTTGCGGAACGTCACGGTGGCAAGCATGCGCGGCTCGCCCTCTTCCTCCTCGGCCGGTACACTGTACAGCGCACCGCCCTGAATAAGAACAGGGCAGGTCTCCTTATATAAATTGGCTTTCAGTTCGAATATCGGTTCAAAATCAGGCACTTACATCCATCCTTTTTCTTTGAATCGGCATTTATATCCACTATTCATTATATCGTATATACCGGAAATTGCAAGAACTTTACATAATCTCCCGACAAAAATCCTTCGACAAAAAGCGAGTTCTGCGGTATAATAAGGAAAACAGCTGAAAGGATGAACCGTATGACGAATTCTATTTCTATCCGCTGGCTCGGCCACGCCGCATATAAGGTATCCAAAGGCGAGAGTCACATCGTGCTCGACCCGTTCGCTCCCGGCAGTGTGCCCGGCTTCCGCGACATTGCGGAGACCGCCGGTCTCGTACTGTGCAGCCACGGACATCATGACCACAGCTATGCAGATGCCGTAGCTCTGCTGCCGCAGGGTGCACCCGATTTCACCGTCACCACGCTCGGTACATACCACGATAACGAGCAGGGCGCAAAGCGCGGCCCGAACACCGTTCACGTGCTCGAGAGCGACGGCGTGCGCATCGTCCATTTCGGCGACCTCGGCTGTGCACTGACCGAGGAGCAGATCGAAACGCTCAAGGGCGCTGACGTTGTGCTCATTCCGGTCGGCGGCTTTTACACGATCGACGCCGCAGGGGCAAAGGCTGTGCTTGACGCCATCAAGCCGAAGATCGCCATCCCGATGCACTACCGCACGGAACGCTTCGGTCTTCCCGCCATCGGCACACTCGACGAGTTCCTCGCGCTGTGCGAGAACGTCACAAAGCTGAATAAAGACACCTTCGTTGTCGGCGAAGTCGAGTCCGGCGTTGTCGTGCTCGAATATTAACGGAGACGAACCATGCTGATCGGTCAGTTTTACGGCACGAGTGCCGCAGAAGGCATCCCCGCCCCTTTTTGCCGCTGCCCCGTCTGCCTTGAGGCGCGGGAGAAAAAGGGGAAATATCAGCGCAAGCGCTCGAGCTTCCGCCTAAGTGACTCCATCATTCTCGACCTCGGCGCCGACGCGGTCACGCAATCGTTTGACTACGGCGATTTCGTCGACATTGATCATGTACTCGTCACCCACACGCACGACGACCATCTGAATCCGCACATGATGATGGAAGCCTTTTGGGGCGCACGGTGCGGCTACAGGGACACACCCCTGCACTATTATATGACGGAGCAGGCGTATGAGATCGTCGACGCGTGGAGACAGAACCGCTGGGTCTTAAAGGGCATGGTCCCCGGCTGGGAGAAGGAGAACATCGTCGAATTTCACAAGCTGCAGTATGGCGAGCGCACGGAGATCGACGGGATCGGCGTCACTCCGTTTCGCGGCAATCACGTCGGCAACATGCGGGAGACCTCCGCGCTGTATCTTTTAGAGCTTCCCGACGGGCGCAATCTGTTCTACGGTCTGGACAGCGGCAGATATTTCCCGGAAACGATCGAAGCGCTCAGCAAGCACCGCATCGACATCTTCATCAGCGAGAGCACCGGCGGTGCGCGGCCCACCGCACCGGAAAGCACGCACATGAACTTAGAGGACGTGCGTCAACTTGTCGATGTCCTGCTCGCGCAGGGCACACTCCACAAGGACAGCGTGCTCTACCTCACGCACATCAACCACCACACCGGCCACGACGAAATGGAAAAAGTCGTCCGCCGTCTACACTTCCCCATCGAAACTCATGTCGCCTACGACGGACTAAAGATCCTGTAAACAAAACCCCCACCGCAAAGCTAACGCTGCACGGTGGGGGTTGCATTTTGTGTTTAAGAAAGGTTTCCGTAAATGTCGCAGGTCAGACTTACCGATTGAGCCGTAGTAAAGCCCAGATAAGAAACCGTACCGGAGCCGTATACGGTTGCACCGGAGCGACGGGAACTCTTGGTGATAAAGCTCGCTTCATCTTCATACAAAACAACGCTCACACTCTGATTGGTCGCTGTCGCGCTGGAGCCGTATGTATAGTCAAAATACCCGGTCAGCTTTACAGCGAACACCCTAACGTCATCCGATGTGTAATAGGTGGAGACCTTAGTTCCGCTTTTTGCCGTACGCGCAAGCGAATTTGTTTCCGTCACTTCCGTCACAAAATAGCTGCCGTCTGCAAGGTACTCAACGGACTTGCAAACGGTCTCCTCTGCATTTACTGAAATTGCAAAGCAGGTAACGAACAGCAAAACACATAGAGCTAATGAAAGTAGTTTCTTCATAATATTATCCTCAATATACCTGAGCATCCTCCGGTTCGGGTTGCGGTGTTCCTTCTACGGTATGTTCGTAGATAACCTCAACCTTGTAGCCGTTTTCAAATGCTTCCTTTCGTTTGTTATCGTGAGCAATATAGAGGAAAGCAGTTAAGAGTGCAATCACACATGCTGCCGCAATAATGCCCACAATGATCCTTTTCGTATTCAGCGTCCGTCTTACAGCGCTGACATTTTCCAAGCGAAGCGCCGCCTGTGCCGCATACTGCGGTGTGCCGAACTCCGCTTCGAGTGCTTCCATGCTGCAATCTTCGCCCAGTGTCTCGGCAAACGCCTCAACATCGGCAGAGAACCGTTTCAGAAACGCTCTTTTCTGTTTTCCGCTGCAAACGAGCTGTTCTTTCACCCTGTCCAAATACAGGTCAGCCTTATTCTTCATCGGATTCCCCTCCCTTGTCCATATAAGCTAAAGCCGCCGCACAGCCCTTGACAAGCGCTTCGTGTTCTTCAAGCAGCACCTGCAGCCGTTCAAAGCCGGGCGCTTCCAAATGATACACGATGCGCACACGGGCAGACCGACCGGAACGCTTTTCCGTTTTGCGTTCCACAAAGGTCTCCCTGCCGGTCACACAGCCCTTTTCCTCTAACTTATACAGGATCGGATAGAGAGAAGCCGACTTGACCTCCAAAAAGCCGCCGCATCTTTCCTTGATCATCTGCGCAAGCTGATAGCCGTGCGCGTCTTCTTTTGAAAGGAACAGAAGCAGGAGCATCTCGGTGGTGGCTGCCTGAAAAATATCAACC
>JAGAOD010000180.1 GCA_017623855.1 Clostridia bacterium
CCCACCGGTCCCACAGGCCCCACGGGCGCTACCGGCCCTGCCGGTGCGGATGCCGTTCTTACGCCGGGACCCGCTGTAGCCGACCTTCCGGTAACCGCCGAATTGACAGACGTGATCACCGCCTTCAACAGCCTGCTTGCTTCCCTCAGAACGGCCGGCGTGATCGAAGCCTGATGATCACGGTCAGCCTGTGCATGATCGTAAAAAACGAGGAAGAGCATCTGCCGCACTGCCTTAGATCCGTGCAGTCCCTTGTCGATGAGATCATCATCGTCGACACCGGAAGCACGGACAACACGAAGGAGATCGCCGCAGCCTTCGGTGCGAAGATCTATGATTTTGTCTGGTGCGACGATTTTTCCGCCGCCCGAAATTTCTCATTCTCGAAAGCTACACAGGAATACTGCATGTGGCTCGACGCGGACGATGTATTTTCAGACGGCGACAGAAACGCGTTTCTCCGCATGAAAGGCGAGCTGCCCGATGACACCGATGTCGTCATGCTGCGCTATCATACGGCGTTTGACGCCACGGGCAGACCTACCTTTTCCTACTGGCGGGAGCGGCTCTTACGGCGCAGCCGCGGTTTTCGCTTTGAAGGTGCCGTGCACGAGGCGATCACGCCGTGCGGCAAGATTTATTACGGCGACGCCGCGGTTTCACACCGAAAGACAAAGCCCGGTGACCCGGACAGAAACCTCCTGATCTACGAAAAGCTGCGTGAAAGCGGAAAGGCTTTCTCCCCGAGGGAGCAGTTCTACTATGCGCGCGAGCTGATGTACCACGCACGGTACGGGGAATCCGCTGCTGTTTTTTCCGCCTTTCTGGATGAGGGCAGAGGCTGGATAGAAAACAACCTCGAAGCCTGCAGAAATCTCGCTTTCTGCAGAAAACAAACGGGCGACACGGAAGGTGAATTCGCCGCTTTGACCCGCGCACTGCGGTATGCCCCGCCCCGTGCCGAGCTGTGCTGTGACCTCGGGCACTTCTTTTTTGAAAAGGGAGACCTCACAAACGCCGTTTTCTGGTATGAGGCCGCACTAAAGGATACGGCAGAGGACACGGGCGGCGGATTCTCCCTGCCCGACTGCCGCGGCGTTATCCCGCTTTTACAGCTGTGCGTCTGCTATTACCGCCTCGGTGACCGCGACCGCGCCGAAAAATACAATGAGGCAGTCGGAAAGCTGAATCCGAACCATGCCTCCTACCTCTACAACAAAGCTTTTTTCTCCGCACCTGCTCCCTAAACAAAAACCGCGCCGGATATTCTCCGACGCGGTTTTTCGCTGTACTAAATTTTTCAGATCAGGCTTAAAAGAATCTCCTGCAGCTCGGGAACCGTGTTTGCGATGTACGTCGCACCGGCTTCCTCGAGCTCACCGGGGTCTGCAAAGCCGTAATAAACGCCGACACTTTGAATGCCGCAGTTATTTGCACCGACAATGTCAAAGCTGCGGTCACCGACCATAACGGCGGGCTCACCGGTCTCGCCGATGCGGCGGAGCACCTCACGGATGATCTCGGTCTTATCGGTCAGCGAGCCGTCTAAATTCGCACCGACAATGAACTCAAACAGATCATACACATCGTGCTGCTTCAAAATAACCTCGGTAAAGACGAGCGGCTTTGAGGTCGCGACACAGAGCTTTGCGCCTTTTTCGCGCAGTGCCAAAAGCATTTCGCGCAGCCCCGAGAACAGCTCACTTTCGTAGACGCCCTTTTCTCTGTATCGGACGCGGTAATTGTCCACGGCTTCAAACGCCTTTTCCTTCGAAAATCCGTAGAAATTCATGAAGGAGTCGTGCAGGGGCGGGCCGATAAACCGGCGAAGCACGCTGTCCGGCTCATTCGAGTAACCCATGCGGTCGAGCGCAAAACGCGCGCTCTTGATGATACCCTCGCTGTTATCGGTCAGCGTACCGTCCAGATCAAAAAGAAACCATGTGCTCATCTTCTGCCTGCGCCTCCTCCGCGTGAACGACCGCCGCCGAAGCCG
>JAGAOD010000181.1 GCA_017623855.1 Clostridia bacterium
GAAGAACCTCGGCTATGAGGGCGCTTACAGCGTGGAGCATCATTCCGGCAAGCTCGAGTATGAGCGTGTGGACTGGCAGCTTGCAACGATGCGCGGCCTGATCGCGGAGCTCGACGCTGAGGGCTATGATGAGCCCGCTAAGCCCGATTTCTTCATGGGCATCTACCGTAAATAAGCAGGAGGAACAGTATGGAAAAGGTTAAAATTGCCGTCATCGGCGTTGGCATCATCGGCGAACAGCATCTGCAGAATTATGCGAAGATCCCTGAGGCGGACGTCGTTGCGATCTGCGATATCAACGAGGAGCGTTTGAATTATATCGGTGACAAATACGGCATCGAGCGCCGCTTTACCCATATCGGCAAAATGCTTTTGGAGGAAGACATTCAGGCCGTGGATGTTTGCCTGCACAATAATATGCACACACCGGTCTCCGAGGCCGTTATGCGCGCCGGTAAAGATTGCTACTGCGAAAAGCCGATGTCCGGTTCGTTTGCGGACGCAAAGAGAATGTATGAGGTCATGGAAGAGACCGGAAAGAAGCTGCACATTCAGCTCGGCTTTATTTATAACGATGAGACGAAGGCTGCAAAGCGTTACATCGATTCCGGTGATCTCGGCAAGATCTACCACATGCGTTCCTACGGCTTCCGCCGCCGCAACCGTCCCTATGTTGACGGCTACGGCGCGAAGGAATTCGTCAACACGACGACCTCCGGCGGCGGTGCGATGTTCGACATGGGTGTTTACCACATCTCGCAGCTTCTGTACCTCACCGGTCTGCCGAAATTGGAGCGTGTTTCCGGCCACACCTACGCGGAGATCGCCATGGACGAGGGGCGTCGGGAGATCAGCGGCTTCAACGTAGAGGAGCTCGGTGTCGGTCTCGCGACATACGAGGGCGGCCTGTCCCTTGATATTCTTGAAGCGTGGGCGATCCACGGCAAGCCGTTCCCGGGTTCTGCGATCTACGGCTCCGACGCGGGCATCACCTTCGAGCCGTTTGAGCTCCATACCCGTCAGCATGATCTCGAGATCGACGTCAAGGCGGATCTGTGGCAGAGAGATTATCTCGACCATACGGTCTATGCGGACAGCGCGCATTACGACAACTCCCAGCACCACTGGGTGCATGCCCTGCTCGGCAAATGTGAGCTGCTGCCCACGGCGAAGATCGCGCTCGAGACCCAGCGCGTGCAGGAGGGCATCTACTTCTCGCAGAAGCTTGGCCGTGAGGTCACAGCCGAGGAGATCGAGCAGCTTTCCGAGTCGAAGGCACTTGAAATCCTGAACCTTGCGCTGTAAAATAGAATACGGAACCAAACAGGAGTGCTGCTTTGGCGGCACTCCTATGTATTTCGTGAAACGGAGGAAATACCATGAGAAAGAATTTTGGCGCTAAGCCGTTTGTTTACCCGCAGCCGGTGTTCATCATCGGCACGTACAATGCCGACGGTACCCCGAATGCCATGAATGCGGCATGGGGCGGCATCAGCGAGGTGAAGGAGATCACGATCTGTGTCGACTCCTCACATAAGACAGCGGAGAATTTCGTGCAGCGAGGCGCATTTACGGTCAGTATGGCGACCGTCGATACGCTTGTCGCCTGTGATTATGTCGGCATCGCATCCGGAAACGACACACCGGACAAGATCGCGAAAACGGGCTGGCATGCCGTAAAGAGCGAATTTGTTGACGCGCCGTATTTTGAGGAGCTGCCGATGACGCTGGAGTGCAGGGTCATCAGCTACGACACGGACTCCTGCCGCCTTGTCGGTGAGATCGTAAATGTGAGCATCGACGAGAGCGTTCTGAATGAAAACGGCAAGCTGGATATCTATAAGCTGCAGCCGATCACGGTCGAGACGATGAGCAACGAATATTACAGCGTCGGTGAAAAGGTGGGCGATGCGTTCCGCTCCGGCCTCGTTTTGCGCTGAGGGTATGATTTATCGGTAAAAAAGTCCGGTGTACACGGTTTGCGGTGCTTTTTGCCGTGCATCAAAAAGCAGAGAAAAGTATTCTGCACATACTGCAACAGATAAAAAAGGTTATTCGGTGCCGCTGCGCCGGATAACCTTTTTTGCACGAAATGCCTCCGAAAAGCAAAAGGAACGCTGCCCGCCGTGCGAAAATCGCAGAATTTGTGCGGGAAATCGTCTTCCTGAGGGCGCGTAGGGGAATGCGCATAAAAAGAAAAATGCAAAGGGCCACAGCCTTTCGGCCGTGACCCTTCGCAGAAAGTTGTGCAACACGGAAGCCCGTGCCTGCGTCCGCTCCCGTGCAAAGGAGGGGCGCGATAAAACAATATCAGAAATTATTTCAAGATGCAAGAAAAGTGACAGTTTTGTTCCAATTTTTTTTCATTTTTATTTTTCTGTAGAAAAGTAATGAAAGAGTTTGTGTAGTGTTAATCGGAAAATGCGATCTGCGGCTCGTTTTTTATACGAAAAGTCCGGGTAGGGGGTTGAAGTTTTTGTGCAGTATGCGTTATAATAAAACTAAATAAAGCTTTCGTAAATTTCACAGAGAAAGTAAAAAATACATGTCAGGAGGCTATAGTATGGCAGAAAACAGATTGATCGGCGATTATCCCGTAATCGGCATCCGTCCGACGATCGACGGCAGAAGAGGTCCGCTTAAGGTGCGCGAGTCCCTCGAGGAACAGACCATGAATATGGCAAAGGCGGCAGCAAAGCTGTTCACGGATAATCTTTGCTATTCGAACGGCGAGCCCGTCAAGATAGTCATTGCAGATACAACGATCGGCCGCGTTGCAGAGGCCGCTGCCTGTGCCGCAAAATTCAGAAAAGAGGGCGTTGACATCACACTGACCGTCACACCCTGCTGGTGCTACGGCGCAGAGACCATGGATATGGACCCGATGACGATCAAGGGCGTCTGGGGCTTTAACGGCACGGAGCGTCCCGGTGCGGTCTATCTCGCATCCGTTCTGGCAACACATGCGCAGAAGGGTCTTCCGGCGTTCGGCATTTACGGTCACGACGTACAGAATGCGGACGCGACCGACATTCCCGCGGACGTTGAGGAAAAGCTTCTCCGTTTTGCCCGCGCGGCTGTTGCCGTTGCGACCATGCGCGGCAAATCCTATCTGCAGATCGGTTCGATCTGCATGGGCATCGGCGGCTCGATCATCGACCCCGCCTTTATTGAAGAATATCTCGGCATGCGCGTCGAATCCGTCGACGAGGTCGAGATCATCCGCCGTATGAGCGAAGGCATCTATGATGAGGCTGAATATCAGAAAGCACTCGCATGGACAAAGGCAAACGCGAAGATCGGCTTTGACAAGAACCCCGAAGCGCTCCAGCGCGATGAGAAGCGCAAGGAAGAGGATCTCGAATTCGTCGTCAAGATGATGTGCATTATCAAGGACCTGATGAACGGCAACAAGAATCTGCCCGAGGGCTGTGAGGAAGAAATGGTCGGTCACAATGCGATCGCCGCAGGCTTCCAGGGTCAGCGCCAGTGGACGGATTTCTACCCGAACTGTGACTTCCCCGAAGCGATGCTGAACACCTCCTTCGACTGGAACGGCGCACGCGAGCCATACATTCTCGCGACGGAAAATGACGTCCTGAACGGCCTCGGCATGCTGTTTATGAAGCTCCTTACGAACCGCGCGCAGATGTTCGCGGATGTCCGTACATACTGGTCTCCGGATGCCATCAAGAAGGCAACGGGCTATGAGGTCGACGGCAAGGTCCTCGAAAACGGCGGTATGATCCACCTCATCAACTCCGGCGCCTGCTGCCTTGACGCAAACGGCGAAGCCAAGGACGAAAACGGTAACGCACTCATGAAGAAGTGGTGGGAGGTCACGGAAGAGGATCAGAAGGCCATCATGGAGAACACCACATGGAACTATGCCGACCTCGGCTATTTCCGCGGCGGCGGTTATTCCTCCCGCTTTGTCACAAAGGCTGAAATGCCGGCGACAATGATCCGTCTGAACCTCGTCAAGGGTCTCGGCCCGGTCCTGCAGATCGCTGAGGGCTGGACGGTACAGCTGCCCGACGATGTTACGGATACACTCTGGGCACGTACGGACTACACATGGCCCTGCACATGGTTTGCCCCGCGCTGCGACGGCAAGGCCGGCAGCCCGTTTGCGACGGCTTACGATGTCATGAACAACTGGGGCGCAAACCACGGTGCGATCAGCTACGGTCACATCGGTGCGGATCTCATCACCATGTGCTCCATGCTCCGCATCCCGGTCTGCATGCACAATGTTCCGGACGAGAAGATCTTCCGTCCGGCAGCTTGGAATGCATTCGGCATGGATAAGGAAGGCCAGGACTACCGCGCCTGTGCCGCTTACGGACCGCTTTACAAGTAATTGAGGAGAATTCCTATGGATATTGAACTGATAAAAGAACAAGTCTGTGATATCTGCCATAAAATGTGGCAGCTCGGCTGGGTTGCGGCAAATGACGGCAACGTGAGCGTTCGCCTTGAGGACGGCACGTTTCTTGCCACACCGACCGGCATCAGCAA
>JAGAOD010000182.1 GCA_017623855.1 Clostridia bacterium
AAAATGATCGCCCGACCCGATTATCCGTCCTACGGCAACTGGATCGCGCGCGGCGCGACAACGCTTTGGGAGAATTTCGACCCCGTCACCGTCAGCTCTACGAACCATCATTTCTGGGGCGACATCAGTACGTGGTTTATTAAGAGCCTTGCGGGCATCCGATTCAATCCGAACGGAAACGACATCCGCAAGGTCGACCTGCGCCCGTCGTTCGTGTCTGCACTCGACTTTGCAGAGGGCTGGTATGAAGCGCCCGACGGAAAGATTGTTTCCCGCTGGGAAAAGCAGGGGGACGAGATCCTCTTCAGTGTCGAGGTGCCGGAAAACGTACGTGCCACGCTGTTCCTCGAAAACGGCTACGTGCTCGAAAACGGGTTGGCATTTGCACCCGTGAAAACCGGACAGTATAAGGTCCGCAGAAAGTAAGGTGGCGTGATGTTCAAAACGGTCACACCGGAAAGCGTCGGCATTTCTTCCGCACTCGTCGAAAAAATGATCCGTACGCTGAACCGCCGCGGGCTCGCGATGCACAGCGTGCTGATGATGCGCGGCGAAGATATCTTCGCGGAATATTACTGGAAGCCTTTCGATAAAGACTTCTGCCACAGAATGTATTCGCAGACGAAAAGCTTTGTCGGCGTTGCGATCGGACTTTTGGAGGAGGACGGTAAGCTGAAGCTCAGCGACCCGATCAGCCGGTATTTTCCTGAAAAGCTCGACAGAGAAATGCCGGAAAATCTCAAAGATCTCACCGTTCGCGATATGCTGATGATGGAAACCTGCGGCAATACGCCGAGCTGGTTCCGACACGAAGACCCCGACCGCGTGCATCTGTATTTTGCGGAAAATACGGCGCGTTTTCCGGGCGGCATGCGCTGGGAATACGACAGCCCCGGCTCGCAGGTGCTCAGCACGCTCGTCGAAAAGCTCTCCGGGATGTCCCTGTTCGATTTTTTGAACGCACGTATTTTCGAAAAGCTCGGTACATTTAAGACCGCGTCCGTGTTAAAGACCAAAACAAACGACAGCTTCGGCGACTCCGCCATGCTGTGCACGACACGCGACATCGCGTCCTTTGCGCGTTTCGTGATGAATTACGGTACGTGGCATGGGGAAAGGCTCATGAACGAAGCCTTTCTGCGCACGGCGACCTCCCGTCTCGCGGACAATGACGAAATGGGCTTTGACGGCGTGTTCACGCACGGCTACGGTTATCAGATCTGGCGCACCGCCTACAACGGCTTTGCGTTCAACGGCATGGGCTGTCAGCTGACGGTCTGCCTGCCGGAGAAGGATCTCATTTTCACGTGCACGGCGGATAATCAGGGCTATGCGGAGGCAAAATCGCTCATCCTGACGGCGTTTTACGATCTGATCGTCGAAAATATCGCCGATGAGCCGCTTGAAGAAGACCCCGAAGCGTATGCGCGCTGTCTGGCGCTTGCAGAGTCCCTCGAGCTTCTGCATCTTTCCGGTGAAACGGATTCGCCCTATGCCGATACACTGAATGGGAAGGTGTATGTCTGCGAGGAAAATCCGACCGGTATCACCCGCTTTTCACTGCATTTCACCGGAGAAAACAGCGGCGAACTGCATTACACAAACGCACAGGGAGACAAAGTACTGCCCTTCGGTCTCGGGAAAAACGTGTTCAGCAAATTCCCCGAATACGGCTATTCCGATCTCCACGCCGGCGCACGCACAACGGACGGCTTTCTCTACGATTGTGCCGCCTCCGCCGCATGGCGCGAAAGCCAAAAGCTCTGCATCAAGGTGCAGATCATCGACAAATATTTCGGAAATCTCTTCATGATGTTCTCGTTTAAGGAAGACCGCGCCGTCATTCGTATGACAAAAACCGCAGAGGACTTCCTCGACGAATACACCGGAACGTTTAATGCGGTTCAGAGATAAGAAAACAGCCGGGCTTGCGTCCGGCTGTTTTCTATCTGAGTTTCAGCTCTTCGAATTTCTCAATAAGCCACAGGGTCATTTTGCGGTTGGCTTCGAATTGTTCGCGGTATTTTTCCTGTTCCGAGAACCACGCGACGCAGATCATCTGATTGGCAAGCAGCACGTAAGGGGCGGCCTCCCGTTCCTCTTCGGTGAGCCCGACGGCATCTTCATATCCCGCGAAGATGTTGCGGTACACCGTGAGCCACGTTTCGTTTTGTTCAGAGTCCGTGTCCGAAAAGCTCTCCGACAAAATGGCCGTTGCCGCGTAGCAGGGGTCAAAAATGCGGACGTTCCGCTCGGAAAGCTCAAAGTCTATGAATCCCCACGTGTTTCCGTCGCTGATGATGTTTCCGGGGTTCGGATCGCGGTGAATGATCTGCCGCGGCAGCTTCTTATATAGGCTCTCAAACCGAGAAGAAAGCTCCGCGCAGAAAGTGCCGTCCGTCCGCAGAATGCTCTGCGCTTTCGGCAGTGCATGTCGGAACGCTTCAAGCAGGTCGGCTTCGAAAACCGGAAGCTCGAGCTTTATCAGTGTTTTATGCAGCTGTCCGATGATCCCGCCGATAAACCGTGCGGCAGAACCGCCCTCCTCCGCGTAAAAATCGGAGGTCACGGCCTGCCTGCCCGGCAGACGTCTCGTGAGACAGAAGTGTATTTCTCCGTCCGTGTAATACGGCTTTCCCTCTTCGGTCGGAATGGGCAGCGCGGCGCAGAGACCTGCGGCATCCAAAGCGCAAGCCAGCCGGATGTTGCTTTCCAGCTTTTCGCGATCTTCGGTGAATTTCAAAACATACTGCTCGCCGATATACAGTGCGTGCGCATTTTTCTCGCCGGTCCCGTCGTAGTAAATATCCGTGATCGGCTCGTTTTCAAGGTTCCAGTGCCGGAGGATCCCGGCGGCTTTTTTGTGTGTTACTGTCATAACGGCCTCCAATGAAAGATTTGGCTTTATCGGGCGTTTTGCCCTGCGGCTTTTGAGAAATTCCTGCGGCGTACAGCCGAATTCACGCAGAAATGCCTTGTAAAATCCGGCGTATGTCTCAAAGCCGTATTCAAGTGCGGCGTCGATCCCCTTGCTCCCGCAGCGCATGGCGTATACGGTGTGCAGCAGTCTGCGGCGCAGGATGTACTGCATAATAGGGTATCCGACGGCGGCCTGAAACAGGCGGTAGAAATGAAACACGGAAAAGCCTGCACGGGAAGCCAGTTCCGCCGCGTCGATGTCTGCTTTCAGATGGTCTTCGATGTAGTCGATGCTGTTTTGGATCATATCCCGGCTGTCCGTTTTTCTCACCCCCTTATGCCTTATGTCCATATCATAACACAGTATAAACGAAAAAACATTTCCTGCGTTGCGAATATTCGTGCCTTGCACGGCGGCGGGCTGTCTGTTATACTGGGTTTATTGAGTAAAGAGGGGAGAATGCCTGTGTTTACAAAAGAAGATCTCAAAAAGCAAATGGAGCAGATGGGGTTAAAGCCCACGGATACGGTTCTTATTCATACCTCCTTAAAGGCGGTCGGCGAGGTGGAGGGCGGCGCGGACGCGTTCATCGACGCATTCTGCGAGTATCTTTCCGAGGGACTTTTCGTTGTGCCGACCCACACATGGGATTCCGTCACGAAGGATAACCCCGTGTATGACGTCCGCACAGCCGTGCCGTGCATCGGCACTGTGCCGAAGATCGCCGCGAAGCGCAGGGATGGAATCCGTTCGCTGCACCCGACCCATTCCGTCTGGGCGCACGGCAGAGATGCGGAAAGTTATGTAAACGGCGAGGAGAATGCCGGTTCCCCCGGCGCGCCCGGCTATTGCTGGGATAAGCTCGCGGAGCGCGGTGCGAAGATCCTGCTCATCGGCGTAAAGCACGACCGCGACACGTTCATCCATTCGGTGGATGAATATGCCGGTGTCGAAAACCGTCTCGGCGAGCCGTTCGAGGTGACGATCACAGATCATAACGGCGAAATGCTGAAGCGCTTCTTCCGCCCGCATAAATGCTCGAGAACAAACGATGTGTCACAGTTTTATGTAAACTTTGAAAAGCCGCTCACGGAGCTTGGCGCGCAGACGGCCGGCACACTCGGCAATGCCGAGGTGCGCGTGATCGACGCCGCAAAATGCCGCGAGATCATTTCCCGCATTTACTCCCGCGAGCACGAGTCGTTCTTTACGCAGTTTATTGAAATTCCCGAAGCGCTGTATCGCTGATTCTTTGTCCCGAAAGGCAGAAAAACTGCTTTTCGGGATTTTAGCCCTCACCGTGCTTTAGTGCTTTATCATACGATGAAATTGTAAACAATGTTGTTTTTGGGAAACTATGCTTGATTTTTAGAGGTGTTTTCAGTATAATTTATCGTATTCTATACGATATTTTACGGCCCGCGGGACAAACGGTCACGGCGGGCTTTGAAAGGGAAGGTCCGAAAAAATGACGGAAAATAAGGTACTGAATACCGCAGAGCTCTGCGCACTGCTTCTGCAGGATGATATGGAGCTTGCGAAAAAAGCAGCGGCAAAGGTCGAAGCCGCCGCACAGGGTAAGTCCGAGAAGGAAGCTGCCGTTCTCGCGGCACAGCAGTGCAGAAAGCTCCTCTTAAAAGAGGACGGCTATGCATTCGAAGACATCAAGAGCGCACGTCTCATTTCCGAGCAGTTTGCGTTTTCCGAGATTCGTGACGATGACGAAGCGGGCTGCATGGATTATCTTGTCTCCCAGCTCAGCCACCGCCACCGTTTTGAGTATATTCTGAAGACAAAGGCCGGTTTGGATCACGCAGAGATCGCAAAGGCGATGAAGCTGAAGGAGGCCGAGGTCGAAAGCGATCTCGCAGCGGCGTGGAATACCATGACCCGCACACTCGACTCCATGCAGAAGGATAAGGACGAGCCCGTCCCGATGTATGCCGCCGTACGCGAGAAGATCACGGCGCAGCTTTCCGACATCGAGCTGCCGGAGCAGACCCGCGTGCGCACCTATATCAATACGGATGCCGCGCAGCCGAAACGCGAAAAGGTCAAGAAGCCGCCGATCACCGCACCGGTCGATCCCGGCAAAAAGAAGAAGACACTCAGCTGGATCGCAGGCGGTCTCGTCGCGGTCGGCGTCGCTGTCGTACTGTTCGTGTCCATTTTCGGCATCGGTTATGCAGGCGGCTATTATGCGGACATCGAAATCGAAAATTACGGTACCGTGACCGTGCAGCTGAACGAACGCGAAGCGCCGATCACCGTCGAAAACTTTATCAACCTTGCAAAGAGCGATTTCTACGACGGCAAGACCTTCCACCGCATCATCGAAGGCTTCATGATGCAGGGCGGTTCGCTGAACGGCGACGGCATCGGTGACGGTTCCGCGACGATCGTCGGCGAGTTTGAGGCAAACGGCATCAAGAATAAGCTGCAGCATACACGCGGTGCGATCTCCATGGCACGTACAAACCAGAGCTATGACAGTGCGTCCACCCAGTTCTTTATTGTGCATCAGGACAACATGGAGTCCCTCGACGGTCTCTACGCTGCATTCGGCTATGTAGTCGAGGGTATGGACATCGTCGATAAGATCTGCACCGAAGCTGAGCCGATCGACGGCAACGGCATGATCGCGCCTGAAAATCAGCCGATCATCAAGGACATCACGATCCGCAAGGCATAAATTCAATATATTCAGAGGGTATTGCAAAAATGCAATGCCCTCTTTTTGTATATACGGCATACCTTTCGACCAAACTTTCAGAGAGAACATTTTGGAGGAAAGCTATGCTGTATTTTCTTTTCGGACTGCTCACCGGCGGCGCTTTGGGGGTCGCTGTTATGTGCCTTTTTCAGATCAACCGCACGTCGGAATGGGACGAGCTGCAGATGCCCGTTTCCTTACATCCGGATCCGGAAAAAAACACTGCTGTCGGGGTTGACAACACGGCAAAAAAAGGTTAACTTTATTAAGGGTGCGCAAGTGTATTTTTCGTGTACCCGAACGATCAAACACATAAAGGAGTGAAAAAAATGGACGCTGGCAGTAGTGGCGGTGCGATTCCCCGAAAACGGATGCAGCCGCCGATAAATATGAAAAACGGGTCTGTTTTTTTCACCCGTTTTCTTTTGTAATCACGGATGGATCCTGCCCGGGCCGTATCGTCTAAATTACCGATTTTTGCAGCAAATGCAGAGAAAGGAAGGACGAACAGAAAATGCAGGAATTTAACGAAAAGGTACTTAAATATCTCGAGGAAAGAGAATTTCCGAAGCTGGGTGTTCTGTTGAAGGAAATGAACCCGGCTGACGTGGCGGAGCTGTATGAAGAGCTCCCCGAGGAAAGCATGGCGCTCGTGTTCCGTTTGCTCCCGAAGGAGCTTGCGGCGGACGCGTTCGCCTACATGGATCCGGACGTTCAGGAGGTGCTGGTCGAAAAATTCAGCGACCGCGAGCTGAGCTACGTTATCAATGAGCTCTATCTCGATGACGCCGTCGATATGATCGAGGAGATGCCGGCAAATCTCGTGCACCGCATCCTGAAGAATCTCGACAAGGAGATGCGCGACTCCATCAATCAGATCCTGAATTACCCGAAGGACAGCGCGGGCTCCATCATGACGATGGAATATGTGGACTTAAGACGCGGTATGACCGTCTCGGAGGCATTCGACCGCATTCGGGAGATCGGCGTCGAGAAGGAAACGATCTACACCTGTTACGTTACGGACAGCCGCCGGAAGCTCAAGGGCATCGTGACGGTCAAGGGGCTTCTTCTGGCACCGAAGGATGCGCTGATCCGCGACATCATGGAAACCAACATCGTGCACGTTACGACGCAGACCGACAAGGAAGAGGTCGCGGCGCTCTTTGACAAGTATGACTTTCTGGCCGTTCCGGTCGTCGACAACGAGCGCAGGCTCGTCGGCATCGTCACCATCGACGACGCGATCGACGTCATTCAGGAAGAGGCGACGGAAGATATCGAAATGATGGCGGCTATTACGCCGACCGACCGTCCCTATATGAAGACGGGCGTCATCGAAACGTGGAAAAAGCGCGTGCCGTGGCTTTTGCTCCTGATGCTCTCCGCAACGCTGACGGGAAGCATCATCAATTCCTTTGAGGATGCACTCGCAGCGACCGTGGTTCTGACGGGCTTCATCCCGATGCTCATGGGTACGGGCGGTAACGCGGCGGGTCAGTCTTCGGTTTCGATCATCCGCGGTCTCTCACTCGGTGAGATCGAGTACCGCGATGTACCGATGATCATCTGGAAGGAATTCCGCGTGGCGCTGCTCTGCGGCTTTTCGCTTGCCGTTGTCAATTTTGCAAAGCTCATGCTCATCGACCGCCTCTCCGTAGAGGTCGCACTGGTCGTCTGCATCACGATCGTGATGACCGTCTTAATGGCGAAGGTCGTCGGCTGCTCCCTGCCGGTGCTCGCAAAGCGTGTCGGCTTTGACCCGGCGGTTATGGCGAACCCGTTCATCACGACGATCGTCGATGCGCTGTCGCTGCTCATCTATTTCCGCATCGCCTGTGCCATTTTGCACATCGGCTGATTTTTGAAAACTTAAACCCGTACGGGCAGACCGGCTCGCACGGGTTTTTTATTGGAGAAGAAATATGGACAAAAAAGAAGCGCTGCGCCGCTTTTTCGGCTATACGTCGTTCAGAAGCGGGCAGGAGGAGATCATTGACGCGCTGCTTGGCGGCAGGGACGTTTCCTGCGTCATGCCGACGGGTGCGGGAAAATCGGTCTGCTATCAGATCCCGGCACTGCTTTTACCGGGACTTACACTCGTCATTTCACCGCTCATCTCGCTGATGCAGGATCAGGTGGAAGCGTTGAACCAAAACGGAATACCGGCGGCTTTTCTGAACAGCTCCCTGTCTCCGCAGGTGTACGGGCAGACGCTTTCGGACATGGAAAACGGGTGCTATAAGCTGATCTACGTCGCCCCGGAGCGTCTTTCGACGGAGGGCTTTCGCGCCGTGTGCGCAAAATTACCGATCTCGCTCATTGCCGTGGATGAAGCGCACTGCGTCTCACAGTGGGGACAGGACTTCCGCCCCGAATACAGAAGGATCGCGGAATTTGTGTCCTTTTTGCCGCAGCGGCCGGTGATCGGCGCATTCACCGCTACCGCGACAAAGGCGGTTCGGCGGGATATCGCATCACTTTTGGAGCTTAAAAGTCCCGTTCAGGTCACGACGGGCTTCGACCGGCCGAACCTGTACTTTGCGGTGGAAACACCGAACAGCAAGCCGCTGCGGCTTCTGCAGCTTTTGGACGAGAGACGGGAAAAGAGCGGAATCGTTTACTGTCTGACCCGCCGCACCGTGGAGGAAGTGGAAGCACTGCTGCGGGACAAGGGGATCCGCGCGACACGTTATCACGCCGGTCTGACGGAGGAAGAGCGCCGTCAAAATCAGGAGGATTTCATCTTTGACCGCAAACCGGTCATGGTCGCGACGAATGCCTTCGGCATGGGCATCGACAAATCCAACGTCTCGTTTGTCATCCACTACAACATGCCGAAAAATCTGGAGAGCTATTATCAGGAGGCGGGGCGTGCCGGACGCGACGGCGCACCGGCGGAGTGTATTCTGCTGTTCGGTGCAAAGGATGTCCACACGAATCGCTGGATGATCGAAAACAGCGATCCGAACCCGAACCTCGACCCCGACACACAGGATGCCGTCTTTCGGCGCGATCTCGACCGTCTGCGCAAAATGGAGTTTTACTGTCTGACGCAGGACTGTCTGCGCGGGTATATCCTGCATTATTTCGGTGAAAAGGCGCAGGTGCAGTGCGGAAACTGTTCGTCCTGTGCCGCGGGCTCGGCTTTGGCCGACATGACGGTCGAAGCACAGCAGGCGCTTTCCTGCGTTGTGCGCTGCGGTCAGCATTTCGGCAGCGGCATGATCATCGACGTGCTTCGCGGTGTTGAGACGGAGCGCGTGGCGGAAAACGGATTTCAAAAGCTCAGTACATACGGGCTGATGCGCGGACAAGCGGTCGCAGAGGTGCGCCGTCTGCTCGATGCGCTCCGCATGCAAGGCTATCTCAAGCAGACGGACGGCGAACGCCCCGTGCTGCGCCTGACGCCCGAAGCCAAAAGCATACTGACGGGCGGGAAGAAATTCGAAATGCGCGTGCCGGTCGCGCCCGAAAAGCCTAAGAAGCGGACGGCGGATGGCCTCGATACGGCCGACGAAGCGCTTTTCGAAAGGCTCAGAAAGCTCAGGGCAAAGCTCGCTTCCCGCGCAAGCGTTCCGGCGTATGTTGTGTTTACGGATGCCACCCTGCGGGAGCTCAGTGCGGTAAAGCCGCAGACCGAGCAGGAGCTGCTGCGTGTGTCCGGTGTGGGCGAAAAGAAGGCCGCCCGGTACGGGAAGGCTTTTCTGGAGGAGATCCGGGCATATTCGGAAGAAAAATAGACGTGTTTTCAGCAGGAGGTACCCGGGGTTGGGTATCTCCTGTTTGTTTTATATTTTTACTGAAAACCGGTGGGACTTTTGCCGGATTTTGGATAGGGAAATAGGCACTAAAAGCTTGCTATTCCGTCGAACTTGTGGTATTGTATTATACAGATAATTATGCTCTATAATAGACTTCGTATATCCTGTTTTCCATATATCGTATTGTGTCGATGCTTCGACCACAATTTGACTGAGAGAGGAGAATTCCTTTGAGTGAGCGCCTTTTGAAATATATCGCAGAGCATCAGCTGCTCTCCGAAGAGCAGATCGAGCGTCTGCGTGAGGAACACCATGCCTCCGGCCGCAGTGTTCGCGAGCTGATCAGCGAAAGCGAGCTTTTGAGTGAGGAACAGCTTTTAGAAGCGCTGGCCGCTGTATCCAGGCTGCCGATCATCCACCTATATGAGCAGCAGATCCCGGCCGATGTGCGTCAGCTGGTCCGCGGCGATCTTCTGAGGACCCATACGGTGATCCCGTTCGGCTATGATCCGGAGGAGCCGGAGATCCTGCTTGTCGCTATGGACGACCCGATGAACAGGCGCGGCCGCGATATCGTATCGATCTCGAGCAAATGCCGCGTCCGTCCCTATCTCGCAACGACGACGGACATCCTCGTTGCCATCGACCGCTATTACGGCAGTGACGAAATGCGCGAAGCGGCGGAGATGTACACAAGGGACTCCGAAAACAGCCTCTCCGTAGAGGAGGAGCTGATCCGTGAGGACGTCAATTCCTCCCCGGTCGTTATGCTTGTAAACTCGCTGATCGAGCAGGCTGCCCGTCAGCGTGCATCCGATATTCACATTGAACCGGAGCGCGAAGGCGTCCGCGTTCGTTACCGCGTCGACGGTGTGCTGTTCGTGGCTTCAAGCTACGACCGCCGTCTGCTGTCGGCGATCATTGCCCGCGTCAAGATCCTGAGCGGTCTTGATATTTCCGAAAAACGTAAGCCGCAGGACGGCCGTTCCACGATCATGGTCGACGGCAGGGAATACGATATCCGTGTTTCCACACTGCCCACGGTTTACGGTGAAAAATGTGTTATGCGACTTGCGCTGAAGCAGGCCGTACACGCAAAGTTCGGTATGCATACGCTGGGCTTTAATGCGGCAGAGGAAGCGCATTTCCGCCGCATCCTTTCCCGCCCGAACGGCATCGTGCTCGTTACCGGTCCGACCGGCTCCGGTAAGTCCAGAACGCTCTATACCGCGCTCAATGAGCTCAATTCCATCGACGTTAATATTGTTACGGTCGAAGACCCGGTCGAGGTCAATATCGACGGCGTCAATCAGACACAGGTCAATCCGAAGGCGGGCCTCACCTTTGCGGACAGCCTTCGTTCCATCCTGCGTCAGGACCCGGACATCATCATGATCGGTGAGATCCGAGACGGCGAGACGGCTTCCATTGCCGTTCAGGCGTCCATCACGGGTCATTTGGTGCTTTCCACATTACATACGAATGATACGGTTTCCAGTATCACGCGTCTGTTGGATATGGGTGTGGAGAGCTATCTGATCGCGGACTCCCTTGTCGGCATCGTGGCAAAGCGCCTTGTACGCTGCCTGTGCCCGCACTGCAAGCGTCCGCATCAATTGGAAGAACATGAAATCCAATTTTTGGGCCTTACCCCCGAGGAAGCGAAGACGGCGACGGTTTATGAGCCGGTCGGCTGTCAGCGCTGCGGCGGCAGAGGTTATTTTGAGCGAACCGGTGTCTATGAGATCCTCGAGGTCAGCCATCGCGTTCGAGACCTGATCGCATCCAGAGCGCCCACCGCCGAGATCAGAGACGTTGCCGTAGAAGAAGGCATGAGCACACTGCACAGCAGTGCCCGCCGCCTTGTTCTGGAGGGTGAAACGACCATTTCGGAAATGATGCGTATCAGCGTTGAGGGTCAGGACGATCAGCACGGTCATGCAGAGGAGAGGCTTAAATGATAGATTTTACAAAACTGCTTCTTTCCGCTGCGGAAACGAACACCTCCGATATTCACCTGACAGTGGGAAAACCGCCCGTCTTTCGAGTTGAAGGCAGACTCATGGAGCAGGGAAATATCCCGCTGACGGAGGAGGACACCTTTCAGGTAGCCGGTGAGCTGGCGTCTGCAGAGCAGATCGCAACGTACCGCTCGATGGGTGAGGTCGACTTTGCGACCACATTCCGCGATATGGTCCGTATCCGCTGCAACATCTTTTCACAGCAGGGACATACGGCGCTTGCACTGCGTCTTCTGCCCATGCAGATCCCGACGGCGGAGGCTCTCGGACTGCCCGAGGTCGTCATTCAGCAGGCGGAAAAGCCGAGAGGCCTGGTTCTGATCACCGGCCCTACGGGCTCCGGTAAGAGCTCTACGCTTGCGGCACTCATCAATCATGTGAATCAGACGACGGAGCGCCACGTGATCACGCTGGAGGAGCCGATCGAGTATATCCACACAAGCGACCGCTGCATTATCAATCAGCGTGAAGTGGGAACCGATACGACGTCCTTCGCTTCGGGTCTCAGAGCGGCTCTGCGTCAGGACCCGGACGTTATTCTGGTCGGCGAGATGCGCGACCTCGAGACGATCTCCACGGCGATCACCGCTGCGGAAACCGGTCACCTTGTGTTCGGTACGCTGCACACAAAGGGTGCAGCCAGCACGATCGACCGTATCATCGACTCGTTCCCGCCCGAGCAGCAGAATCAGATCCGCATTCAGCTGGCGGACGTGTTGGAATGTGTAGTGGGTCAGACGCTTCTGCCGTGTACGCACGGCGGACGAAAGGCGGCTTTTGAGATCATGATCTCGAACTCCGCGATCCGCTCCATGATCCTGCAGAATAAAACGGTTCAGATCCTCAGTGCAATGCAGACCGGCAAGCGGCTCGGCATGCAGCTTTTGGACGATGCATTGACGGATATGGTCCGTAAAGGTGAAATTACATTGACGGATGCGCTGGCGGCGGCGAATGATCCCGCGACCATGCGCGCTCAATTGGGGAGATATTGATTTATGCCTTCATACAGCTATGTTGCGATAAACCGGTTAGGTAAACAGGTGAAATCCAGTGTGGAAGCCTCGTCCATAGATGCGGCGAAGCACTCTCTCCGTGCTGCCGGTTATTCGATCCTGGAGATCAAAGAGCTCAATGCGCTGAACCGCGACATCGAGCTGCCGTTCCTCGGAAACCCCAAGGCGAAGGATATGGCGATCTTCTGCCGTCAGTTCCAGTCCATTCTGCGCGCCGGTGTGCCGGTGTCGAATGTTCTGGCGATGCTGAGTCAGCAGACGGAAAACAAAAAGCTTGCCGCGGCGATCCGTGATATTCAGGCAAGCATTGAAAAAGGTGAGACCCTTGCCGATTCCATGCGCAGACACCCGAAGATCTTCTCCAATATGCTGACCAATATGGTCGCGGCCGGCGAAGAGTCCGGTAATCTCGAGGAGTCCTTTGCGCAGATGGAGTCCTGGTTCGATAAAGCCCAGCGGACGAAATCCGCCGTCGGCAAAGCGATGATCTATCCGTGTGTTCTGATCGTTGTCATGATCGTTGTTATGATCGTTATGATGGTCAAGATCATCCCGTCCTTCATGCAGACGTTCACCGACATGAACATGGAGCTGCCCCTGCCGACTCAGATGGTCATGGCGGTCAGCGACTGGTTCGTCAAATGGTGGTGGCTGGCACTCATCGTGCTGGCGGTCATCGTCATGGGCGCCGTTATTTTCAACCGCACAGACCGCGGCAAGCACTTCTTCGGCTGGCTGACCCGCAAGATCCCGGTCGTAAAGCTTTTGACGGTCCGTTCGGCGTGCTCGACCTTCTGCAGAACACTTTCCCTGCTTCTGGGCTCCGGTCTGGGACTTGTCGAAAGTCTTGATCTGGTCGCGCTCAATATGGGCAATATTTATTTCCGCGAAGCCGTGCAGTCGATCCGCACGATGGTCTCCGAGGGCTGGTCGCTGAACGACTCTTTGCGGGACTCGGGATTGTTCCCGCCGATGGTATGCAATCTCGCCGGCATCGGTGAAGAGACCGGTGATCTTCAGAATATGCTGGAGAAAACGGCGGATTATTACGACGACGAGGTGCAGAATGCGACACAGAGCCTCCTCTCCCTCTTGGAGCCGGCGGTCATGCTGTTCCTTGCGGTCTTCGTAGTCATTTTGGTCCTCGCGATCTTCCTGCCCATGCTGAGCATGAATAAGGCGTACGACCAGTATCTTTGATGTTTCGTAAAACACGCTGTGTTATTTTAAGAAAGGGGAAAGAAAGTGGAGCTTCTGATTTATTTGACCGTGCTTCTGTTAGGTCTCTGCGTAGGCAGCTTCTGTAATGTGCTGATCTACCGCATCCCCAAAAACGAGGAATTCGTGAAGACTCCCTCCCACTGCATGACCTGCGGACACAGGCTCCGGTGGTATGAGCTGATCCCGCTTTTGAGCTGGCTGTGTCAGCGGGGCAAATGCCGCGCCTGCGGTACGAAGCTTTCCGCGCAGTATCCGCTCGTTGAAGCGCTGAACGGCCTGATGTGGCTTTTGACGGCGATCGTCTTCGGCGGCGACTGGATCACCGTGGGTCTTTACTGCGTGCTTTTTTCCATGCTTTTAGTGCTGTCGGTCATTGACTGGCGTACATATATCATTCCGAACGGTATCAATCTGACGATTTTCCTCCTTGGTGTTGTCAGATTGGCCACGGACCTTACAAATTGGAAGCTGTATCTGATCGGTATGCTGGCAGTGAGCCTTGTGTTCCTGCTTCTGCATCTCGTGACCGGCGGCCGCGGACTCGGTATGGGTGACGTGAAGCTGGTCGCGGCGGCGGGGCTTTTGCTCGGCTGGCCGAAAATGCTTTTAGCCGTTTTGGCGGGCAGCCTTTCAGGTGCGGTCATCCACTCCCTCAGAATGCGGAAGGGTTCGTCGAACAAGCTGGCATTCGGCCCGTACCTGGCCGCCGGCATTTGGTTTTCCGCACTCGTGGGAGAAAAACTGATCACTGCATATCTCAGCCTTTTTGGACTGTAACAATAGACTGAACCGTGTGAAAGCGGTTCAGAGGAGGAAATTCTGATGAGTAAATGCAAAATTACCGGCAAGGTACTGGCGATCCAGCTCGGACGACAGGAAACGCAGCTGGCTGTCATAGATAAGAGCGGACAGATCCTGCACGGCGAGACGGTGGCGACACCCGCCGGTGCCGTAGAGGACGGCGTGATCCGAAACGTCGATGTCGTACGCCAGATGCTGAAGGATACGCTGAAGCAGCCGGGCTTTAAGGGCGTCCGTCAAACGGTCTTCGCACTGAGCACGTCTCAGGTCATCTCGGAAACGGTTTCGCTGCCGGAGCTGCCGGAAGCAAAGCTTGAAAAGCTGCTGCTTGCGAATATGGACATGTATTTCCCGGTGGACGTGCATGATTACCGCATGGTCTGGGAGACCGTCGGCCCGAGAAGCCGCGACAACGGTACGCGTGAGGTCGAGATCCAGCTCTGGGCGGTACCCATGACGATGCTGGATCCGTATTATCAGATCGCGAACGCATGCGGTCTGTCCGTTGCTGCCGTGGATTACTGCGGACACAGCATCGCGACAGCCGTCGGTGCATCGTTCTCCCGAAAGAACAAGGCGGCGAAGCAGACCAAGAGCTTCAGCCTGAATATGGAGATCTCCTTCGGCAAGAAGACGGAGGATGTCGTCGAGGTCGAGGAAGAGAACACGGTCGGTGCGGTTACGGACATGCACCTGACCATGGAGCAGGATCTCCTCAGCATGACCTTCGTGCGTAACGGACAGGTCGTGTTCCAGAGACTGATCCGCTGCGGTGTGGATCCCACATATCAGTTCAGCGAAGTCTCCATGATGGTCGAGTATTTCCGTTCCATGGAGGCAGGACGCGGCAGTGAGATCAACGGCATTGTGTCCGGCGCTTTGGCTGAGAATTTTGCAATGGTATCGGAGCTTTCCGATATGCTGAATATGCCGCTGTCCGTGCTGCCGACGAGCTACGAAAGCCGTTGGATCGTCTGTACCGGTGCGGCGCACACCACGCTGGATTTCGGCAACCCCTCTCTGAACAAGGTCAGTGAGGCGCGCAGACATGTACAGAGCAAGCTTTGGCAGTACACACTGGTATTGGCGGCTGCACTCGTGCTCGGTGCGGTCGTGCTCTTCACCTTTGCCGAGCGTCTGGGCTGGGACGCAGAGGTCAACAGACTCGAGTCCGAAATGCAGATCCTGAACATTCAGGCGCAGAAGACGGCGGGCTTTGCCGATAATTACAATGCGTATTCCGCGTCCTATGACGCGTACGAGTCCGACTGGAACAATGTCTTTGCGTCTTTGCAGACGTATAACGATAACCTCGTCCTCGTGATGAACGAGCTCGAAAATACGATGCCGGAGAACACGAGCGTCACCGGTATTCAGATCACCGAAGAAGGTCTCATGGTGGATTTCGCCTGCGAGACGAAGGAAGAGGCGGCTTATCTCATCATGGCTCTGCGCCGGCTGCAGTATGCCGACCTGATGGACATTTCCGACCTGCAGGGCGGCGGCCGAGGCCCGGCCAAATCCTACGGCTCCGGCGAAGAAGCCCCGCCGACAGAAGGCAGCAGCGACCTGAGCGCATATTTGGATCAGGTGCAGGTGGTCAATACGCTGTATGAGATCGCAAGGGCCGAAAAGCTCGATGCATTTACTGCGAAGAACTACGACAACACGCCTGCGACCGCAACGCTTACGGGCACACGCACCGATGCCGAGATGAAAGCGGCGATCCGCGAAATGCTCGTGGATAATCCCATTGCCGGCACGCTGTTTGCCGAGAAGCTCGCTGAGGACAGTGACTTCTATAATCTGAATCCGGTGCTTGCGAATAAGATCATTGCGGACAGCATGGCGCTTGATGAAAGCGGTGCACTTTCCGGCAAGCCGCGCCGGGAGCAGATGGCGATCACCGTGGATGAGATCCTTACAAAGGACGCGGTGAAAGATAAGGATGCAAACGGAAACCTCTATACGGCGCACGACAGAATGCTGGGTGTGGAAGCGCTGATTAAGATGGACACCGAGCTGCAGAGCTGGTACGTATACTACTTAAATAAGAACGATTCCGACAAGTATCCGTATTTGAACATTGAAAACATTACAAGAGAGCTGAAGAATAACGGCGGCTTCCAAACGACGTACACCGATGTGAATACAAAGCTGAATGCTTTGATCTCTTCGAGCGCATGGGATTACATCAATTCCTGGTCGGATCCGACGCTCGCAACGCCGACACCGGTGCCCACAGCAACGCCCACAGCGGGCCCGTCCGGTGCGCCGACCCCGACGGCACAGCCCACGGCGACACCGACTCCGTCTGCGAAGCCTACGCCAACACCGACTCCGTCTGCGAAGCCTACGCCAACGCCGACTCCGTCTGCGAAGCCTACGCCAACGCCGTCCCCGACGCCCGGTGCGGAGGATCAGATCGGCACCATGCTGGATACATACATCAGCTCGAAGGGCAAGGAGCCCGCACAGTATGTGCCGCTCATTGAGAATTACCTCCTGACCGGCTCGACCAAGCATCCGATCTACGCATCCGTGCTCGATCCGGAGCTCGACGAGTATATTGACAGCAAAAAGGCGGACGACAAGATCGGTGCGCTGTATGACGATTACGAGGCGGATGCCGATACGGGCATTCAGACCGTCAACGAGGTCATGGCGAAATTCAACGAGCGCAAGCTTGAAAATCAGAAGATCGCGGCAGCTATTCAGAGACACATCGACAAGAAGGGCGGCTCATCCGTCACACCTGAACCGGACAAAGAGGACATTGGCGTCCCGGGTCTTACGGCAACACAGCTCAAAAAGCTCGTTCTGCCCTATCTGAGAAACGAAAAGCTCGGAAACGAGACGGCGGAAACACTTCTGCATGCGTACTTCACCGCCGGCAAGTCCGGTAACGCCGCCGCCGATAAGGTACTCAATTCCTACGTGGATGCAGGAAACATCAATGTCGAGATCTCCATCCTGTACAATACCTATGTAAATAAGAAAAAGACGGATATTCCGGTCTTTGACGAAATGATGGCAAACCGTGAGAAGAACGGCTCCACCGGCAACACAAGGATCGACAAGATCATCGCGGACTGCTCTGCGGAGACCCCGGACGATTCGACATACGCCGAAGCCGAAAAGATGCTGAACAGTTACATCTATAACGGCTCGACAGGTAATCCGATGGCTGACCTGATGATCGGCAACTATCTTGCGACCGGCAGCACCGGCTCCGATGAAGTGGACGAGATGCTCAACGGGTATATTGATGCCGGTCACATGAATGACGAGATCAAGATCCTTGTCGATAAATTCATCATGAATAACGGTGATACCGGAAGCAAGGTCGTCAACGAGCTGCTCGAGAAATTCTACAGAACCGGCAGCACGGGAAATAAGCGCATTGACGCATTGATCATGAAGGCCGCTCAGATCGGCGGCGGCACGAATGACGCGGATTTCGATAAGCTGATCAGCGAGCTGCTGGGCGGTGCGAATCCGGACGGAACGGGCGAAGGCGGCGAGGAACAGGATACCCGCGTGAAGTTTACGGCACTGCTCGGGTATAACGATGAGCTCAAGAGCGCCGAGCTGATCCGCAAGGGGCTCTATAATGAGAATAAGGTTCAGAAGCTGGAGGTGGGTGAATAATGAGTATTTTGAAGAAATACTGGGCACTGCTTTTGGCGGTGATCCTGCTCGCAGCTTCGGTGCTTTTCTATTATAATGTATACTCGCTGGAGAAGACCGCCCACGAATCCAAGGTGAGCCAGCTCGAGACCATGATCTCCGCGGTCAAGGATTCCATCCAGCTGAACTCCAAGTACACCGAGGTGCAGGAGTTCCTGGAGGAAAAAACAAATGAGTTCGAAGTCAGCCGTATGGAGCTGTACAGCCACTTCCCGAAGGAAATGAAGGAAGAAGATCAGATCATGTATGTGCTCTATCTCGAAACGCTGTTCGATACGGAGATCGAGTTCGCGTTCGGTGCGCCGGTCGACATTCAGCCCTTGAGCGGCGGTTATACGCTGCAGGGACTGGATCTGACCGTAAACTACGAGACGACGTATGACGGTTATCAGGATATGGTCGAGTATCTTTCCACCGACTCCCGCATCACATCCGTCGTGGAGTCGACCATGGAGTATGACGCGGAGACGGATACGGCGATCGGCCTTTTGAAGCTTCGCCTGTATCTGATCAATTCCGAAGACCGCGAATACCTGTCTCCGGATGTAGCGATCCCCGAGACCGGTAAGGATAACATTTTCGATTAAGTTTATTGCATTTTCTGCAGAAAGGAGGAAACGAACCGTGAAGCGTAAGCATAACGAGGGCTTCACCCTGCTCGAAACATTGATCGCCATCGTGGTGCTCGGCGTCGTCGTGGTGCCGGTGTGCAGCAGCCTTGTCATGTCCTTTCGGATCAACGCTAAGGCAGAGCAGCTCATGCGCGATCAGCTGGCCGTTTCCTCTGCTGTGGAGACCTTGATGGCTGAGGGGATCGTAACTGATTACATCTATGTTGCGGCTCCGGATGAGAATTACGGCTGGGTGCTGAAAGATGGAGCTGATCGTGGAGATCTTTTCCCTGAAGTTAAAATCAAAGCTGAAGCCGTAGAAGGAAAGACGTATTAC
>JAGAOD010000183.1 GCA_017623855.1 Clostridia bacterium
CCGTACTTTACTCAGACGGCTGATGTCTGGGAAAAGACGTATGCGTTCCGTCCCGTCCCAAAGGAAAACATACGCATCTACCACATTTCCGACGCGCACAACCGCGTCTCCCTGCCCGTGCAGGCAGCAAGAGCGTTCGGAGAGATCGACCTGCTCGTCTTAAACGGCGATGTCATCGACCACAGCGGCGATCCCTCAAAGTTCTCGAATGTCTATGAGATCTGCTCCATTCTGACCGGCGGTGCACTGCCCGTCGTCTTTTCGCGCGGCAATCACGATATGCGCGGCAGATACGCGGAGCGCTTTGCGGATTACACGCCGAACCACCTCGGCAATACGTATTATACGTTCCGTCTCGGCAGTCTTTGGGGTCTGCTCGTCGACTGCGGCGAGGATAAACCCGACTCGAATGAGGAGTATGGCTATACGGTCGCGTGCCATGTGTTCAGAAAGCGGCAGACGAAGTTCCTTTATGAAATGATCCGAAACGCCGAAAACGAATACGCGGCTGAGGGTGTCAAAAAGCGCATCGTCATCGCACACAAGCCGTTTACACAGCGCGACGTGCACCCGTTTGACATCGAGGAGGAGATCTTCACCGAGTGGTGTACCTTGCTCCGCGAGTACGTGCATCCTGATCTTATGCTTTGCGGTCACACGCATCAGATCGAGATCCGCCTCCCCGGCCATGAGCGTGACCATTACGGACAGGCCTGTCCCGTCGTCATCGGTGCACAGCCGGAAGAAGAGCTGTTCGTCGGCTGCGGCTTCGTCCTTCGCGAAAGTAACGCTGACGTCGTCTTTACGGACAGCGAGGGAGAGGTCCTTTCAAAGGAAATTATCCAATATGGTTTACATAATACAGAACAGTAAACGGAGGTCTTATCATGTTTGAGTCCATGTTTTTACCGAAGAATTTCATCAAGGGTACGGAAGCGTTCACGACGTTTGACCGCGCAGTTCCCGCACCGTATATCCGAAAGAGCTTTACGGTCGACGCACCCTGCACGGCGAAGCTGACGGTCGCTGCCTGCGGCTTTTACGAGGTTTTCTTAAACGGAAAGCGGTATACAAAGGGCTTTTTGGCACCGTATATCAGCAATCCCGACCACTATATCTACTGTGACGAATACGAAGTGCCGCTCGACGGCGGCGAAAACGTGCTCGGCTTTCTGCTCGGCAACGGTTTTCAGAATAATCCGGGCGGCTATATCTGGGATTTCGACAAAGCGCCGTACCGCAGTGCGCCGCAGGTCGCGCTTTCTCTGACGTATCAAAACAGCGAAGGACAGACCGTGAAGCTCGAAAGTGACGGCAGCTTCAAAACCGCGCCGTCTCCGATCCTTCGCGACGATTACCGCTTCGGCGAGGTCTACGACGCACGCCGTGAGATCGACGGCTGGTGTGAAAAAGGCTTTGACGACAGTGCATGGGAAAATGTCCTCGTTGTAAGTCCCACGGAGGGCGACCTCGAGCACATCGCGACCGCAATGGGCATCACGTATAAGGAGCTTGAGCCGCGCGGCGAGCTTCGCGTCTGCGACGTACCGCCCATCGTTCTCGAAAAAGAGATGAAGCCGGTTTCCGTGACGCGCACAAAGGGCGGCTGGCTCTACGATTTCGGCGAGTGCAACGCCGGCGTCTGCCGTCTCAGCATCAGGGGCAGTGCGGGTCAAACCGTCACGCTTACGCATGCCGACTCTCTCCGCGAGGACGGATCTCTTGAAATTCAGAATATCTGGTTTAAGAACTACTGGGATCGAGACAGCAGAATCGTGCATAAGGATGTTTATACCTTAAAAGGTGAGGGCGAGGAGATCTACACACCGACCTTCACGTATCACGGCTTCCGCTACGTCCTCGTTGAGGGCATCACGGAAGAACAGGCTGTGCCCGCGCTTCTGACCTATCTCGTGTACCATTCCGACCTCAAAACGCGCGGCGGCTTCGTCTGCTCCGACGAGACCGTAAATAAGCTGCAGGAGATGACACAGCGCAGCGACCTTTCGAACTTCTACTATTTCCCGACCGATTGCCCGCAGCGCGAAAAGAACGGCTGGACGGCCGACGCCGCGCTTTCTTCGGAGCATGTGCTTCTGAATTTTGACGCGGAGAAGAGCTACCGCGAATGGCAGAGAAATATCTGCAGGGCACAGGACGGCCGCGGTGCATTGCCCGGCATCGTCCCGTCGGGCGGCTGGGGCTTCATTTGGGGCAACGGCCCGGCATGGGACAGCGTCCTCGCGTATCTCCCGTATTTTGTCTATATCTATCGCGGCGAGACGGACATGATCATAGAATCCGCGCCCGCCTTCATGAAGTATCTTCATTATCTGACCACCCGCACCGACGAGGACGGGCTCATTCACATCGGCCTCGGCGACTGGTGTCCGGTGGACGGCGGCGAGCCGAAAGCGCCGCTCGAGCTGACCGACTCCGTCATGGCGATGGACATTGCGAATAAGATCTCCGTGCTGTTTGATGCGGTCAATATGCCCGCACAGCGCGACTTTGCAAAGAGTGTCGCAGAGCAGTTCAAGGCTGCCGTTCGCCGCAATCTCATCGATTTCGGCACGATGACCGTCGCCGGAAACTGCCAGACCTCGCAGGCGATGTGTATTTATTACGGCGTCTTCACCGAGACGGAAGCCGGGACCGCGTTTCAGCGTCTGCTCGAAATGGTGCACGAAAAGGACGACCATCTCGACGTCGGCGTTCTGGGCGGCAGAGTGCTGTTCCATGTGCTGACGAAATTCGGCTGTACCGAGCTTGCACTTAAAATGATCGCCCGACCCGATTATCCGTCCTACGGCAACTGGATCGC
>JAGAOD010000184.1 GCA_017623855.1 Clostridia bacterium
CCTCCGCCATGGCACGCGCCGTCTGTTCGCTGACCGCGCCGTACTGCTCGAGCGTTTCATGCGGCACACCGAGAAGCTGTTCCTTGACGGAATTTGCATATGTGATGCAGCCCATCTCGAAAACATCGGACGAGCCGGAAATATCCGTGATGCGCTTGCCGAGCAGACCGCCCGTGCAGGACTCCGCCGTGGCAAGCTTCTTGCCCGCACGGCGCAGCTCACGGACAACGAGCTCCTCGAGTGTGTCCACATCCACACCGTACACGAAATTGCCGACGCGGCGGCATACCTCTTCAACGACCGGTGCGCACATGGCATCGGCCTCCTCCACACTCGCCGCCTTTGCGGTGATGCGGACGAACATTTCGCCCTCTTTTGCGTAGGGCGCCGCGGTCGGGTTGCTGCACTGGGTCAGATCATCGATCATCTGCGCGACCGCACCCTCACCGCGTCCGAATACATGTACACTGTGCGAAGCGATGACCGCATTCTGATACTTTGTGAGGTACGGCACCGCATAATTGTGAAGCATCGGGGTCAGCTCCGACGGCGGACCGGGCAGCATGATGACGATCTTGCCGCTGTCCGTCTCGAATGCACAGCCGGGTGCCGTGCCGTTATCATTCTGCAGCACCGTGCAGCCCTCGGGCAGCATGGCCTGCTTCATCTGATTTTCCGCAATATTCGCGCCGAAATAGGAGCGCAGACGCTCAAGACTCGCTTCATGCATGACAAGCTTTCTGCCCGCCGCTGCCGCGACCGTCTCCTTTGTCAGGTCATCGCCCGTCGGCCCGAGACCGCCCGTGGTGATGAGCAGGTCACTGCGCGAAAGCGCTTCATGCACCGCATCCTCAAGACGCTTCGGGTTATCCCCGACAACTGCCGCATACAAAAGATCGATGCCGAGAGTTGATAGCGCCTGTGCCACGATCGTCGTGTCCGTGTTGACCGTCTGACCGAGCAAAAGCTCCGTACCGACCGATAAAACCTCTGCTTTCATAAAGATCATTCCTTCCCCATTATGCTGTCACATTAAAATATTATGTAAACTTAACATTGCTTTTCTGTCCGCATATGCCTTTGAAAAGCACCTGACCTGCAGGGATATCCCGCAGGTCAAAGGTTCAAAATCAAATCTTTCTGACCTCGACGTTTTTCAGGCAATCCTCAAGAAGTGCCTCGACGTCGAGATTTTTTTCTGCCGCTTCGACGATATTCAGCGTCGGGCGGGTGCGCGGATGGCGCGGTGTGAAGACCGTACAGCAATCCTCGTACGGCTCAATGGAAATATCATACGTGTCGATGCGTCTTGCGACCGCGACGATCTCCGCCTTATCGGTGCCGATGAGCGGGCGGAATACCGGCATTTCGGCCGCAGCGTCCGTGCAGGCGATCGCCTGGATCGTCTGGCTCGCGACCTGACCGAGGCTTTCGCCGGTGATCAGCGCACTGCAGTCGTATTCACGCGCAACACGCTCCGCAGCACGCATCATAAAGCGGCGCATGAGCACCGTTGCGAGCTCCTCGGGGCAGTTGTCGCGGATCTCTTCCTGAATTTTTGTGAACGGGATCGTGACCATTTCCATGCGGCCCGCATATTCGCCGACCTTTTTAAGCAGGGAAACGACCTTTTCGTGTGCACGCTCGCTCGTGTACGGCGGGCTTGCGAAGTGAATGGCGGTCAGCTCGACGCCGCGTCTTGCCATCATCCATGCAGCGACCGGGCTGTCGAGGCCGCCGCTGATGAGAATGGCTGCCTTGCCGCCGGTGCCGACCGGAATACCGCCTGCACCCGGCTTCGTCTCACCGTGGATATATGCGCCCTTTTCGCGGATCTCCACGCGCACGACCATCTGCGGGTTGTGCACATCAACGGAGAGGTGCGGATTGGCACGCAGCAGCGCGCCGCCGACCTCACGGGAGATCTGCATGGAGTCGAGTGCGAACTTCTTGTCCGCACGCTTGCTTTCCACCTTGAACGTGGAAACATCCGCAAGAATGTCGCCGAGATACTCGGGCGCCGTCTTCAGGATGGTGTCCATGTCCTTTTCGCAGACGCAGGCGCGGGTATAGCCGATGATGCCGAACACCTTAGCTACGCGCTCCTCGGCCTCGTCGATGTCCGCGTCCTCGTCCTTCGGGACGATGTACACGGTGGACTGGCTGGAATATACGTCAAAATTGCCGGCACGGGAGATGCGGCGGCGAATGTTTTTCAAAAGTCGGTCTTCAAACACGCGGCGGTTCAGCCCCTTCAGGACGATCTCACCGAGCTTGACCAGAATTACTTCCTGCATGATATCTGTTTCCTTTTTAGTAATTTATGTATGCGACAGCGTTTCGAGCCCGAGCTTCAAGGCATCCGCGAACGCGTCGATCTCGTCTTTTGTATTTTCCGCGCAAAGGCTGACACGGAGTGACGTGTCTATGCGCATTTTGGAAAGTGCCATCGCTTCCAGCACATGACTCGGCTTTGCCTTGCCGCACGCCGAGCCGCTCGAAACGAAAATGCCTTTTTCCGCAAGGAAATGGAGCATTGTCTCCGCGCGAACGCGTCCCGCAGACAGGTTCACGATGTACGGCAGTGCATTTTCCGGGCTGTTCAGCTCGACCTCGGGCATTTCACCGAGACGCATCAGCAGATGCTCCCGCACGGCACGTACCCTTTCCTCCGCTTCCCTCTCCGACGGCATGTTTTTCACCGCTGCACCGAATGCGCAGATGAGCGGCACGCCCTCCGTGCCGGGACGCAGATTTTTCTCCTGTCCGCCGCCGAAGCTATGCGGCAGGATGCGCACGCCGCTTTTCACATACAGCGCACCGACGCCCTTCGGCGCATGCACCTTATGCCCCGAGACGCTGACAAGGTCGAGCCCCAAACGCTTCGGAGACAGCGGCAGCTTGCAGAATGCCTGCACGGCGTCCGTGTGAAACAGCGTCGGGGATCTCTTACGCTTGATGATCGACGCGATCTCCTTAAGCGGCAGAACGGCACCCGTTTCATTATTGACAGCCATCACACTGACGAGGATCGTCTTGCCGTCGATCGCTTCCGCGAATTTCTCCGCCGGAATGTTGCCGTCCGCGTCGGGCTTCACATAAACGACCTCGAAGCCCTCCTTTTCAAGCTGTGCCATCGTGTTGAGCACAGCCGGATGCTCGATCGCCGTCGTTACGATGCGGCTGCCGAAACGCTTTTTGGCGTGTGCCGCACCGAGTATCGCTATATTATCGCTCTCCGTACCGCCCGAGGTGAAACAGATCTCCCCCGGCTGTGCGGAAAGCCGTTCAGCGATGACCGCGCGCGCCGCGTCGAGCTCCTTCTCCGCCGCAAAGCCCTTGCTGTGCAGAGAGGAGGGATTGCCGTAGCACTCGGTCATCATGTACAGTGCCTTGTCCGCAGCCGCACGGCATACGCGGGTCGTCGCACTGTTATCCAGATAGATTTCATGTATCATTTAAGTCTTTCGCTTTCTTAGAGTTTGCGGTAGCCGGTCTCACAATCGACTACATTGCGAAGCGGCTCGCCCTTTCTGAATGCAGAAAGGTTTTCCGCCATGATGCGGATGATGCGGTCGTGCGTTTCGGGCAGGTGGAAGCCGCCGGAAACGTGCGGGGTGATCACCGCATTCTCCTGCTGCCACAGCGGATGCTTCGCCGGAAGCGGCTCCGGATCCGTTACATCCACGGCGGCACCGGAAAGCTTGCCGCTTTCGAGCGCATCATAAAGTGCATCGCTGTCGACGATCATACCGCGGCCGACATTCAGAAGCACGGCGCCGTCCTTCATTTTGGAGAGGCGCTCCGCGCCGAACATGCCCTTCGTCTCCTTCGTGCCGGGCAGTGTGATCGCCACGCAATCCGCCGTCGGCAGGTATTCGTCGAGCTTCTCCGTCAGGATCAGCTCATCGACGTAATCGGGCTTATCCGTACCCTTGCGGCGCACACCGATCACGCGTGCACCGAGTGCCTTGGCGCGCTTTGCGAATTCGCCGCCGATGTCACCGAGACCGAGCACCAGAACGGTGGAATTCCACACGGACGTGACCGGGCCGAGATCCGTCCACAGATTCTTTCTCTGTACGTCCCTGTAGGTGTGCAGCCTTTTGATGAGCTCCATCCAGACAGCCAGCATATATTCGGAAATCGCAAGGCCATACGCACCCGTGGCATTTGTGAGAACAGCATCCTTCGGCAGACAGCCGCCGAGGTAGCCGTCCACGCCGGCACTCTGCGTCTGGATCCAGCGAAGCTTATCGGTCGGCTTCACGTCGCTCGGGGAGGGGTTTCCAAAAATGACGTCCGCAGCGGCGATATCCTCACGCGTCGCGTCGGGCTTATAGATAAACTCTGCATCCGGCGCGGCCGCCTCCAGCCACGCACGATGTTTTTCCTGTGTTTCAACAATAACTAAAACCTTCATTACAGCTTTTCAATTTCCTCCATCCAGATTTTGAACGATGCATCACTCGGCATGCGGAAATCCCCGCGCGGCGACAGCGTGACCGTACCGACCTTCGGGCCGTCCGGCAGACAGGAGCGTTTAAACTGCTGTGTGAAGAAGCGGCGGTAGAAGGTTCTGAGCCACTTTTTGACGGTCTCCGCGTCGTACATGCCGGCAAAGGAGCGAAGTGCCATGTGATAGATCTTCGTCGGGGTGAAGCCGAAGCGGAGCAGATAATAGAGGAAATAGTCGTGCAGCTCGTACGGGCCGACGAGATCCTCCGTCTTCTGTGCGATTTCGCCGTCCTTCGGCGGGAGAAGCTCCGGGCTAACCGGCGTGTCGAGAATATCGAGCAGGACACGGCGCAGTGCATCGCTTCCGGTGTTCGCGATATGACGGACAAGATGGCGGACGAGTGTCTTCGGAACGGAACCGTTCACACCGTACATCGACATGTGGTCGCCGTTGTACGTTGCCCAGCCGAGTGCGAGCTCGGAAAGGTCACCCGTACCGATGACGATGCCGTTGAAGCGGTTTGCAACGTCCATGAGCACCTGAGTACGCTCACGCGCCTGTGCGTTTTCAAAGGTAACGTCCAGAACGGACGGATCATGACCGATATCCTTAAAGTGCTGCTCGACAGCCGCCGCGATCGGGATCTCGCAGAAATTGACTTCGAGCTCCTCGGCAAGATACTGTGCATTGCTCTTTGTGCGCTTTGTCGTGCCGAAGCAGGGCATGGATACCGTACGGATGCCTTCGCGCGGGTAACCGAGCAGATCAAACGCACGCACCGTAACGAGCAGTGCCAAAGTGGAGTCGAGACCGCCGGACAGGCCGATGACGGCGGTTTTACAGCCGATATGGCCGAGACGTGTCGCAAGGCCGGCCGCCTGCGCACGCAGAATGGACTCGCAGCGCTTTTTGAGCTCCATCTCCTCCTTCGGGATGAACGGGAACGGATACATGACGCGATCCGTCTCAAATTCGGGCAGCACGATGCCGGTTTCCAAAACCGCGCAATCCGCGTGCTCTCTCCATGTGCTCATGCGGCGGCGATCCTGAACGAGACGCTCCGTGTCCACATCGCCGTACAGAATGCCGTTTTCAAACAGCTCGCTTTCACGTACGGTGACAGCATTTTCGGCGATGATGCGATGACCGGCAAAAACCATGTCCGTTGTGCTCTCGCCGAACCCGGCGTCCGCATAAGCGTATGCGCAGACGAGTCGACCGGACTGCATGCGGACGAGATCGCGGCGATAGTCCGCCCTGCCGACGGTTTCATCCGTGCAGGCAAGGTTCAGAAGAACGGTCGCACCGCCGAGTGCAAGGTGTGTGCTCGGCGGGTTCGCAGCCCAGAGATCTTCGGCGATCTCCACGCCGACGAGTGTATCCTCGCTGAGCTCGAAGAGCACGCTGCGGCAATCATACCACTCACCGTTGAAACGGATCGTGCCGTTTTCGGGGGCCGGAGCAAAGTAACGTGCTTCGGAAAGCTCGTTGTAATTCGGAATATTCTGTTTTGCGGGCAGTGCCAGAAGCTCACCGCGGCAGAAAACGGCAGCACAGTTATAGAGCATACCGCCGGACGCAACCGGCAGGCCAACCGCGCAGAGGATGTTCAGATCCTTCGTGTTTTCGATCAGCGCGAGAAGTGCCTCCTCGGCACTTTTGATCAGCCGTCGCTCGCGGAACAGATCGCCGCAGGTGTAACCCGTTACGGAAAGCTCCGGAAATACGATCACCGATGCGCCGTGACCGGCGGCTTCGCGGATCATTTTTTCCATTTCCGCCGTATTTGCCGGGCAATCCGCCACCTTCACGCGCGGAGTCGCCGCAGCGATACGAACATAACCGTCCATGCGTTTCATAAATAACACACCTTTCTACATAAAATCCCCCTGCGCACTGCGGGCAGGGGGATTGATCATCAAGACTGTCGTCTCACCCGTTCAATTATTCTGTCGCAGCCGGATCCAAAGATACGGTCGACGCACCGTCCGTCGGGGCTGCCGTGGGCTCAGCCGTCGGCGCTGCGGTAGGCTCCGCTGTGGGCGCTGCCG
>JAGAOD010000185.1 GCA_017623855.1 Clostridia bacterium
ATATATATCCATCTCGTATCCGAGATTTTTATATAAATTGATGTTCTCGTCAAGAATTACTTCAAGCTCATCTGCATTTTTTGTATTTATGTATCCTGCAAGCTCTTTTTCCTTTTCATGACTTAGCGCGGTTCGTAAAAATCGCGCGGTATGTCGTTGCGGGAACCTGTGAATTCGGTCACGTACACAAAGTACGCTCCCTAAAATTCACAGAACCCCGCGCCTAATCCCGCATCGATTTTTCCTGAACCGGGTTCTATGGGGGATTGTTCCGCATCAGCATGGATCGTTGAAATATATTGATTTTTGATATAGGAGAACAGTATGAACTATACGGAAAATTTGATCATCCCGGAGCGCACGCCGCTTGTGTCGCTCGACACGGGTGAATATGACGCTGAAAGCTCCCTCGATGAGCTGTGGGAGCTGACTAAATCGAGCGGCGCAGAGCCGGTCGCAACGCTCATGCAGAAAAGACCGAGTCCCGAGACCGCGACCTGTGTGGGCAGCGGTATGGTGCAGGAGATCCGTTCTTTCTGCGAAAACAATGACATTGAGCTCATCATTTTTGACCGCGAGCTGACCCCGACGCAGATCCGCAACCTCGAACAGGAGACGGATGTCCGCGTTGTCGACCGCACGATGCTCATTCTAGACATCTTCGCGCAGCGTGCGCAGAGCCGTGCCGGTAAGGTACAGGTCGAGGTCGCGCAGCTGAAATACCTTCTGCCGCGTCTTTCCGGCAAGGGTGCAGCCCTGTCGAGACTCGGCGGCGGTATCGGTACACGCGGCCCGGGTGAAACGAAGCTCGAGACGGATCGCCGTCACATTCGCCGCCGCATCGAGGCACTCAGAGAGCAGCTCAAGAAGGTGGAGACCGGGCGACAGGAGATCCAGCGCCGCCGCAAGAAGGACGGTACGGTCACCGTTGCACTTGTCGGCTACACGAACGCCGGCAAGTCCACGCTGATGAATCTTCTGACCGAAGCCGGCGTATTGGCGGAAAACAGGCTGTTTGCGACGCTCGACCCCACCGCCCGCGCCTTAATGCTGCCCGGCGGCAAGACCGTCATGCTCATCGACACGGTCGGTCTCGTTCGCCGTCTGCCGCATCATCTCGTCGAGGCGTTCAAATCGACCTTAGAGCAGGCTGCGACGGCGGATATCATTCTGAACGTCTGCGACGCATCGAGCCCTGAGGCACGTGTGCACCTGGATGTAACGCAGGAAATTCTGCAGAGCCTCGGCTGCGGAGACCGTCCGGTCATCCCGGTCTTAAACAAATGGGATCTTGTGGAGGACGCAGACGCTGCCGTACGCGTGCAGGATGCGGTGCGCATCAGTGCGCTGAAAAACGAAGGCATCGACGCACTTCTCGCGGCGATCGAGGAAAATCTGCCGGTCAAGGCAATCGAAGTGAAAGCACTTCTGCCGTTTGCGAAGACGGGCATTGCGGCACAGCTTCGTCAGGCCGGTGCGCTTATAAGCGAAGAATACACCGCGGAGGGTCTTGAGATCCGCGCAAAGGTCGAGCCGAAGGAAATGGCACTCGTCGAGCCGTATCTTGTGGAGGACACAGAGGATGTCTCCGAGGACGGGCCGGTGACGGAAGTCGGCGGTAAGGTGCGGGCTTTCCTTGAAAACGCGCAGCTGCTCAGTGATCTTTTTGAGATCACGCCCCTCATGTACGGCTCACTCGGTCTCGAGTACCTGACAGGCGAGGATCTCAGCGCGGACGACATCGACATTCTCGTCCCGAAAACCTTCCTTTTGGAGGGCTGGGACGAATTCAGAACGATGCTCGAGTACGACGGCTATGTGCTCACGGACGAGCATGAACACACCTTCGAAAAGGACGGCATCGAGTATTCTTACGCGCAGATCGAAAACCTGGAGCCCTTTGCGGGGATCCCGGTATCGGAGATCGGTGAAACCGACATCGAGGGTGTGCGCTTTAAGCTTTTGTCCCTCGAGCAGTATCTGAAGGTCTACACCGCTTCCTCGAAGGACGGGTACAGAATGAACGTCAAAAACAAGCAGGACACGGAGAAGATCGGGCTTATCCGCATGCTGCTGGAGACATGATTTGACCGGAATATACATTTGAATGCATAATATACAGTATATGCAATGGAATATGCATAGAGAAAAGATCGGAAACGGCGGGATAAACCGAAGAAATCGGCTTATTCTGCCGTTTTTTTGCGTTTTTATCCGAAATGCAAATTTTTCTGAATAAATATGCATTTAGGGGTTGATTTTTTGAAAAAAAGGTGTATAATGTGAAACGTTCCCTAAAAAGAGGGGTATGACAACGAAATTCACCGCCGACGGGCACGCCGGACGGAGCATAGAAAAGAGGAAATTATCATGGCAAAAGAAATCAAAAAGGTCGTTCTGGCTTATTCCGGCGGTCTCGACACTTCCATCATCATCCCGTGGCTGAAGGAAAACTACAACAACTGCGAGGTTATTGCTGTTTCCGGTGACGTCGGACAGGGCACCGAGCTGGACGGTCTTGAGGAGAAGGCTCTGAAGACCGGCGCTTCCAAGCTTTACATCGAAGACCTCAAGCAGGATTACATCGAAAATTACATTTGGCCCTGCCTCAAGGCGGACGCCAAGTATGAGGACTATCTCCTCGGCACATCCCATGCACGTCCGTGCATCGCAAAGCGTCTCGTTGAGATCGCTAAGGCAGAGGGCGCTGACGCGATCTGCCACGGCTGCACCGGTAAGGGCAACGATCAGGTTCGTTTCGAGCTGACCATCAAGGCTTTCGCTCCGGATATGAAGATCATCGCTCCGTGGAGAGAGTGGTCCATCAAGTCCAGAGACGAAGAGATCGACTATGCGGAAGCACACAACATCCCGCTGAAGATCAACCGCGAGACAAACTACTCCAAGGATAAGAACATCTGGCATCTGTCCCATGAGGGTATGGATCTCGAATTCCCGGAGAACGAGCCGCAGTACAACAAGCCCGGCTTCCTCGAGCTGAGCGTTTCCCCGGAGCAGGCTCCGGACGAGCCGACCTACGTCACCATTCTCTGTGAAAAGGGCGTTCCGACCGCACTGAACGGCGAAGAGCTGGGTGCTGTTGAGCTCGTTACAAAGCTGAACGAGATCGGCGGCGCAAACGGCATCGGCCTCCTCGACATCGTTGAGAACAGACTCGTCGGCATGAAGAGCCGCGGCGTTTATGAGACTCCGGCAGGCACCATCCTCTACAAGGCACACAATGTCCTCGAGACCATCACACTCGACAAGGAGACATTCCACTATCTCGAGAACACCGTCGGCCCGAAGATGGCAGACCTCACCTACAACGGCCAGTGGTTCACCCCGCTCCGCGAGGCGATCTGCGCATTTGTTGACAAGGTCAACGAGGTCGTCACAGGCGACGTTAAGCTCAAGCTCTACAAGGGCAATGTTATCAACGCAGGCGTAACTTCCCCGTACTCCCTGTACGACGAAGACATCGCAACCTTCAACGAGGACGAGGTCTACGACCAGAAGGATTCCGCAGGCTTCATCAACCTCTTCGGTCTGCCGATCAAGGTGCAGGCTCAGATGAAGGCAAAGAACGGCCTGAAGTAATTTAACAGTTAACAGAATGTGAGGGCAGGCAAAATCCGCTTGCCCTTTTCTGACGTAAAGCAGAGGTATGCACACATGGAGCTTGTAGATATTTATGATCGCTTCGGCCGCCGCACCGGCGTTGTGAAGGACAGAAGCGAGCCGCTTAAGGACGGCGAGTACGTCATGGCTGTCGGCATCTGGATCTTAAACAGTGAGGGGCAGATCTTCCTCACGAAGCGCAGCCCCGAAAAACGGTATATGCCGAATAAATGGGAAAACCCGGCGGGACACGTACAGGCAGGTGAGGACTGCACGGATGCGATCGTGCGCGAGCTGTTTGAAGAGACGGGCGTGACGGTTCAAAAGGAGCAGATGACCTTTTTGGGCGGCTCTCAGTCTTCGTACGGCTTCGGCAGGGACTACGGTGTGCGCATGGATTTTGATTTGAGTGCCGTAAAGCTGCAGCCCGGTGAGACCTGTGACGCAAAATGGGTCGAGCGGGACGAATTTTGGCGCATGGCGGAAAGCGGGGAGGTCGCATCCTCCGTCGTGGAGCACATGCGGGACTATATGGACAATTTCTTGAAATTTATCGGACAGACGGAGCTTTGAGGCTTCGCGGAAAGGATGACATACATGGAGCTTTGGAAGGGACGTTTCCAAAAGGCACTGGATCCGAAAACAAACGATTTTAACTCCTCCATTTCGGTGGACAGCCGCATGTACAAGGAGGATATCGAAGGCAGCATCGCTCATGCGACCATGCTGGGTGAAGCCGGTATCATTGAAAAGAGCGAGAGCGAGAAGATCTGCGCAGGTCTTAAGGAGATCGCAGCCGACATCGAAAGCGGCGCACTTCTGATCGATCCGAATGCGGAGGATATTCACACCTTCGTTGAGGGTGAGCTCACCGCCCGCATCGGTGACGCAGGCAAGCGTCTGCATACCGCAAGAAGCCGCAACGATCAGGTCGCGCTCGACGTGCGTCTCGTTCTGAAAAAGGAATGTGCAAGCCTCATTGAGCAGATCCGCGAGCTGCTTTTCGTGCTCTGCGATCAGGCTGAGGAATATGCCGACACCGTTATGCCCGGCTACACACATCTGCAGCGCGCACAGCCCATCACCTTCGGTCATCATTTGATGGCGTATGCGGAGATGTTCCTCAGAGACATCGGCCGTTTGGAAGACGCCGTAAAGCGCATGGATGTCTGTCCGCTCGGCTCCGGCGCACTCGCCGGCACCACTTATCCGCTCGACCGCGAGCTTTCCGCTAAGCTGCTCGGTTTCTCCGCCGTCAGCCGCAACAGCCTTGACGGCGTTGCCGACAGAGATTTCTGCGCGGAGATCGCTTCTGCGATCTCTCTCGCGATGGTACACCTCTCCCGTTTCTCCGAGGAGATCATCCTCTGGTGCTCCTGGGAGTTCAAGTTCATTGAGCTTGACGACGCATTTTCCACCGGCTCCAGCATCATGCCGCAGAAGAAAAATCCGGTCATCACGGAGCTCATCCGCGGTAAGAGCGGACGCGTTTTCGGCGATCTGATGACACTTCTGACCATGATGAAGGGTCTGCCGCTGGCGTACAACAAGGATATGCAGGAGGACAAGGAGGCGGTATTCGACGCAGTGGATACACTGCGCCTGTGCCTCACGCCGTTCATCCCCATGCTGAAGACCATGCGCGTATTAAAGGAAAACATGAGAAATGCTGCGGCGCGCGGCTTTATCAATGCGACGGACTGCGCCGACTATCTCGTCGCCGCAAAGGGTCTGCCGTTCCGCGATGCATATAAGATCACGGGTCAGCTCGTGGCGCTGTGTATCGACCGCGGCCTGACGCTTGAGACGCTGCCGCTTGACGAGTATAAGAAGGTCTGTGATGCATTCGACGAGGGTGTATATACGGCGATCAACCTCGAAAAGTGCGTCAATGACCGTAAGGTCAAGGGCGGACCGGCACCGGAGAATGTCCGTGCCGCCGTCAAAGAGATCCGCGCACTGCTCGGCTGATAAACCATACAGAGGGCACGCTGCAAAATGCAGCGCGCCCTTTTTTACGTTTTTCTTAAGATTTGCTACGGCTTTCTTAAGTTTCGCCCAAAATGTGGAATCCGATGTTTTTGTGTGGTATATTCAATACGGTAGTAAGAGGTAGGGAGAAGATTTATGAAAAGGATTCGAAACATTTTAGCGGCGGCTCTGGCGGTCGTGCTCCTTTGCTGCGGCTGCGGCAATATCCGCTCGGTCGAGCGTGTGATTGACAGCCCGGAGCTTTACAGCAAGGCGGAGATCAAGAGCGCGATGCGCGTCGTTGAAGGACATTTTTTCAGAACCTTCGGCGGCAGCACGCTTTTGGAGCTTCGCTATGACGAAGAGAAGACGCAAAAGGAAATGGACCGCCACGAAGAAAGAGGAGAAAAAACGGACGTGATCATGCTGACTTCCTCGTTCTATGTGGAGAAAAGCGACGGCAGCCTGACACCGGACATGACTTATAACGGCTGGTCGTGGGAGTTGGAGCGCACGCTGCTCGGCACATGGAAGCTCAAAGACGCGGGATATGCATAAAAAGCAAAAGAGAACTGCCGCCTGATTTTGGAAATGTGCATCTGTAAAATAAAAGTAGACACCATTAAAAACGAAAGTTTTGGTGGTGTCTACTTTTTTGTATAATAAAAACAGGAAAGGAGTTGAGAGCATGGGTGCACCAAAAGGAAAGCCTCACCGCAAATTCACACAGGAGG
>JAGAOD010000022.1 GCA_017623855.1 Clostridia bacterium
ATTGTGCAGCAGCGTCGGCCAAATGTTTCCCGGGGACGAGAACAGATAAAAGAGCGGAGTCAGCGCCGCCACGGTGCCCGAAACCAGCATGACGTTGCGGCAGCCGAAGCGGTCGACCATCTTGCCCCAGAACGGCATGGCGACGATGGAGACCACCGCAGAAGCAATGGACGCAAAGACCGTGATCTGCATAAAGCTCAGGCCCATTTCGTTCATGGAATACGGGTTCAGATACACGCCGGACAAATTCGCGGAGAAGCTCCACACGGTCCACATGATGACCAGATTCATAAACGGCTTGTTCCTCAACACCTCGCCGAATGTGCTGAAAAAGCTCTGCTTCTGCGGCGGGGCGGAATACTGCTCCACGCAGAAACCGAAGGACACGATGTCCAAAATGCCCACCGTACCGCCGATGAGGAAGATGACCGCATAGCGGATGTCGGCAGGGAGCGAATCAAGCAGATAGGCGGACACGATACCGATGATGATATTGGACGCCGCGAGGAAGGACTCGCGAATGGACAGCCACCGCCCGCGGATATGCGACGGCGCAAGATCCGAAAACCACGGCAGCCAGCAAACGCTGACAATGGAGCCGCAGCAGGAGGTGATGCCGAGGAGGAACACGATCGTCCAAAGGTGCGCCGCTGCGGGCGCCATCGGGAATATGTACGGAAGCAACCCGAAGAACAGCCACGGAATGCGCGAGATGAGACCTAAGATCATCATGTATTTCTTCCTGTGCTGCTTTCGGTTGACCAAAATGGAAAGCGGCAGCTGTGTCAGCGCCGCGACCTGCGGAATGGCCGAAAGAATGCCGAAAATCATATCGTTTGCGCCGAGCTCGGTGGCAAGACCGATCATCGCCGTGGTACCGCCGCCGCAGATGATATTGTATGCACTGCCGAAAACATGACCGACGATCATTAGATTCAGACTTCTGCGGATCTTCGCCGAAAGCCCCGCCTCGTCATAAAGCGTGCGCAGCGCGCCGTTGCCGAATAAAGAGATACTTCTCATAAATGTTAGCCTCAACATGTAAACTGCAAAAACGGATCACTCCGTTCTTTGATCATACGGGTATTATATAGCATACTATTTCGGTTATCTACTGTTTTTTTGAAAAATCGGAAATTATTTCAGGCACAAAACAGCTCCCGAAAAAGCCGGGAGCCGTTATAATATTAAGGCTTATATTTCTGCTTCGCGGCAGTTGTACAGGTGAACGATGTTGAGATCTTCGTCCATGTCGAGACCGTGTGAGCCGCAGCCGCCGTCGATATCGTGGCAACCGTGATCCATCGCAAAGCCCTCGAGGACGTTATGGTGCTTCCAATGCTCCGCTATCATCGCGTCGAACATGGCATACGCTTCGGAATTCGCACGCAGCTCGCCGAGCGCTTCCACGCTCTCCGTGCCGAACTTGTGCATAACCGTGTCGTAGTTGCCGTTATAAACAAGGATGAAATCGTGGCGGTCCTCCAAAATCAGCTCCGCCGCCTTGGCGTTGACCTCTTCAACGGTTTTGTACAGATAATAATCCATCTCGCGCTCGAGGAAGATCATCGAAAGGCTGTCCCCCGCCGTGGAGACGATCGCCGGTTTCTTGCCTGCGCGGATCAGCGCATCAAACAACGTGTCGATACGGATGACCGGTTTCGTGTACGAACGGATGCCGTGCACCTCCGGCTGCGCACCGGTGTACATCGTGCCGAAGCAGACGGGAGTCACGGACGGCATGACCGTGCAGAACAGCACTTTAAGCTCCGTGCGTGCGATGACCTCCTTCATAAGCTGCGGATATTTTTCATAGATCCACTGCGCTACGGCATCGGGATTATACATAAAGACGCGATCCGCTTTTTCGCCGCCGAGCTTTTCGTCAATATATGCACACAGCGCGTTCGACGGCTCCGCCGCATTTTCCGGCGCATCGACGCCCATAGCATAAGACAGCGCCGCACAAAGCGTATCCAAAGAATGTTCGTTTTTCATTTTGCCCACCCCTGTTTTGATCATACCCTTACTATAGCACGAAATATAAAAGTGCGCAAGAAGGCAGGATCCGCCGATTGAAGTCGCCCATAAAACCAAAGAGCACCGTACTCTTTCGAGTGCGATGCTTCGTTTGGCAGTACGTCTCACTTTAGAACCAGAATTCGACAAACATTAGCTAGATTTATCTAACAGATTATATCACGCATAATATGAAATTACAATCGGGTGCGGGTGTCCACTAAAAAAATCAAGGCGTAAGCCTTGTATATCATCAATTCCGCAAGGAATTGCACATCATCAACTTCGCAAGAAGTTGTATATCATCAAGCCGTCAGAGATACACACCTACGGTGTGATGAGATACAATAACGGCATTGCCGTTATTGATGATATACACGCTAACGCGTGATGATATA
>JAGAOD010000186.1 GCA_017623855.1 Clostridia bacterium
CCATATGACGATCGATTCCTCGCAGTTTGATATCGATGAGATCGTCGATATCATCATTGCCGCTGTGGAGCGCAAGAAATAACCCTTGAACCCGAGTTTTTCTTTCTTTTTCATTTTTTATCCCTTCAGGAAAAGAGACGTGCACTGCACGTCTCTTTTTCTTTGGTTTCCGTTATTCCATCGTCATTTGCTCCGGCTCCACCGTCAGAAGGTGGATGACCGTGCAGCCCGCGCGTCGGGCGTGCTTCACCGTATAAGCCGTGCCGCCCGTCTCCCGCTGCAGGTAACAAATGCAGTACGCGGAACGCTCCACCATGGCGTCGTTGCGCCGCCGCATACAGGTGTCGTCGTATTCCTCGGAGACGTAGTGCACGGAGTCTGCGCGCTTCAGGATCTCCTCGTATTCCCGGCGAAGGTACTGCGGCCATCTTTCAGCCTGCTGCGGACACGGCAGCAGCAGATGCAGGCGGATCGGGAGCTCCTCACGAAGTGCGAGCACTGTTTTTTCGGCGAGCATGTCAAATCCGCGTGCACCGCCCGCATAATATTCCGTAACGCCGCTTTCGCAGAGCCTCAGGATCTCACTGCGCAGCGCGGGCTCCAACACATCCCTGTCCGCCGCGGATACAGCACGGTGTCCCGTAAAGCAGCATGATTTTTCCCGCACGACTCGACCTCCTTCCCGCATCTCAATCGAACGAACTTTCTATTTTTATTGTATTCCATTTTACTCAAAATGTAAAGCCCTAAATGAAAGAACGGATTGCACGTGCTTGAGCACTGTGCTAAAATATGCTCAATCCCTTTTTGAAAGGTATAATCCCGTATGAAAAGCTTAAAAAATCTTTCCGAGAAGAGCGCCAAAAAGCTCTTTTTTGTCCTTTCAGCCGTGCTCATCCTGCTGATCATACTCCTTGCGCTTTTTCCGCTTTTGGACGGCGACGGCAGAAAGCACGAGGCCGTGACGTATTCCATGGACACCTATGTGCAGCAGACCGTCTACGGGAAAACACGCGAAACGGCTGCCGCTGCTGCCGCAAATGCCGTGCAGAGCCTCGCTGACCGCGCGTCATGGGACGGCGAAAACAGCGAGATCGTCACGCTGAACGCACAGGCGGGTAAGGAATGGATCACGCTTTCCGAGGATATCTTTTCGGTGCTGGAAACCGCAAAGGACGTATCCAAACGAAGCGGCGGTGCATTTGACATCACGCTCGCACCCGTCTCCCGTCTTTGGGACTTTGAGAACGAACGCTCGGAGGTGCCCGACAGTGACCTGCTGAACGAGCTTCTCCAATATGTCGGACAGGAAAATCTCCGTCTCGGCGCGGCAGATCACTCCGCTTCACTGAAATTCAACGGCAATGCGGTCGATTTGACCCCCGTACTGCACGGCGCCGCCTGCAATGCCGCTTCCGCGGTATACAAGGAATTTGAAGTCAGCGGCGCGATCGTCTCGGTCGGGCACAGCGTCGGTCTCGTCGGCAAAAAGCCGGACGGCACATTGTGGAACATGGCAGTTCCGACACCCGACGGCACGGATACACTCGGCACGGTCTCCGTGCGTGAGGGCTTCCTCTCCTCCGCTTCCGTTTCGGAAAACGCCTTTGAAGAAAACGGCAGGCAGTACCACGCGATACTCGATCCCGAAACCGGATATCCCGCCGAAAGCAACCTGCTGTCCGTCACCGTATACAGCCGCGACGGCGTACTTTCGGATGCACTGGCTTATGCCTCTGTCGTACTCGGCTATGAAGACAGCCTTCCGCTTCTCGAAGCCTACGGCGCGGACGCGATCTTTGTCCGTTTGGACAACAGTGTCGCCGTAACTGCAGGTCTGAACGACGCCTTCCGGCTGACAAACGAAAATTTCAGAATGCAGAAATGACAAAAACTTCCGGGGATCGCTCTCCGGAAGTTTTTTGCTTACTGCATATATTCGCCGTAGCGCTCCTTGAACTGCTCAACCTCACACTGCTCGGTGATCCAGACGATCACATCTGCGGTCCCGATGCCGAGACGCTTGCAGGCTTCCCAGCGGTAATTGCCGTCGTTCAGCTCAAAGCGCCCTTCGGTCTCCCCCTCCGGGATGTAGTAATGCACGATCATCGGCGGCAGATCCGCACCGTTTTGAATGGCTTCCTGCAAACGCGCAACACACTCTTCCCACCAGCCGGGATGAATGCGGTACGGCATTGTCTCCTCCGGACCGGAAATACGTTCAAACAAATCGATCGGCATTTCCACCGGACCGAGATAGGTACGCTCAAACAGCTTCAGCCCGTCGGAAAACGGCTTGTTGTGCCCGTCCTCCGAGAGCAGATACGCATGTACCCAGTCTTCAAGCTTACCGTTTTTTGCACAGAGCTTCGCGTTCGAACCAGTTCCCTGATACTCCATGATGAAATTCTCCTTTCTGCTGTATACGATCCTTTTGACCGTCTCCGGTGAAAGTGCGTGCGACTGCGACAGAGCATCGATGCTTTCTCCGTTTGCAAACGCGGCGCGGATCGCACGGTTCCGTTCCACCAAATACCTTCGATATCCCGAAGCTTCTCCCCAGCTCTTCTTCTCCTCGAGTGACGGGATATAGATCAGCTTCCCCGAGACATACCGCTGGATCTGTCGGAGCAGCTCCTCGGGAAAAATATCTTTGGCATTTTCATATTTCAAGACGACCGCTCCTTTCATTTACGATTATAGAGTAAAATCTTTTCTCTGTATACAGCACAAACGGGTATGCATGTTTTTGACAGCTTACGCCGCCATGAGCATAGCATAGAAAACAAAACAGTTCAACCTTTCCCATACTACGCAACGCGGAAACCGCATATATCTTTACATATTTGAGGAAAGGGTGACCGTATGACCAGAAAGTATTTTCCCGGCGCCAACACCGGGCGCGGGTTTGTGTCGCATTTTTCGGGGATCGTCCCGCCGTGGGAAAAGCCGCATTATACATATATCTTAAAGGGCGGCCCCGGTGTCGGCAAAAACACACTGATGAAGAAGGTTTCCTGTCTGGCGCGCGCAAACGGGTATGCCGTTGAGGAATTTCGCTGTGCAGGCGACCCCGGAAGTCTTGATGCCGTCCGCGTTTTGGAAAAGAACATCATTCTTTTGGACGGCACGGCGCCGCATGTGATCGACCCCGTCATGCCCGGCATCGAAGCCGAAATTTTAGACCTCGGGCATTTTCTGCACCGCGAGGTCTTTTCCCGGCGGCGCAGCGAGCTGCAGCTCCTTTTTGACGAAAATAAGGCGCATTACCGCGAAGCGTACGCCTGTCTCGGTGCGGCCGCCGTACTGCATAAAACGGCGGTCGACGCGGCAGCCTCCGTCACCGACATTGATCTGATCCGTCGCTTTCTCCGCGAGCATTTCGCGCTCTCCGCCCCGGGCGGCACGCGGCGGCTGTTTCTTTCGTCCCCCACGGCGGACGGTATTCTCGACCTGCACGACACGCTGGAAGCGGAAAACACCGTACTTCTGCCCGGCATCCTCGGCACCGTCTTTTTGGCGGAAGCCGCAAAGATCGCACACGGCACGAAGCATACGGTATTCAGTGATTATCTTCTCCCCGAGCTACCGCAGTATCTTTATTATCCAGACACCGACACACTCCTGTGCTGTACGCCGGACATCCACGGTGTGCTCGACGAGTTCCTGCTCGCGCCGCTGCCGGACTTTGTCTTTTTCGCGGAGAGCGAAGTACAGCGGCTGTGCACGCGCGCCACGGAAGCCCTCAGGCTGTGCAAGCGCACACACGACGCGATCGAGTCGATCTACCGTCCCTACGTCGACTTCGACCGGGTGAACCAAAGCTCCGCCGAGCTCCTCGAAAACCTCCCTCTCTGATAAAAACAGCCCGAAGCCTAACGCCTCGGGCTGTTTTAGCTGTCTTATTCTCTGTCGATCAGCTTTGCTTTTTTCAGGGCAAGCACGATGATCGGGATCAGGATGATCTGCACGATGATGCCGGGGACCGCTGTTGTGATCGCGCCGGAAATGAACGCCGCAAACGTGAACGAACCCGCCTGTCCGCCGATGCCGGAGAGGATCAGACGAACGATGCCCCAAACGACTCTGCCTGCAGCCATAGCAATAAGAAGGCTTGCATATACGGCGACGGCATTTTTCTTCTTGAAAACGCCGTTATACATAATGCCGCTGACCAAACCGTATGTAAGAAGCTCGAACGCCATGGAAAGGCCGACCGGATAAATCGGCGGCATACTGAACATCAAAAAGCGCAGCAGCGGGGCGGTGAAGCCGATGACCGCGGCGATCGGGCCGCCGCAGACAAAGCCCGCAAGCAGCACGGGCAGGTGCATCGGGCAGAGCATGCTGCCGATCTCCGGGATCTGTCCCGTCAGAAACGGCAGAACGAGTGCAAGTGCCAAGAACAGTGCGCCAAGCACCAATTTCAGTGCGGAAAAAGATTTTTTCATGTGATAACTCCTCCTAAAGATAAACAAAAAGACCACGAATCGCCCCGCCTTCAGGCAGGATACGACCTTCGTGGTCTTTGTTTTCAGAAAATATTCGCTGCGGGATTCTCCCGTTTCGGCTTATGCCGTGTCCGCTTCATGCGAACGATGGAAGGATTTTATCACATTTGCAGGTTTTTGTCAAGCGCTGACGAATCATTCCTCCACGAGGATGACAGTCACGTCCTTGTGCAGCTGCAGAATGGAAGCCGGGACCTCCGGGGTGATCTCGCCGTACATAGCCTTCATGACGATCTCGGTCTTGTCAGCGCCTGCGATCAACAGTACGCGCTCCGCCTTCATGATCGTGCCGATGCCCATGGTGATCGCCTGTGTCGGAACATCCTCACGGCGCTCAAACAGACGGGAGTTGGCGTTGATGGTGCTCTCGGTGAGCTGAACGGTGTGAACTTCCTTCGGGAAGTGTGTGGTCGGCTCGTTGAAGCCAATGTGACCGTTGTGACCGATGCCGAGCAGCTGGAGATCGATGCCGCCCATGCTGTCGATGAGTGCTTCGTAAGCTTTGGCCTCAGCGTCCATATCGTCCGCAACGCCGCCCGGAACGTGCGTGTTTACCTTGTCAATGTTGACATGGTCAAACAGATTGTCGTTCATGAAGTAACGGTAGCTGTTGACGTTGTCGCCCGGCAGACCGCAGTATTCGTCGAGGTTCACGGTCTTGACCTTGGAAAAGTTCAGAATGCCCTTTTCGCAGTTCTCTACGAGAACCTTGTATGTACCGATGGGAGAAGAACCGGTTGCAAGACCGAGTACGCAATCCGGCTTCAGAAGGATCTGTGCGCCGATGATATTGCCGGCGAGCAGGCTCATTTCCTCGTAGGTCTTCACTTTGATCATGCGCATAGCAATTTCAATCCTTTCATTCGCTGCAGTTGAACCCAAACCCACCGCAGCAGTTATCTTTTAACTAAATATACCATAGACAGAGTGAAAAAGAAAGGGGTTTACGGCGTTCATCGCGGCTTTTTGAGAAGATTTTTTTCTCTCAGCGCATCGAACGGGATCTGTGCCAAAAGCACAGCCGTGAAGACGAGCACACAGCCCAAAAGCTCTTTACCCTCGAGGCTCTGCTTCAGCACGAGCCAGCCGGAAAGCGCCGCAAAAACGGACTCGAGGCTCATCACAAGCGACGCGACCGCCGGGGGCGTGTCCTTCTGTCCGATGATCTGCAGCGTGTACGCCACGCCGCTCGAAAGCAGCGCCGTGTAGAGGATCGGCCCCATACTGAGCAGGATGCTTTTGAGATCCGGCACTTCGAAGATCAGCGCGACGATACCGCTCAATACGCCCACGGTCAGAAACTGGATGGACGAAAGCTCCACACCGCTGACATGGGGCGAAAACCGGTCTACGAGCAGGATGTGCACTGAGAAAACGACCGCACACAGAATGACGTACAGGTCGCCCGTACCGATGGTGAAATCCTCTTTTATACTGAGCAGATACGTGCCGACCGCGGCGATCACGACACTGATCCACACCGCAGCGGGCACACGCTTTTTAAGTAACAGGCCGAAGATCGGCACGATGACGATGTACAGCGCCGTCAGAAAACCTGCCTTGCCGACACTCGTGTACTGAATGCCGATCTGCTGCAGGCTCGACGCGACGGTCAGTGCGATGCCGCAGAATATGCCGCCGATCCACAGCGTTTTCCGATAATTTTCCGCTGCACCCGCCGCCTTCGCGGGATCCTGTCTGCGGCGCAGAAACAGAATGACCGGAATGAGCGCCACAGAAGCGATAAAATTACGCACGCTGTTAAAGGTGAACGGACCGATATGGTCCATACCGACGCTCTGCGCAACAAAGGCTGTGCCCCAAATGAGGGCAGCCAGCATCAGAAGCAGAGCACCTCTTAACTGTTTAACGGAATCCTTCAAGGCTCAGACCTCCGCTGCCGGTGTCGGCTCAGCGGGCTCCTCGTCCATGTTGTCACGGGTCAGGTTCTTCATCCAGTTATAGCGGTTGATCTTGACGAGCGCAACGAAGCACTTGAGGATCTGGTCGGACTTAAGGCAGGCATAGACGACCCAAGCCGGTGCGCCGAGGAAGGTCGCGAGAAGACCGGACGGCAGAACGACGAGGAAAACGAAGATCGTGTCGTTCTTAAAGACGAACGAGATGTCGCCGCCGGATTTTACAAGACCGAACAGGCACGCCGCCTGATAGCAGGTGCCGATGATGGAAATCGAAATGACGTTGATAAACTGTCTCGAATACTCGACCGCCTCCGGGCTGGCGTCGGTATACAGCGCGATGAACGGGTCGCGCAGGAGATGTACGGCAAGACCGGAAAGCAGACCGACACCGAGGAAAATGACCTGAGTGGTGCGGGAATACTCGCGGATCTTGTCGAGACGGCCTGCACCGACCGTCTTGCCGGTGATGATGCCGACGGCGCTCGAAAGACCGTTCATGGCAATGTACATCATGTTATGCAGCTGACCGGTGATGCTCGTTGCGGTCATGACGCTGCCGTCGAAACGGCCGAAGATCCATGTCTGTGCGAGCATATTGACGGACCAGACGATCTGACCGCCCATCAGCGGCAGACCGTACTTGATGAAATCGTGCACGATACGGCGGTCGGACTTCATAAGGTCGCGGAAACGGAGCTTCAGCTTCTTGTCGATGCCGCGGACGTAGACGACCATGACAACGGCTTCCAGAATACGGGAAACCAGCGTCGCGATCGCCGCACCGGTGACGCCGAGTGCCGGCAGACCGAGCTTACCGAAAATGAGAACATAGTTCAGGATAACATTCACACCGAGCGTCATGAACGATACGTACAGGCCGATCTTTGCCGTCTCGACCGCACGCATGGACGCGACCATGACCTGCGAAATGCAGAAGAACAAATAAGACATGCCGACAACGCGCACGTATGGCGTGCCCATTTCTATTACGCTCTGATCCTGAATAAAGAACGCCATAACGTAGGACGGGAACAGGATCGCAACGAGCGAGATCAAGGCACCGATCACAACGGCGAAATGCACACCCGTCGCGACGATCTTCTTAATGGTATTCGTGTCGCGCTTGCCCCAGTACTGCGCGGCGAGGATCAAAATCGCGCCCTCGATGCCGCCGATGAACATCTGCAGCAGCGTCTGCAGCTGATTGCCGACATATACGCCGGAGATCGCACTGTCGCCGAGCGAACCGATCATCAGGTTATCTGCAAAGTTGACCGCAAAGGTGATGGCATTCTGCAGCGCGATCGGGATCGCCAGCTTTACAAGCGACGAATAAAAACTCTTATCCCGTGTAAAAAACATACAACTGACCTCTTTTCTTTGTGAGCTCCCCCACAAAATTCCGCGCATTTCCTAAAACTTGCGCATTCAAAGTTATTATAGAAAATTCATATAAAAAAGTCAATCTGTACCAACGCACTGTTTTCAGAATCCAAACCGCATCATTTGACATCTGCGCCCCGTACTGCTACAATAAACTAAGACAAGGCGACTATATTTTAAGGATGTGATTTGCCCGACAGCATAACTGCCGAAAGCGGAAAGTGTGCGGTCGGAAAGAGCAGAGGATCAAAGTGAACACGCAGACGGCTGTCCGGGTGGACGGTCTGTTTGTGCTGCAGCTTTTGATTTTCGCTCTGCATAGGTGTTTTACCGCAGAGAGATCTGCGGTTTTCTTTTTTCGTTTTGCGCCTTGTCGATATTTTAAGGAGGTAACCTACATGACAATCACATCCGCACACAAAGTCACGGATGCACACATGCATCTGCCTGTAAATTATCAAAGCTTCCCAGAGAAAAGAGACGCGCTGCTTCGGGAAATGCAGAAGAACGGCGTCTCCCGCGGCGTGATCATTTCCGATTCGGAGCTTGAAAGCAGCATCGGCTCGCTTACAGACTGCGCGGAGCTGTTTAGAGGTCATACCGATATCGCCGTCATCGGCGGGATCAGCCCCTATATCCAATACGAAACACAGCTCAAAGTCCTCGAAACGTATCTTTCGGACGGCGAGGTCGTCGGAATCAAGCTCTTTTGCGGACATGAGCCGATCTTTCTGAATGCCCCCGTTCTCGAGCCGATCTTTGATTTAGCCGCAAAATACACCGTCCCGGTTTTGTTTCACACCGGGTGGGACAACGCGCAGTACACCGCACCCCATATCATTCGTGAAACCGCAGAAAAGCACCCCAAGGTAAAGCTCGTCTGCTGTCATTGCTGCTATCCCGCGCCCACCGCATGCTTTGAGGCCTTGCTCCCTGTCCAAAATGTCTTTTTCGATATTTCGAGCATCGCCGACAGCGACCCGAGCGCTTTCAAAAAACACTCGAACAGGCGATCAATAAAGCCCCGGAGCGGTTCATTTTCGGCTCGGACTTCGGAAGCTGCGACCAAAAAGCGCACCTCGATTTTGCACGAACACTGCAAATCTCGGACAGGGACAGAAGTCTCCTGATGAACGGTAACGCCGAGCACCTATATTTCCGGTAAAAAAGAACAGACACACGGGACTGCTTCCTGTGTGTCTGTAATTTTATACTTTATTCCACGGCTTCCGCGTTTTCTGCCGGGTCAGCCGTAGGTGCTGCGGTCGGCTCCGCTGCAGTTCCTGCAGTCGTGCCGTCCGCGCGGATCACTTTTTCATAGTAGAGCATCGCGTGGGTGATCGGGTCGACCTCGCCGGTCGCTTCCAAGCCGTTTGCGATCTGGAATGCCTTGACGCTCTCCTTGGTCGCTTCACCGTAGAAACCGTCGTATTCCTCCGTCAGATAGCCGAGCTTTGCGAGCTGATCCTGCATGTAGTACACATGCTCGCCCTGGTCGCCCGACGGGATGGGGTCATATTCCGGGATCG
>JAGAOD010000187.1 GCA_017623855.1 Clostridia bacterium
CCACCAGGGCAGCCTGTTCAAAATCAACGACGGTACGCTGGATCTCGTCTCCGTCGACGGTTACCGTCTTGCTCTGCGCCGTGAGGCTATCCGCTTTGACGGCAGCCTCGAATTTGTCGTTCCCGGAAAGACACTTTCCGAAATTTTGAAGCTTCTCAAGGACGATGACAGCGATGTGGAGATCAGCGCAGGTCAGCGCCATATTCTCTTTAAGATCGATAATTATACGGTTCTTTCCGCTCTTTTGGAGGGCGAGTTCCTTGACTATAAGGCAGCGCTTCCGAAGGAGAGCAAAATCGAAGTTGTCGTCTCCACACGGACACTGATCGACAGCGTCGAGCGTGTTTCCCTGCTCATCACCGACCGTCTCAAGAGCCCGGTCCGCTGCGTGATCGGCGAAAACACGATCAAGCTGATGTGTACAACGACCATGGGCCGCGCAAGTGACCAGATCGATGCATCCGTTTCCGGCGAAGCACTGGAGATCGGCTTCAACAATAAGTATCTGCTTGATGCACTCCGCAGCGCGGAAAGCGATGAGGTCCGCATGATGCTGAACGGTCCGATCAGCCCGATGCTGATCCTGCCGAAGGAGGGCGACGCATTCTCCTTCCTTGTACTGCCGGTCCGCCTGCGCAGCGACATGTAAAAAAAATGTTTCACAGGTGTTTTTCCGTGGGGGACACTTATGGAATACAGCGAATAATTATACAGGTGATCACATGAATCAGATAATCGAAATCACAACGGAATTTATCCGTTTGGATTCCCTCTTAAAGCTCGGCGGTGCTATGGACACCGGCGGGCAGGCTAAGTTTGTCATTCAGAACGGCGAAGTCACCGTGAACGGCGAGACCTGCACGATGCGCGGCAAAAAAATGCGCGACGGCGATTACGCCGAGTTTGACGGCGACCGCTACACCGTCAAGGTCGTGGAGGAATAAGCTTTGAATGTCACACGACTGACCTTCGAACAGTTCCGAAATCTTGAAAACGGGGATATATTTCCCTGTGATTCCATCAACGTCATACACGGCAGTAATGCGCAGGGAAAAACCAATCTTTTGGAAGCCATATGGCTTTTTACCGGCGGACACTCTTTCCGCGGGACGAAGGATGCGGAGCTGCCGCGTCTGATCGACGGCAAAAATGCCGATTCCGCCTCACTTTCCATGTCGCTGTTTACAGAGGGACGGGAACAGGAGCTGCAGCTTCATTTCAAAAACGGAAGACGCTCCAGCGTGATCAACGGTGTTGAGAAAAAGACGGGCTCAGCGCTTGTCGGCAAATTCTGTGCGGTTATTTTTTCTCCGGAGCATCTTCTTTTAGTAAAAGAAGGTCCGGCACGCCGCCGTGCCTTTATCGACGGGGCACTTTGCCAGGCAAAACCCGCTTATGCCCGCGTTCTGGCAAATTACAACAAGGCGCTTCTGCAAAGAAATGCGCTGTTAAAAGATATGGTGCGTCATCCCGAGCTCCGAGATACGCTCGACATCTGGGACGAGCGGTTGGTGCTTTTCGGCACGCAGGTCGTCCTCGAGCGGATCGCGTTCTGCCGTCAGCTTGCGCCGAAGGCTGTGGAAATTTATGCAGGTATTGCAAAGGAAAAAGAAGCAGTCTCTTTTGATTACGCACCGTTTGACGGAGCGGACGATTTGATTTCCGTGACGGAAAGCTTTGCTGCTGCGCTGAAAAATGCACAGAATACGGATATACGCATGGGCTTTACGTCCGTCGGCCCGCACAGGGATGATCTCTCGATCGAGATTAACGGGCTTTCTGCGCGTACGTACGGCTCTCAGGGGCAGCAGAGAAGCATCGTTCTGGCGCTAAAGCTCGCGGAAGCCGATATCCTGTTCGAAAAAACGGGGGAGCGTCCGGTCATTCTTTTGGACGATGTTATGAGTGAGCTCGACATGAGCCGCCGTGATTATCTTTTGAATCATCTGGACGGCAGACAGGTGTTCATTACCTGCTGCGATCCCGAAACCGTTCGTCTGATGGAAAAGGGACGTGGGTTTCTGATCGAAAACGGCAGGGTAAAAAATTAAGCTTTATTATTTACGCAGAAAGGAAGAGGTGCCGTGTATATCCATCTCGGTATGGGCGTTGTTGTACGCGAAGAAGATGTGATCGGTATTTTCGATATGGAGAATACAACGGTATCCGAAAAAATGCGTGATTTTTTGCGGCGTGCGCAGCAGGATAATTTAGTGGAGGATGTTTGCTACGACCTGCCGCGTTCCGTTGTGGTGTGCAGAGACTTTGTCTGCGGACAACGCGTGTATATCACACAGGTCGCACCGACAACGCTTCTGCGCCGTTCCCGTGTGGAATTACGGGGCGTCCCGTTCAAAGGCGTGTAAATTAGATTTTCGAAAAGGAGATATGATATGCAGTATTTTGGTATTCCGACATGCCCGTATTGCAAAAAGCGTGTAAATCTGATCCGTACATGGAGCTTAAAGCGTGAGGGTGAGTATAAATGTCCGCGATGCGGGGGTATATCGAATATTTACCTTTCCCCGCTCGTTTACGTTTTTGCCGCGCTCGCGATCTGTACCGGCGTTTGTATTTATTTCTTCCATAAATTCGTACTGGACGATATTGAGCTTTTTACCTGTCTCTATGTACTCGTTCCGTTCGCTGCTTTTTATATTCTCAGTTTGTTCACGGTGTACTTAAAGCGTCCCGTTATCAAGCGTGTTCAGCGTCCGGAACAGAAAACGCAGAGAGAGCAGTTCGGCGCGCCCGGTGAGATGCTGACGGCACAGCCGAAGAAGCCGGTTCAGAACGAGATCGACCTGAACCGTTTAGTGAACCGTATCGAAGAGAAAAAGTAAACGGAGAGCGGGCTTTCAGCCTGCTCTTTTTTTGTAAAAACCGAAAATATGCTCAAATTTACGCTGTATTCGATTTATAGGCTATGTACGTGGGGATAATCCATGAAAAATTAAGACGAATACAGCGCAAATTTTACCCATATGTTGATAAATTGTCTTGTAAAAAAGCTTAATTTATGGTATACTATATAATAAAGTTACCCCTATGGACGGAAAGGAAAAGTACCCATGGATATGAAGGAAATGACACATGTGGATACGAATTACGGCTCGGACCAAATTCAGGTTCTGGAAGGTCTGGAAGCTGTCCGTAAACGCCCCGGTATGTATATCGGCTCCACCGGTCCGCGCGGTCTGCATCATCTCGTGTATGAGATCGTCGATAATGCGATCGACGAGGCACTCGCCGGCTACTGTGACCGCATCGATGTAAAGATCCTGCCGGGAGACATTATTTACGTTAAGGATAACGGACGCGGTATTCCGGTCGGCGTTCAGCAGCAGACCGGTCTTCCCGCAGTTACCGTTGTATATACGATCCTGCATGCCGGCGGTAAATTCGGCGGCGGTAGCTATAAGGTTTCCGGCGGTCTGCATGGCGTCGGTGCTTCCGTTGTAAATGCACTTTCAAGCTGGCTTGAAGTTGAAGTACGTCAGAACGGACGTCTGTACCGTCAGCGCTTTGAACGCGGCAATACGATGTATGAGCTGCAGGATCTCGGTCCTATAGACAATCCGGAGGAAACCGGCACGACGGTTCGCTTTAAGGCGGATCCCGAGATCTTTAAGGAGACGACGGTCTACGAGTTTGAGGTTTTGGAGCAGCGTCTGCGTGAACAGGCATTTTTGAATGCGGGTGTCAACATTGTGCTTTCCGATGAGCGCGATGCAGACAATGTCCGCACGGAGCAGTTCCACTACGAGGGCGGTATTTCGAGCTTCGTCGAGTACCTCAACAAGAGCAAGGAGAGCGTACATCCGGAGGTCATGTACTTCTCTGCGACCGCAGTGGACAACAATTCCACCTGCGAGGTCGCGATGCAGTATACGGACAGCTTCAATGAGCTGATCCTCTCCTTTGCAAACAATATCCGTACGGTGGACGGCGGTACGCATGAAGACGGCTTCAAGCGTGCACTGACCCGTATTATGAACGATTACGCGAGAAAATACAATATTCTGAAGGATGCCGATAAGAACCTTTCCGGTGAAGACGTGCGTGAAGGTCTCACCTGTGTTATCAGCGTTAAGGTCAAGGAAGCACAGTTTGAAGGACAGACCAAGGGTAAGCTCGGCAATACCGAGATCACAGGTCTCATCAGCAATCTGCTTTCCGATAAGCTCATGACGTTCTTTGAGGAAAATCCGTCTGTTGCACGTGCGATCTTCGATAAAGCTATGGCAGCATCCCGTGCAAGAGAGGCGGCAAGAAAGGCGAGAGAGCTCGTCCGACGCAAGTCCGCACTCGAAAGCGCGACACTGCCCGGTAAGCTCGCCGATTGCCAGTCGAGAAACCCGGAAGAGACCGAGATCTACATCGTCGAGGGTGACTCCGCAGGCGGCTCCGCAAAGGGCGGACGTGACCGTAAGTTTCAGGCGATCCTCCCGCTATGGGGTAAGATGCTCAATGTAGAAAAAGCACGTCTGGACCGCGTTTACGGCAACGATAAGCTGATGCCGGTCATTACGGCACTCGGCACCGGTATCGGTGAGGATTTCGACCTCGCAAAGCTGCGTTACGGACGCGTCATCATCATGGCCGATGCCGACGTTGACGGCTCCCATATCCGTACACTGCTGCTCACCTTCTTCTACCGCTATATGCGTCCGCTGGTCGAGGCAGGCCATGTGTATATCGCACAGCCGCCGCTCTACCGCGTAACGAAGAATAAGAGACATTATTATGCATATTCCGACCCCGAGCGCGATCAGATCATGAACGAGCTGCAGAGCGGCTATGATATTCAGCGCTATAAGGGTCTCGGTGAGATGGACTCCGAACAGCTGTGGGAGACCACAATGAACCCGGAAACACGCGTTATGCTGCAGGTCACACCGAGTGACGCTGCACTTGCGGATGAAGTATTCACGGTCTTAATGGGCGACAAGGTCGAGCCCCGCCGTGAATTCATCGAGAAGAACGCGAAGTACGTTAAGAACCTGGACATCTAAGCGCGAAAGGACATATAAACCATGGATTTTACGGAAGAAAAAAAGGAAAACCTGATACAGGTCGACCTGAAAGAGATCATGGAAAGCTCCTTCTTAGACTATTCCATGTCTGTTATCGTGTCCCGTGCGCTGCCGGATGTGCGTGACGGCTTAAAGCCCGTACACCGCCGCATTCTGTACACGATGTATGAAAACAGCCTGTGGCCGGAAAAGGCCTACAGAAAGTGCGCCGATACCGTCGGTACCGTGCTCGGTCGTTACCATCCGCACGGTGACACCTCGGTTTACGATGCACTTGTTCGTCTTGCGCAGGACTTCTCTCTGCGCTATATGCTCGTCGACGGTCACGGTAACTTCGGTTCCGTGGACGGTGACCCGCCTGCTGCTTACCGATACACCGAGGCGAGAATGAGCAAGCTCTCCGTCGATATGCTGAAGGATATCGAAAAAGATACGGTCGATTTCATTCCGAACTATGACGACCGTCTGAAGGAGCCCACCGTTCTGCCCTCTCATTTCCCGAACATTCTTGTAAACGGCTCGAGCGGCATCGCGGTCGGTATGGCAACGAATATTCCGCCGCACAATATGGGCGAAGTCCTTGACGGCGTGTGTGCTATGGTCGATGATCCGGATATTTCTCTGGACGGCCTCATGCAGCACATAAAGGGCCCGGACTTCCCGACCGGCGGCATCATTATGGGCCGCAGCGGCATTCGTGCGGCTTACGGTACCGGACGCGGCAAGATCTATGTGCGCGCACGTGCAGAGATCGTGGAAAAGCCGAACGGACGCTATCAGATCGTCGTTTCCGAGCTGCCGTATCAGGTTAATAAGGCCCGTCTCATTGAAAGTATTGCAGAGCTCGTTAAGGAGAAGCGTCTTGACGGTATTTCGAATATCGACGACCACTCCGACCGTAACGGCATGCATATCGTTATCGACGTCAAGCGCGAGGCTTCCCCGCAGATCGTTCTGAATCATCTGTACAGCATGACACAGATGCAGATCACCTTCGGTGTTATCATGCTGGCGATCGTTGACGGTCAGCCGAAGACGCTTACGCTGAAGGAAATTCTGAGCGAATACATTAAATTCCAGAGCGAAGTCGTTCTGCGCCGCACACAGTATGATCTCAAGAAGGCGCAGGAGCGTGCACATATCCTTGAAGGCTTGATGACCGCACTCGATTTCATCGACGAAGTCATTGCGATCCTCAGAAGCGCGAAGTCTATCCCGGAAGGTAAAGAAGCGCTGATGACTCGCTTCGGCCTCGACGATGTGCAGGCACAGGCAATCGTGCAGATGCGTCTCGGTCAGCTGACCGGTCTCGAACGCATCAAGATCGAAGAAGAACTCGAAGGTCTGCGTATTAAGATCGCGGATTATATCGATATCATCGGCAGTGAAGCCCGTCGCTATGCCATCATTAAGGATGAGGCTGTCGAGATGAAGAAGAAGTATAACGACGAGCGCCGTACTGAGATCGCTGCTGTCAGCGGTGAAATGGACGTCGAGGATCTCATTCCCGAAGAGGATTGCGTCCTTACGCTCACAAACTTCGGCTACGTCAAGCGTCAGACGCTTGACACCTACCGCACACAGCGCCGCGGCGGACGCGGTGTTTCCGGTATGTCCCGCAGAGAAGAGGATGTTGCGACCGAGCTGTTCATTGCAAACAGCCATGATTACGTGCTGTTCTTCTCCGACCGCGGACGTGTTTATCAGCTTAAGTGCTATGAGATCCCGGAGGGTGCAAGAACCAGCCGCGGCATGAATATCACAAACCTCCTGCCGCTGCAGCCGGATGAGCACATCACCTCGATGCTGCGCGTAGAGAAGTTTGAGGAAGACAAGTACCTCGTCATGGTCACGAAGAACGCTGTGATCAAGCGTGTTTCTCTGGCAGCCTTCTCACATGTCAGAAAGAACGGCCTGATCGCACTTGATCTCGCAGAAGACGATGTACTGAGCTGGGTACGTATCACAAGCGGAGATGACGACCTGCTCGTCGCGACAAAGAAGGGCAAGGCAATTCGCTTCCACGAGGACGATGTCCGCGAAATGGGACGTCAGGCGCGTGGTGTCCGCGCGATCCGCCTGATCGACGACGATGTGGTCGTCGGCATGAGCATCCTGCGTGAAGACGGCTATGTGCTGACCGTTTCCGAGACCGGTTACGGACGTCTCTCGAAGATATCCGATTACCGTCTGCAGAAGCGCGGCGGCAAGGGTATCCTCAACTACCATGTCGAGAAATACGGCGACGTAGCTTCCATTAAGGTCGTTGATCTTGAGGACGATATCATTCTGATCGCCGACGACGGCATTATCATCCGTATCGAGGCGAAGTCCGTGCGTGTTTGCGCAAGACCGAGCAAGGGTGTCCGTGTCATGAAGGTGGCAGAGGGCAGCCATGTGATTACCATGGCCCGTGCACCGCACGAGGAAGGCGAGGAGATCACCGCAGTCGAGGATGACGGCACAGCGGACGAAGGTGCGGCAGACATCACCGAAATCGATGATGAAGTCGAGACCGAAGACGTAACAGAAGAATAAAGTATTTTGAGACCGTACCTCATTTATGGGTGCGGTCTCATTTATATTGCAGGGAAAAGATTGGTTTGCTATAATACACTCAAAAGAGTATGGAGTTGATTTTATGAAAGTATACACACAGGTATATGTCCGAGGAAGTGTAGAGGCAGCCGAAATGTACTGTCAAGCATTTGGGGCAGAAATAACCTTTCAGATCAAAGACGAACAGGGGCGATATGCACACTGTGAGCTGTCAGTGAATGGAGAAGGAATTTTGGCGCTTGCGGAAGCGCCGGAGGACTGTGATCTTTCTCCAAAGACAAAATGGCAGACAATGGCATTTAATGCATTCGAGCTTGGTACTCGCGAAGCGGTTGATAATGCATACAATATCTTAAAAGAGGGTGGAACAGTGATTGATCCACTTGGTCCGTGCCCGTGGAGTGAGTATTGCTCAAATCTGATTGACAAGTATGGTGTGTTCTGGTGGATTAGTATATGAAAAAAATCAAGAAATTTATATCCGTCTTGATAGCTTTGTTGCTTATTTTGGGTTTGACCGGATGCTCGAAAGAGATAGAAACAGTAAAGGAACTGTCCGAATACCAAAATATAAATCCGCCGATCGAGAGCATACTCCGCGTAAAAAACGGGAAAATCGTCGACGAAAACGGGAAGAAAACCGTGTTGTTCGGCATCAATCTCGGCAACTGGCTGCTCATGGAAACATGGATGAATGTGATCCCGGAATATACGATGGACTGGGGTCACTATGATACACTCGAAATGCTCACGGAAAAATTCGGCGAAGAAAAGACGGATACGCTCATGCGTGTGTATCAGGAGAATTTCATAACCGATGCCGATATCGGGCAGATCGAAAAGCTGGGCTTTAACTGTGTGCGCGTACCGTTCTGGTACAGAAACTTTATGCATGAGGACGGCTCGTGGCTTACGGAAAATACGGATGATAACCCCGGGTTTCAGATACTCGATTGGCTCATAGAAGCATGCGGGAAGCACGGTATTTATGTGATCCTCGATATGCACGGCGCGCCGGGCGGACAGAGTATGAATCACTCCACCGGTAAGGCGGGCAGAAACCTGCTGTATACGGACGAAAGCTGTATGCAGGCGGCGGAAAAGCTTTGGACAGCCATTGCGGATCGCTATAAGGACAGCCCGGTCGTTGCGGCGTATGACCTTCTGAATGAGCCGCAGAATAACGGCGGTTATTATGAAGGGAAAAACGCGTGGGCTGCGGAAAGCGAAGATGCTGTGAAGCATACAAACGCGGCATACGACCGTCTGTATAAGGCGGTACGCAGTGTGGACGAAAACCATATGATCTCGTTTGAAGGCATCTGGTCGACGTCTGTTCTGCCGAACCCGAAAAAGTACGGGTATGAGAATATGCTCTATCAGCTGCATCTGTACGACACCGAACAGGGGATGATCCGATACCGCGTGGACGAGCTCAAAAAGATCCGCAGAAAATGGGACACGGCGGTGCTTGTCGGTGAGTTTAATAATTTTGAGCAGGAAGCTTTTGCAACCGCAAAATATGCACGGAATGACATCAGCTATGTAAAGTGGACGTACAAAACGATGAACACCGGAAGCGGTTGGGGCATCTTCAACGCCGACACCGGACATATCGACTTAAATTACGCTTCATATGAGGAGATTCTCGAGTTTTTCGAGACAAAACTCTCGACGAAAAATTATACATTCAACAAAACAGAAATGCATTTTATTCTGCCGTAAAGCAAAATGAAATTTGGGAGGAAAGTAAAATGAAGAAAATGCGTATTGCCGTTATGGGACTCGGCGCTTACGGACGCGGCTGGGCTTATGTTGCGGCGAAATCGCCGGATGCAGAGCTCACTGCCGTCATCGACCGCAGTGAGGACGCACTGAATGCCGTTGATCTTCCGGTCGGAAAATACACGGACCTCGACGCGGCGATCGAAAATGAGAAGCCGGAAGCGGTCGTTCTGGTCGTTCCGCCGCGCCTGCATATTCCGATCGCGGAAAAGCTCGTCAAAATGGGCATCGCCGTTCTTTGCGAAAAGCCGATCTGCGAAGAGCTTAGTGAAGCGGAAGATTTTATTGCTCTTTGCGAAAAAGACGACCGCGTCTGCAGTATTGCGGAAAATTTCCGCTATCGCCCCGTTTTCCGTGCGGCAAAGCAAATGCTTCTTGACGGCGCTGTCGGAAAGCTTCTGCGCGTCAACTGCCGCTATGTCAGTTATCATCCGGACGCATCCAATGCGTATCACGGTGCACTGAAGCACCCGCTGCTCTGCGACGTGACCGTGCATCATCTGGATGTTGCGCGTTATCTGACCGGTGCAGAGCCGAAAGATGTATTCTGTACGGAGCACAGCGCGTCGCACACATGGTACGGAGAGCGCCCGGCGTCTGCGGAGATCGCTTCCGAAATGACGAACGGGATCTATTTTACCTACAGCGGCACGACCGCATCACCCGTTTCCGTGACGGATGGCTTCGGCGAGTGGGAGATCATCGGCGAAAAAGCCGTCATGCGCATTTGCGGGCCCGAAATCACGCTCTATACAGCGCAAAACGAGAAAACAGTACGGTTGTTCCCGGACCGCGGAGACACGCGAGAGCCGCTTTTAGAGGGCTTTGTCCGCGCAGCGCTCAACAACACGGTCGGCGAGTCCGATATCCGTGATAATTTCAAATCTTTCCGCTGGACACAAAAAGCCATGGAGTCCTCGGAAAAGAAGAAAATCATTGAACTGTAAAAAAAGATAAACACCGCGAGCCCGCTCCTTCGAGCGGGTTCATTTTTATGTGTGAAATTGTGTTTATATTTTTTCGTCAACACTATTGACTATGTAAATTAAGTATGTTACACTAAATTTGGCATTTATAAACTATAATCACGCGCGAAAAGAGGAGAGTTGTTGTGTTGAAAAAGAGAATTTTAGCGTTTATATTGGCAGTTTTTGTGCTCGTGCTTCCGGTTGCCGGATGCGGTCAAATGACGGGTAAAGGGAAACCCGGAAGTAAGGAGAGCGCCTTCCGGGAGAACTTCGGTGATGGAGAAAGCAGAAAAGCACTCGAGATATGTTTGGACATGGGAAAATACAGTAATCAGGTTTCGGATGCATACGGTATGATAGAGGAATTCATTGATGAAGTGAAGGATGCTACCGGTATGGATAAGGTTTCCGTTCTCTTTTTGCCGGGTGAAGGTACGGAGCGCGAAAGCCTCTTAGACAGTCTTCGCGTAGAGATCATGGCCGGCGGTGGACCGGATCTGTTTCTGTTAAGAGGTGCAGGCACTCCGTCTAATTATACAAGTGTGCTTGTAAATTTTCCGGAGAAAGCAATGAAGAACGGCCTGTTTTTACCGCTCGATGAATATATGGAGAATAACACACGCTTTACGGATTGGAGTAAACAAACCAAGGTGATTTTGGATGCCGGAAAAAACGAAGAGGGGCAGCTGATCATTCCCCTCGCTTATACGTTGCCGCTTGTTGTATACCCTAAAGATGAGGTAAAGCTTCAGTCTTCTTCCGATTTGACCATGCAGGATATTTTGAATGATCCGGAAACGGCAGAGCTTGGTGCCGTCATGTATAACGGATTAGGTAAAATAGACGAGCAAACTTCCAGTTATGCTATACATGAAGACCGGTTGGCTCCGATACTCGGTACATTGGCGGATTTCGATAATGAGGAGCTACTGTTTACCGAGGAAGACTTAATGCGGACAATGGATACCGTATTTTCGTTAAGGGATGCCGCAGATGAAAATCAACAGAACTATATTGAGGAAAATCTCGGCGTTGGTTTATGTTATGAGTTTAACTTAGCATATTTCGACGAGGAAATGGAAATGATTCCGCTATATTCAAGAAACGGTGGGGTCACTGCAACTATTACGGCATACGCTGCAGTGAATAGGAATACAAATTATCCGGAAGAAGCTTTTACTGTTATAGATCTTCTTATGCGGGAGAAAGCACAGCAGGAAAGTGAGCTTTACTATACTTGCTTTATGCCTTGGGATGGCTTTCCGCTGCAGGATGATTTAGGCCGGGAAGAAAAACCGCTGTTAGCGCATTCTGACCCTCTACGGTATTTAGAAAAGCCCTATTACGAGGATTTGCAAGCGATTAAAGAGCAGATCACAGAGGTCACTTTTAGAGATGAATTCAATTTGGTTTTGGAGACTACTATAGGACGATTTTACCGAAAGACTTATGACAGAGCAGTCGTTTCTGAAGCTTATGAAAAAATGGAACGGATGATAGGTGAATAATACTGAAAGCAGATCCGAAAAAAGTGGGATATCTTTAGAGAAAAATTCGATTTTCTTTCCGTAATGGTTAAGAACCTGCAGTAGATCAAATCCATTAACAAACAGGAAAGAGCAAGAGTAAAAGGAAAAATTGATATGTACCCAGAATTCTGGACACATTGAAAATTGAATTTACGCACAGATGGATGTTTCCCTGAATTTCACGGGAGGCATCCATTTTGTTTTAGCCTGAATTCGTTCGTTATTGTAGTAATCTATGTATGCCTGTACAG
>JAGAOD010000188.1 GCA_017623855.1 Clostridia bacterium
AGAACTCTTCGCTGCGCTCAGAGTTAACCGATTATACGCGAAGGGGGCTCCAAGACCGTACCCTCGCCGGGCACGGCCCCCTTTTGTCGGCAAGCCGACATTTCCCCCGCCAAGCGGGGGAATCGACCCCTCACACTTCCCCTGCCGCGAGCGATTCTGTCGCATCCTAAGCCAAACACTCAACAACTAAAAAGCAGGTGACGGAAAGCTCTGTCACCTGCTCATTTTTTATTAACTCATGTATTTCGATCCGTTTGAACCGTGTCTAAAAGCACATCACAATCGAGCAGCTCTGTCGGAAGTGCGGTGTCTTCCAGCATATACAGCTCATGCAGCGCTCTCGTACAGCCCAGATAGACCTTTCGGCGAAAATCCGGCTGATTCGAAAGCGTCTTTGCGAACCCGAACAGAATGACCGTATCGAATTCGAGACCCTTTGCAAGGAGCAGCGGGATGATGACCGTCCGCCCCAATATCCGCTCGTCCGGAGAACTGATCAGCTGCACATCCTCAGCGCCGTGCTTTTTAAGGTATCGGGCAAGCTTCACCGCATTCTCCACGGTCGGCGTGATGATCGCCGCGGTATTATACCGCTTCATCGTCTCGAGGAGCTTTACCGCGCCTGCATACATATCCCTTGCGTGGATATACTGCGGCTTTTTGACGGGACGCTCAAAATAAGAATACGTGTCCCGAACCGGATCTGCCTTCGAGTCGATCAGCTGAAACGCCAGTGCGTTGATGTCGCTTGAGGAACGGTAACACTTCTCTAAGCAGATCTTCACCGTGTCCGCACCAAAGATCTCGTCGAACAAGCCGTAATCCCGCGTCGTCGTGTACGGGTTGACCGCCTGATGGACGTCCGCCAGGACCGTGAAGCTGCTTTTCGGAAATAGGCTTCGGATGATATAAAGCTGGATCAGACTATAGTCCTGCGCTTCGTCGATGACAACGTGCTGCACGTCCTGATCTGCGGGGACCTTCCCCATCAGCACACGAACAAGCAGGTGCAAAAGCGCATCCTCATACAAAAGCTTTCTCTGTCTGAGCGCTTCAGCCACCTTTTCCGGCGCATCGCTCTCCTGACCGATGTGCTCAAAGAACGCATCCAAAGCATCGACCAGCAGACTGTCCGGCTCAAGCTGATTCAAAGCGGCAAGCTCCGACAGCGCATAATCCGTGCACCGCCGCACAGCCTTTCTGAACAGCCCGGGGATCTCGTCCTTCATCACGAATTCCTCATGACTTTCGACGATGTCTTTACAGATGCGTGCGCGGTTCACAGAGAAATAATGATCGATCTGATTGATGATCAATTCTCTGATCTTTTCGTACTTTCGCTTAAAAGAAAGATCTCCTGTCTTGATCCACTTTTTGCGGAAGATCTCCTCGGAGAAGATAACCGCGCCCTTATAGTGGATCGTCGGGATCCGATACGTAAAGTTTGAAAAATACCGGATGAAAAACCGAAGGAGCTCGAGCGAATATTTCTGCCGAAGCACACTTTCTTCGTCCGCATCCATCTCTTTGCCGTCGATCCGCTGCAGCTGCTCATAAAGCGGCTCAAAGCGAAATCTGTTTTCCGTGCCCGCGGTCAGGAAATCATTGAACACGACTGTTTCAACCGTCTTTTCACCGAGCTCCGGCAGGATGGACGCCACATAAGAGCTGTAGATGCTGTTGTTTGAAATGATCCGTATCTTATCCGACGTCATCGTGTCGCGGTTTTGATACAGAATGTACGCCAGACGGTGTAACCCTACGCTCGTTTTTCCGCTGCCGGCCAGACCGTAGATCAGACAGTTTCGATCCGTTCCGGTGCGGATGGCCTCATTCTGCTCCTTCTGTATGCTGCCCACAATGACCTTGAGTTGATTATCCGTGCTTTTTGACAGCACCTCACCGAGTATACTGTCGTGCATGGAGGAATCCGTATCGTATGCATATATGAGCTTTCCGTCTTCGATCTCATACTGTCGCTTCAGTACGAGCTCGCCGTTTCGCCTTCCGGACGGCGTTTCATACCACGCCGGACCGAGGTCGAACGTATAGAACATGGAAGCTGCCGGTGCTCGCCAATCCACCACGTACATGCGGCGCGGATTTTCGTTCACGAGTCCGTAAAGCCCGATATAGATCTCCCGTTTTCTGCCGCCGGCAGAAAAGTCTATTCTGCCAAAATACGGCTGCTTCTGCATTCGCTCCATTCTTTGAAGCTCTGCTTCATTGCGTTCGAACTGCGTTTCTGCGTCTGCAACACCTTGATCCAGCGCATTCAGCTCGACCGCATCGTCAAAGTCCCGAACGACATGTCGGTTTTCCTCCCACATGGTCTTGCGTTCGTCTATGACCTTGCGTTTTAAGTTTATTTTGTTTTCCCTGAGGTCTTTGATCTTCGTTCGAATGATCCCCTCGACCTCGTCAAAATAGGTCTGTTCAATTTGAAGATCCTTTGGATCCAAATACAGCTCTCTCCTTTTTTAGAGGTGCGGTGATCCCGCTAAGGACCGCCGCACCCAACATACTACACATCGGACAGATATTCCTCCCGCGCGTTGGTTCCGACACCTTGACCCTCATCATACAGTCCCTGTCGAAGCAAGCCGCCGAAAAGAAATATCCGCTATTTTCACCAGTGCACGCCAAGCTCCCTCAGCGCCGCATCGGTCTGTGCCTTATTTTCCACCGTGATCGCATGCATACCGAAATCGATTGCCGCCGCGGTGTTTTCCTCCCTGTCGTCGAGAAAAACCGCATTTTCCGGCACGATACCGTACCGCTCGCAGATCGCCTCATAGATCACGCGGTCGGGCTTTACCTCCTTGATCTCATAGGAGATCAACGCACCGTCCGCATATTTTAAGAAATCAAAGCGCGGCTTCGCGCGGTTATAGCCAAACTCGCTGAAGTTCGAGAGGATATACACCTTATATCCGGCTTCCTTCAGACCCTTGAGCCAATCCGCCGCATACGGGAATACCGTGACGAAATCATGACATTCATGCACGATGCGCGCGATCTCGTTCGCGTACTGCGGCGCATTCTGCGTCAAAAGATCCACGATCCCGTCCTCACTCAGTGCACCGCGGTCAAGCTCATACCAGCCCGGGCTGCGCACGGTCGCGTCCGCAAGCGGCTCAACGAGCGCTTCACCAAACATCTGAGTGAAGCTTTCGCGCCAATGCCATTCGGTCAAAACATTGCCGATATCAAAAATCACCGTATCGATCATATTTATACTCCCAAATCAGCCGAATGCCGCCTGATCCTGCACCGGGCTTGCACGCTTCTCAAGGTTCGGGAAGCGGTGCTCGAGCGCGGCAAAGGAGATCTCCACGTCTTCGTGTACCTCATCCGGGCTGAATGCGCCGAGCGTCAGCATATCGCAGTCACGCAGGACATTCCAGTTGAAGGTCAGACCGACGTACGGGGTCACGCGGCCCGCCGCCATGGACTTGATATTCATGACCGGCTTCTTCGCATTATTGATGATGGAAGCGACGGTCTCGATCTCGACCTGCATCAAAAAGCCCATGCAGTTGAATATCTGAATATAGGTCTCGATGTCATAACCGTTATTGTCCGTATAGGTGATGAGTTCCGGCATATGTGCGGAAAGACCGGGTATCATACCCGCGTCACGGATCATCTTCGTATAGTCGTCGAGACGGTCGATGATGCCGAGGTTCTTGTTGACAAGCTGCTCCGCACTCGCATGGTGGATGAGACAGAAATCGCATCCGTTTGCGGCGCTCTTTTTGATGCGCGCTTCCGCCTCACGGCGAGCGGCTTCGTTATTGTCGACGTTGATCTGCGGTGTGTCGATCATAATGAGCTTGTGACCGAGCTTATCCTCCGCATACTTGATCGCTTCGACCATGGGATCGTCCATCGGCGCCATGACCGTATCGATGCCGTACTGTAGATACGCTTCAAACATGGGCAAAAATGCCTCGGGGCAGCTGAAACGCGCCTTGATCGAGCGGTCTGCAGACGGGGTGCGGTGGCTGTAGCCGAGCATCCAGTTTGTGCCGATCAGCATTCTCGAGACGGACTTGCCGCCGACTATGGTTCTGGGAAACTGCTTCTCCATAATTTGCTCCTCCTGAAAATATATCGTTTTTGTTGAATGTACAACATTATCTTCCGTTCTTTTCGATCGCGATCTGGCCCGTACGCACGATCTCGCGGATGCCGTAGGGCTTCAGCGCGTCGGCGAAATTCTCGATCTTTTCGGTCTCGCCCGCCAATTTATACGTCACGACACCGGACGCAATATCGACAGCCTCCGCACCGAACAGCCTTGCAAGCTGCATCAAGCCCTCGATGCGCTCCGGCTCGCACTGCACCTTAATGAGTGCAAGACCCGAGGAAATATGCTCGCCCGGCAGACCGAGGTTTCGGACCTTGATGACCGGGATGATCTTATTGAGCTGCTTTTCCACCTGCTCCACCGTGTGCTCGTCCCCGTTCACGACGATCGTGATGCAGGAGACCGTTTCATCGTGCGCAGGACCCACCGCAAGGCTGTGGATATTGAAGCCGCGGCGCGAAAACAGCGCGACGACCTTTGAAAGCACGCCCGGCTGATTTTCTACCAGTACGGACAGTGTATATCTGCTCATCTTTTCTTTCCTCTCTGTCAAATTGACGGTGTATCCGGGTCTGTCCGGCAGATCAGCACGAACGCACCCGGCGCAGCCAGCATTTCAGCCGCATACTTTTCGGCTTCCGCATTATTCGCGGCATATCTCGCAGGAATGCCGTACGCTTCGCTCAAACGAACGAAGTCCGGATTGCCCGCCATGTATGTGCCGCAGTGCCTGCCGCCGTACAGCTGATCCTGCACCTCACGCACCATGCCGAGACGCGCGTTATCGAACACGATGATCTTCAGCGGTACGTGACATGCACAGACCGTCGCCAGCTCGCACATGCTCATCTGAAACGCGCCGTCACCGCAGACCGACACGACCTGTCTTCTCGGCTTCGCGATCGAAGCGCCCATGCCGGCAGGAATGGAGTAGCCCATCGTGCCGAGGCCGCCGCTCGTTAAAAATCTGCCCTCACGCTGTGTGAAATTGATCGCCGCCCAGATCTGGCTCTGACCGGGATCCGCCACGAGGATCGCGTCCTCCTGCATCATCCCGGAGAGACTGCGGATGAACGAACGCGGCTCCACAAAATCAGTGCGGTCCTCGCCGCGCGGCACAAATGCTTTTTTATACCCGATCACGCGGTCGATCCACTCACTGCGATCGGTCTTTTTCACCTTTTCGGCGAGGATCTTCAGCACGCCGCGCACATCACCGACGATCGGGATGTCCACGTGCATATTTTTCCCGATCTCCGCCGGGTCGATATCGATATGTATGATCTTCGCCTGCTCCGCGATCTGATTCGGCGCAGCGACCGCACGGTCACCGACACGCGCGCCGCAGAGAATGATGAGATCCGCCTCGCGCACGGCACGGTTCGCGTAGCTCCTGCCGTGCGAGCCGATCATGCCGAGATAGACCGGGCTGTGCATCGGCATGACGCCGATACCCATCATCGTAGAAACGATCGGGATACCGCTGTTCGTTGCAAATGCAGTCATTTCCTCTCTCGCCCCCGAGAGCACGACACCGCCGCCGCAGCAAATGACGGGGCGTTCAGCCGCTTCGATCGCCGCCAAAGCGCGCTTAATCTGCAGCGGATGCCCGTGTGTGGTCGGCTTATAGCCCAAAATATCCGCCTTTTCGGGATACCGGAATTCCGTGTCGACCTCCTCAAGCTGCACGTCGACCGGAATATCGATCAGAACCGGGCCGGGACGGCCGGTCGTCGCAACGTGGAACGCCTCCTTAAAGACGCGCGGCAGCTCCCTCGCATCCTTTACAAGGTAGCTGTGCTTTGTGATGGATTCACACGCACCGGTGATATCCGCTTCCTGAAAAACGTCGCGCCCGAGCTGCTCCAGATTGATCTGACCCGTGATCGCGATGATCGGAATGGAGTCCATATATGCGGTCGCGATGCCGGTGATGAGATTCAGCGCACCGGGGCCGGAGGTCACGACGCACACGCCGGGCTTACCGGACGCGCGCGCATAGCCGCTCGCCGCGTGCGCGGCATTCTGCTCATGCCGCACCAGAACATGGCGGATCGCACTGTCGTACAGCTTATCGTAAAAAGGGCAAATGGCAGCACCGGGATACCCGAAGAGCGTATCGACACCCTCCGCTTCCAGACACTTGATTATCATTTGAGCACCGCTGATCATTTTCGGTTTCCACCCTTTATCTTTCACATGATTTATGGTATACTTTACACGCCGCTTTCGGCGCGCACGGTATATTTATTATAGTATAGCATGATACCGCCGTCAAAAGCAACGGAAAATCCATGTAAGCCATACATTCTACACAATATACAGAAAGACGGAGAACCTTATGACAGATCACACATCCCTGCTTGCCGCGCAGTTTAACCTGAAGCCGTGGCAGGTCGAAAAGCTCATAAAGCTCATTGACGAAGGCAACACGATCCCCTTCATCGCACGTTACCGCAAGGAGGAGCACGGCTCCCTTGACGACCAGACGATCCGTGCGGTATATGACCGCCTCGAATATTTGAGAAACCTCGACGCCCGCAGAGAAGAGGTCCGGACGCTGATCGAAACCGGCGGCAATCTCACGGAGGAGATCGCTTCCGCACTCGAAAAAGCCGCCACCCTCGCGGAGATCGACGATATATACCGCCCGTTCCGCCCGAAGCGCAAGACACGCGCCGGCATCGCACGCGAACGCGGTCTCGAGCCGCTCGCACTTGCGATTTTAGAGCAGAAGAAGAACGGGATCTATCCGATCAACATGGCGGAAAATTATGTAAACTCAGAGAAGGGCGTGGAATCGCCGGAGGACGCCCTGCAGGGCGCAAAGGACATCATCGCGGAGATCATCTCCGATGACGCTTCCATCCGCCGCCGTCTGCGCGTCGTTGCGATGGCACAGGGTGTCATCACAAGCTCTGCCGCCAAAGAGGAGGATTCCGTATACCGCATGTATTACGAATTCTCGCAGCCGGCGGCAAAGATCGCCGGTCACCGTGTACTCGCCCTCGACCGCGGCGAGCGCGAGGGCTTCCTCAAGGTCTCACTCACGCTTGACGCACAGCGCGGACAGAACATTCTGACCTCCACCTACGTGAAATCCGGTCCCTGTGCCAACGCCGTGGAGGAAGCGGCACTCGACGCTTACAGCCGTCTGATCTTCCCGTCGATCGAGCGCGAGATCCGCAGCACACTCACGGAAAATGCCGCAGAGAGCGCGATCAAGGTCTTTTCAACGAATCTGCGTCAGCTGCTCATGCAGCCGCCGGTCAAGGGCAGAACGACGATCGGTCTCGACCCGGGCTATCGCACCGGCTGCAAGGTCGCCGTCGTCGACGAGACCGGCAAGGTGCTCGATACCGGCGTCATTTATCCGACACACAGCGAAACGAAGGTCCGCGAAGCAAAGCAGACCGTCCTGCGTTTCATAAAAAAATACGGCGTTACGCTGATTGCCATCGGCAACGGCACCGCCTCGAAGGAAACAGAGATCTTCACGGACGAGCTCCTCAGAGAAAACAGGCTCACGGACACGGTCGATTATATGGTCGTCAGCGAAGCCGGCGCATCCGTATACTCCGCGTCGAAGCTGGCTGCAGCCGAATATCCCGACTATGACCTGACCCTGCGCAGTGCCGTTTCCATCGCACACCGTCTGCAGGATCCGCTCGCGGAGCTTGTGAAGATCGACCCGAAGGCGATCGGCGTCGGTCAGTATCAGCATGACATGCCCCCGAAGCGTCTCGGTGAAGCCCTCGGCGGCGTCGTGGAGGCCTGTGTGAATGAGGTCGGCGTCGACCTGAACACGGCTTCCCCCTCCCTGCTCGAAAATATCGCCGGCATTTCCTCCGCGGTCGCGAAGAATATCGTGACCTACCGACAGGAAAACGGCGCGTTCACTTCCCGCGCACAGCTGAAAAAAGTGCCGAAGCTCGGGCCGAAGGCATTTGAACAGTGTGCAGGCTTCCTGCGCATCGCGGAAAGTAAAAATATCCTCGACAACACCGGCGTACATCCGGAGTCCTATGCCGCCGCTTCCGAACTGTTGACGTCCTGCGGTTATGATCTCAAAAAGATGCCGGCGGGCGGCTTTACGGAGCTGAAAGCCCGCGCGGAGAAGCTCGGCATCGAGTCCCTCGCCGAACGGATCGGTATCGGCACACCGACACTCCTCGACATGATCAATGAGCTCGAAAAGCCGGGACGTGACCCGCGCGACGAGCTGCCGAGCCCCCTGCTGCGCAGTGATATCAAGGACATCAAGGACCTAAAGCCCGGCATGGAAATGAAGGGTACCGTACGCAACGTTATCGACTTCGGCGCCTTTGTCGACATCGGCGTGCATCAGGACGGTCTTGTGCACATCACGCAGATCTCGAACAAATTCGTACGCCATCCGTCCGATGTGCTGAAGGTCGGCGACATCGTTACGGTCTGGGTGCTCGCCGTCGACGTCGCGCGCAGCCGCATCTCGCTGACGATGAAGCAGCCGAAGACGGAACAGAAACAGTAAATCACAAAGGAGGTACAGCATGGATAAGCTTTTCGGATGGTTCGGTTTGCCCGGCGGGATCGTTCTGACCGCGCTGTTGTCGGCCTTTGCGCTCGTTCGCGCGCTGCTCGACCCCACACCGGTACACCTCATCTGCTTTGCCGCCATGGCTTTTTCCACCGCCGGGGACATTTTTCTCGCACATCTGAAAAGGCTGACGGATCGCTTTAAGCATTGCTTTGAGATCGGCGCCGTGCTGTTTATGATCTCACATGTGCTGTATACGCTCTGCTACGGCATGAAGCTGCGGATGCAGGGCGCGATCCTGCCAAACGGCGGCACCGTGCTCGCCGTATTACTCGGCATACTTTCTGCCGCGACGTTGATCACACTCGCTGTTCGGACAGAGAGAACGCGCCATCTGCCGTTAGCGCTCATCTACCTAGGCATCATCATGTTAAACTGCACCACCGTGCTGACCTTCGCCTGTCCGCAGCTGCTTTCTTCTTTTTCGGCGGTCTGCGCCGCCCTCGGCGTACTCAGCTTCATGCTCTCTGACTTTATCATCGGTTTGGGGCTTGCCGGAAGGCAGCACCGATATGACGCGCTGATCTGGTGGTTCTACCCCATCGGCCAGATCCTGCTGATCCTCGGTGCATAACCGTACCGAAAGAGGAAATTTCGCGGACATTTTTCACTTTTTGTCCGTGAGCTGTTGACACGAGAACCCGCTCGCAGTAAACTAAGTGCGTTAAGTTTGTAAATTGGAGGGATATGAAATGGCAGCCGGAGAAAAGAATACCTGCAGTGCCGCTGCACTTTCCTTCAAAATGGGAGAATTCCTGCTTCGTAACGGCGCGGAGATCTTCCGTGTACAGGAGACTATGGAGCGCGTTGCACACGCTTTCGGCGTGGAGGAATACGACGTGTACGTGCTTTCCAACGCGATCTTCGCAAACGCGGTGGAAAACGGCGAGCACACACAGACCAAATTGAAGTTTGTTCCGGGCGCCACGCCGCATCTCGGCCGCGTGGACGCCATCAATCAGCTTTCCCGAGAGATCGTTGCGGGAGAATATACCGTCGAGGAAGCGTACGCGCGCCTTGAAGAGATCAAATGCATTCCCTACACGAAGACGGTCTCCATGATCATAAGCTGCGGTATCGGCAGTGCCTGCTTCAGCTACCTGTTCGGCGGCTCGGTTTTCGACGCACTGGCAGCACTCCTGTGCGGCTTTATTCTCGAAATTTTCCTGCGCATTCTGGACAAACGCGGTGCATCCAAATTCATCAGCAATCTGTCCGCAAGTGCGCTCGTCGCACTTTCCGCCGTCCTGCTTTACAGCCTCGGACTCGGACAGGATCTCGATAAGATCATCATCGGGTCGATCATCCGACTCGTTCCCGGTATCGCGCTGACCACCTCGATCCGCGACTTTTTAAGCGGCGACTACCTCAGCGGCACCATCCGCATGATCGACGCGTTTCTCGTCGGCGGCTGCATCGCCATCGGCGTCGGCGTGGTCGTGATGCTCTATGTTCTGGCGGGAGGTGTAATGATCGTATGACACCCGCACTTTGTTTTGAGTGGCTCATTCAGACCGCAGTCGCCTTTGTTTCCACCATCGCGTTTGCGATCATCTTCCACACACCGAAAAAGCAGTACGCCTTCGGCGGTCTGGTCGGCGCCTTCGGCTGGCTGATCTACATCATTTATGTACATTTTACCGGAGACCCTGTATTTGCCTCTTTTTTTGCCGCACTCGGTCTCACCTATCTCGGGCGCATCTTCTCTTTCCTGCGCCGTGCGCCGCTGCCCCTCTTTGTAACAAGCGGCATCTTCCCCATCGTTCCCGGTGCCGGTATCTACTACACCGGCTTTCACATCTTTATGAATGATAACGCCGCGGCACTTGCCACCGGTCTTGAGACGATCAAGATCGCGATCGCCATTGCGCTTGGCATCGGTATCGTCATCTCTCTGCCGCGCTTCTTCTTCACCTTCCGCAAAGCATCGACCGAACAGAAGAAAGGATAATCCGATTTGAAGCAAGTTACGGTTACCGCCAACGACGCCAACCAGCGCGTTGACAAATTCCTCACAAAAGCATATCCGAATCTGCCGCAGTCCATGCTGTACAAGGCGATCCGCAAAAAGGACATCAAGCTGAACGGCAAGCGCTGCGAGATCTCCACACGGCTTGCGGTCGGCGACGTGCTCACCATGTACCTGAAGGATGAATTCTTCGCACAGGCGCCGAAGGAATACGATTTTCTGAAAGCGCCAAACAAGATCACGGTGCTTTACGAGGATGAGAATATCATGATCCTCGACAAAAAGCCGGGGCTCATCGTGCACCCCGACGAGCACTACCATTTTGACTCGCTCATCGCCCGCGTGCAGCACTACCTGTATGAGCGCGGCGAGTATGATCCCGAAGCGGAAAATTCCTTCGCGCCGGCACTCATCAACCGCATCGACCGCAACACGGGCGGCATCGTCATGGCGGCAAAAAACGCGGAAACGCTGCGCATCATGAACGAAAAGGTCAAGAACCGCGAGATGGACAAGCTGTATCTCTGCGTCGTCTGCGGTGTTCCGAAGAAGCGCCACGAAACGCTGACCGGTTATCTCGAAAAGAACGAAAGTCAGAACCGCGTCTATATCACGGACCGAAAAACGGACGAAAGCCGCAGCATCAAAACAAGATACACGGTGCTCGAGACGCGCAGGGAATTCAGTCTTCTTGAGGTCGAGCTGCTCACCGGGCGCACGCACCAGATCCGCGCACACATGGCTTCCATCGGCCACCCCCTGGCGGGCGACGGAAAATACGGCCGCAACGCACAGAACAAAAAGACCGGTTTCCCCTATCAGGCGCTTTATTCCTATAAGCTGACGTTTAAGTTCACGACGGATGCCGGCATCCTGAATTACTTAAACGGCCGCACCTTCACAGCGGAAAACATTTGGTTCATTGACGAATTCCGCGCTTTCCCTTAAAACGACCAAAACCCGATCACACGCTCTGCTTTGAGCGCGGATCGGGTTTTCTTATTGTTCCGTTTCAAGATAGTCAAACGGATCCTGCAGCACACCGTTTCGGATCACCTCAAAGTGCAGGTGCGGGCCGGTGGAATAACCCGTGGAGCCGACGTATGCGACCGTCTGCCCCGGCAGTACCACGTCCCCCACCGAACAGGCGAGTGCACTTGCGTGCGCGTACCTTGTGGAAAGTCCGTCCCCATGGTCGAGGAATACGCAGTAGCCGTAGCTGTTAAGCCAGCCGCTGAACGTGACCCTGCCGCCCTGCGCGGCTGCGATCGGCTTTCCGTTGATGCCATATCCGGAAATGTCGATCCCGCGGTGACCGTCGCCAAAATCACAGGTGATAACGGAATAGCCCGGCGCGGGCCACTCGAAATGGTCAGGAAGTGCAAAGGAAGCACACTCCACTGCCCGGTACGTTTCCCCATGGGCATCACACCACGCGTCGATCGCGGCTATGGACGCCATGCGGTCAAGGTATTCGTTCTTTTCCCGACACGCAGAAAGCACCGCTTCAAGCTGCTCGAGCTCCCCGTCCAGCTGCCGCAGACTTTCTTCGAGTGCGGGCATATCCTGCTGCAGCCCCGTTAAGCGCTCCGCAAGTGAATCCCGAAAAACCCTCTTGTTTTCGATCGCCTCCGTCAATGCCGCAAGCTCTGCATTCGCTTCGTTTTCCCCAAAATTCGACGAAACGGTTCCCTGACCGGGAACCGTTTCTGCACATACCTTCGGTGAAAGAACACCGACTAAAATCACTGATAAAACCGTAACCGAGAAAGCTGAAACCGTGCGCACAAGGCTGTGCTTAAGCAACCGCATTCTCTCCTTCCTTGTTCAGATATTTGCCGATGGAAATGCCGCCGCCAAATAAACCGAACAGCGCACCCACAACGGCATACGCCACAAAGATATAGACAACGTACGGATCAATATCCACTGCCGTAAGGAAGGGAACGATGTTGTAAAGCTGCATGACGACCCAATCGTATGCCACGAGCAGCACGCCTGCCGAGACACCGCCGGAGATCAGACCGATGATCATACCCTCAACGATGAACGGGATACGCACGAAGCCGTTTGTCGCACCGACCGACTTCATGATGTTGATCTCCGTACGGCGGGAGAACATGGTGACCTTGACGGTATTGGAAATGATGAACAGCGATACGACCGCCAGCACGATGATGATCGAGAAGCTCGCAATGCGCACGACCATGTCGAGGCTGGAAAGCTTACCGGCAATATCCGAGTAATCCGTAAAGTGGTCCACACCTTCAATGGACTGAATACGCTGAATAGTATCGTCATATAAGTTCAGATCATGCATGGAGATCGTGTAAGCATCCGGCAAAAAGTTGTCGTCACCGTCGAGACCCTCTAAGATCACGCCGTCGTCGCCGAGACTTTCCATCATCTCCGCCAGCGCATCGTCCTTCGGAACGAAGACACAGCTGTTCACGTTCTCGATGTCACGGATCTCGTCGCCGACCTGGATCGCGGAGAGCGCCGGGAGACCGTCGGTCAGATACACCGTGATGCTGTTGTTGCCCTCGATCGACTCCATGATCGACGTCAGGTTCACGGAAACCAGTGTCGCACAGCCGGTCAGAAGCAGGCAGGCGATCAGCACGCCGATGGAGGCGATACTCATGGTTCTGTTTTTCCAAAGGTTCTTGAAACCTTCCTTGAATAGATATCCGATATTATGAATCTTCATAGAATAAATTTCCGTCCTTTCAAACGTACCTGCACTCAGGATTCTTCCTCAGTTAAGATCGGTTCTGCGTCCGCAAGGACAGCTTCCGTTGCAGAGAGCTCGATTTCCGGCTCCGCTTCCGCCATATCTGTCGGCTCGCCGATTTCCCCGTGCTCTTCCATCGCCTGACGAACCATCTCATTGGCGCGTTCGCGTGCTTCCTTCGCACGGCGGATCGCCTCGCGGTCGACATCCTCAGCCTCCGGCTCGGCCTGCTCAGCCATCGCCTCCTGCTCACGGACAGCCGCTGCCGTATCGGCGACGACCTCACCGCTGTGGATCTGGATGATACGCTTGTGGAAATGCTTAACGAGCGAATGCTCATGTGTGACCATGAGGACCGTTGTGCCGCGGCGGTTGATCTCGCTCAGAAGGTCAACGATCTCAAAGGACAGCGCCGGGTCGATGTTGCCGGTGGGCTCGTCCGC
>JAGAOD010000189.1 GCA_017623855.1 Clostridia bacterium
AAGCTGCTTGAACGCTTCGAAATCACCGGACTTCAGCGCTGCAACCTCCTTGTCCACACCACGGTTATCATCAAAGAAGTGGATCGCTCTGAGGATCGCACGGTCACTGACCTTGCCGCGCAGCTCGGGGATTTTCCTCATGAACTCAACTTCGTCCACCTCGCGCAGTACGGACTTACCGAATTCAGCGGCTACGCTCTTCATTTCAACCGGAACAGCAGCGTATTCGCCGGTCAGATCCGCGTGGTTTCCGCCGGTATCCACAACACACAGTGCATAGCCGTAGCGGTTGAGATCAAAATCGATCTTTTCGATCTTCGGAGCGGACGGATCACCGAAATCCATCGTCGTAAAGCCGCCGACGCTTGCAGCCATCTGATCGAGCAGACCGGAGGGCTTTCCGAAGTATTCGTTTTCAGCGAATTTGGAGATCTGCGCCGTCTCGACCGGATCGATCTTATCCTCATTATAGAGATGATTGAGGATCGTTACGACCAGAACCTCAAATGCTGCAGAGCTCGAAAGACCGGAACCCTTAAGCACGCGGGATGTCGTAACAGCTTCAAAGCCGCCGATCTCGTAGCCAAGTGCCTTCAGACGTGCGCACACGCCGCGGATCAGAGAATTGGACTTTTCTCTTTCGCTTTCCTTTACTTCGAGATCCGCTGTGTCAACCACGTTCATCGGATATCCGACGGATTTCAGATGGATCATCCCGTCGTCCGTCTTGCGTACTGCAGCGATAACGTCGAGATTAACCGCAGCCGCCAGCACCTTGCCGTTATTATGGTCGGTGTGATTGCCGCCGACCTCTGTTCTGCCGGGTGCGCTAAAAAACTCAAGCGCATCGCAACCGGAAAACTCGTCGGCAAAATAAGCCGCAAGCTCCTTATAACGGGCTTCCTGTTCAGCCGCATCCGTACCGTAAAGGGTTTTGATATCAGTGATCATAAAACGTCCCTCCTGTTTATCGATTGATCATATTTTTATAGGATTTTTTATGTACTTTGGTTTCGATAAAGGTTTTGAACTCTGTAAAGGTCTCTTCCTTCATATCCTCTTTGCGGAAGATCATGGACTTGCCGCTGTCGAAATAAAGGATAAAATGCTTCTTGGATTCACCGAGTCCAACCAGATGATGATATCCGATCTTCGAATACTTTTCATTCTTCAGATGAACGATGCTGCGTGTCAGAAAAATGATCGTTGTATCGGTCAAGTGCAGCACCTGCGGCGTCTTTTTCTTGATTTTAGACACCCAGCGTCTGCAGCGCATAAATACGATAAGGAAAAGCGCCGCGTACAATACGATCAAAGAAAGGTAAAGATTGCCGGAGTAAAACTTGCCGCCGTCGAATGCAAAAAACACGGAAAGAACGATCGGGGCCAAAATGTACGTCGGCAGCATCCACTTGCGGCGGAACAGCGTCGAATACAGAATAAACGCACGGTAATCCTCTTCGCCGATCTGACTCATTACACGGTATTTCTCAACTTCGGGTTCTTCCTCTTCGACGACCGTATCTTCACGGGGCTTTCCGGTCAATTCCCGAATGTAATTGTCGATATCCGCATCATTTTCGTCCGCAGCATCCTCGAAAGCTTCGTCCTCCGGGATCTCCGCTTCGAGTTCTTCCGCCTGCTTCATATTTTCTTCTGCCATTCTTTTCTTCCTTTCATTATTCCATCATCTCCAAAAGCTCGGCCTCAGAGAGGATCGTGATCCCCAGAGTCTGCGCTTTTGTCAGCTTACTTCCGGCTTCTTCTCCGGCTACAACGAACGAAGTCTTCTTCGAGACCGAACCGCTCACCTTTCCGCCGTTCTTTTCGATCAGAGCAGACGCCTCCGAGCGGCTCATCGTCGGCAGCGTACCGGTCAAAACAAAGGTTTTACCGAGGAACAGTGTACCGGTCGAACGGCTTTCCCCCGTCATATTCACACCGGCAGCCTTGAGCTTTTCTATCAATTCAAGCGCGGATGTCTTACGGAAGAATGCATAAACCTCCTCCGCCATAATACCGCCAAAGCCGTCGATCGCGGCGATCGCTTCAGCCTCCGCAGAAATCAAAGCATCCATCGAATTGAAGGTCTCCGAAAGCACCTTTGCCGCTTTCGCACCGATATGCGGAATACCGAGTGCAAAAAGCAATTTCGAAAGGTCGTTCTCCTTCGACTTCTGAATGGCCGCCACAAGATTTTCGGCACTTTTCTTTCCGAAACGCTCCAGCGTCTCAAGCTGCTCCACCTTAAGGGCGTAAAGATCGGCCGGTGATGCTACGGAAAGCGACGACACAAGCTGTTCTACAAGTGCCGGGCCGAGACCTTCAATATCCATCGCATCGCGGGATGCAAAATGAATGAGATTGCGAAGAAGCTGTGCCGGACACTGCGGGTTTACGCAGCGAAGTGCAGCTTCGCCTTCAACACGAACCACGGTTTCGCCGCAGGACGGGCAAACGGAAGGCAGCCTATACGGCACGGTATCTTCCGGATTATCCACAACCGCTACGACCTCCGGAATGATCTCGCCCGCTTTGCGGATGATCACCTTCGATCCGATGCGGATATCCTTTTCACTGATAAAGTCCTGATTGTGCAGTGTAGCGCGGCTGACCGTCGTACCGGCAAGGAAAACCGGTTCAAAAACGCCGGTCGGTGTCAAAACACCCGTACGTCCAACCGCGACCTCAATGTCAACCAGCGTTGTTTCCTTTTCTTCGGGCGGGTACTTATACGCCTCCGCCCATCTCGGGAACTTTGCGGTACTGCCAAGCTGTGTACGTTGTGCAAAGTCATCCACCTTTACAACCGCACCGTCGATCGGATACGGGAATGTGCCGCGCTTATCTCCGATCTCACGTATTTTTTCGATAACGGTTTCAATGTCGCCCGAGCGGCAGTAAAGCGGCGACACAGGAAAACCGAGCTCTTTAAGTCTCGCTAACGCATCGTGATGATTTCCAATGCTTACTCCCTCGACGCTTTGAATATTGAAAACATAAATGTCAAGCTCACGTTGTGCCGTGATTTTCGGATCCTTCTGACGAAGTGAGCCGGCAGCCGCATTTCGCGGATTCTTAAACGGCTTTTCCTCCAAAAGCTCCTGTCTCTCGCAGAGCTTTGTGAAGCTTTCATCCGACATATAAACTTCGCCGCGTACCTCAAGGAACGGAATCGGCTCCGTTAACGTCTTCGGCACAGAGCGTATCGTGCCGATATTCAGTGTTACATCCTCGCCCGTCGTTCCGTCTCCGCGCGTAGAACCTCTGGTATATACGCCGTTTACATATTCAAGTGCAACGGACAAACCGTCAAATTTCGGTTCGACGACATACACGGGATCTTCAATCACGCCGCGGACTTTTCTGTCAAAGTCTCTGAGCTCATCTTCGGAAAACGAATCATGCAGGCTTTCCATGGGAACGGTGTGGACCACTTCCTGAAAGCTGTTATACCCGCTTGCACCGACTTTCGAAGTCGGCGACTGAGAACTTTTCAGCTCAGGGAACGCCGCCTCAAGATTTTCGAGCCTGCGATACAGCATATCGTAATCGTAATCGCTGATCTCGGGCGCGTCCTCCGTGTAATACTTTTTATTATGATATTCTATTTCTCTACGCAGCTCATCTATCTGCCGCTTTGCTTCCTCAACTGTCATAGTTTTCTCCCGTACAACGATATTCCGATCAGCATCCCGACCGTACTAACCGTATTGTACCACAAAGCTTCCGAAAATCCAATGATAAATTCATATTTTCGATCATCGGATCATGGTGCTGTACTGCGGAATGTCCCCCTCCAAAACACCCTCATATATAGGGTATCGGCTTTTCACCGAAACTGACGCGGGTATTCGCACCGAAAGGCTGGCTACATCCACCGTTATCTCCATAATCACGCTGTATTTTGTTCGGTTGATCCCGGCACTGCTCAGCTCTGCCGTAAAGTCGATCTCGGCCGATCCGGTCACGGAAAACACAAGCGGGATCTTCATTCCGTGTCCGTGCAGCAGCGATAGATCGGTCAGATTGCCGAACGGGATCCACACCGCCGTTTTACCGGAAAGCTTCTTCTGCAGCCGGTTTATGAGTGTGGTTTTGAGTTGATTCAGCTGATATGTATCCTGCAGTACAAGACGGTCGTCATACTGCGCTTTTATCTCGGACAAATATTCCGGTACAGTTTCCGACAGCTTTTCATTTGCAAAACGGTTCAGTGCCACGAGTGCGGCCTCATCATAGAGCGACGGCAAACGCCGCTCCGCATAATCCACGGTAAAAGCCGTAACTAAGATCAAAACCGCACAAAACAGCGATCTCCGGGCAGAAATCACCCTTGTGCGATGCCGCCCGAAAGCACGTCTTCGCCCGAAATATCTCCGCATAGAACCACCTCCGACGTAAGCAGTATACGCCGGAGGTTTGTACATTGTTATTCTTTTGTTAGCTCTGCGATCTCGCGCATGAGCTGCGCCGCAGGTAATCCGAAGATATTATTATAATCTCCGACGATCCCCTTTACGAAAAGAGCTGCAGGTCCCTGAATACCGTATCCGCCGGCCTTACCGAACCATTCGCCGCTGTCAAGATACGCCGTGATCTCCCGTTCCTCTAACGGGTAGAAGATCACGTCCGTCGTCTGAAAAAAGGATTTCACGCATCCGTTATGAGCAATATGAACACCGGTATACACCACATGTGTCCTGCCGGACAGCAGACGCAAAAAGCGTTCCGCTTCGACGCGGTCGCCGGGCTTTCCGAGGATCTCGTCGTCGATCGACACGACCGTATCCGCCGTTACGACAACATCATCCGCTGCACATCTCGGCAATACCGCTTCAAGCTTGCGTCTTGAAAGCTCGAGAACGAGCTCCGCAGGAGACAAGCCCTCCGCGTTTTCGTCCGCATCCGATACCATCCAGTCAAACTCGATTCCGGCACGCTCCAGGATCTGCCTGCGGTTCGGCGAGGATGAGGCTAAAATAAGCTTTCCCATCATTCGACAAAGCCGTTCGGATTCATGGTCTGCCAGCGCCAGGAGTCGGCACACATATCGTCAAGTGTCTTTTCGGCTTTCCAGCCAAGCTCCTCAAACGCCTTCGTGCAATCCGCATAGCATTCCGGAATGTCACCCGCTCTCCTGGGCTTGATCTCATACGGGATGGCATGACCGACACACTTTTCAAAGCTGTGTACCATTTCGAGAACGGAATAACCCACACCGGTGCCGAGATTGTAAATGCGCAGGCCGCAGTCCGGCTCCTCAAATTTCTTGAGTGCGGCAACATGACCGGCTGCAAGGTCGACAACATGGATATAGTCACG
>JAGAOD010000190.1 GCA_017623855.1 Clostridia bacterium
TAACGTCCATATAGCCCTCGGCGAGGATCAGTCTGCCGTTGTCGAGCGCATTCTTCGCAAAATTCATCGCGAACAGGCCGCTGCTCTTATGGTAGACCGGCGTGTCCGAGGTGTTGATGTACTTCGGCTTTTCGTCCGTCAGGATCCTGCCGCCGAATGCCACGACATTGCCGCGCAGGTCGATGATCGGGAACATCGCGCGCGAATGGAATCTGTCCATCGCCCTGCCCGAACGCGTCTGCACCGCAACGTTCGCCTGGATCATCTCGCTCTCGGAATACCCCTTGGCGCGCAGATGATTGACAAGTGCGAACCGGCTCTCCGGCGCCCAGCCGAGTCCGAATCGCCGGATGATCGGCATGGGAAGACGGCGTCTCGTGAAATAGTCGAGGCCGGGCTTGCCTTCGGGCTTCAAGAGGGATGCCGCGAAGAATCTCGCCGTCTCGCGGTTGATCTCCAGCACGCGCTGTCTGAGCCGCGACATGGAGTCATCCACGCCCTGCTCCGGCACCTGTAAGCCGGCACGCTGCGCCAGGAATTTGACCGCTTCAATATAGTCTAAGTTCTCAATTCTCCGGATGAACGTGATCACGTCTCCGCCCGCGCCGCAGCCAAAGCAGTAAAACGAACCGTTTTCCGGGTACAGATTGAACGAACCCGTTTTCTCATTGTGGAACGGACAAAGTCCCACCATATTTTTGCCGCGCCTTTTCAGGTTGACATACGATGAAACGACATCCGTAATATCGGAGCGTGATTTCAGCTCCTGCATAAAGGATTCCGGCAGTGCCAAGATCACAGCCTCCTTTCAAAGCTTCTTTACACGGTCGTCCATGCCTTCGGCACGAACAGATCGCTGTAGAGGTCGACCGCGTAGCGGTCCGTCATGCCCGCGATGTAGTCGCAGGCCGCCTGTTCTCTTCCGTCCTCCTCGGCGATGCGCTGCATACTGCCCGGCAGCCGCTCCGGATGACGTACGTAATAGAAAAACAGGCTTTCGATCACGTGAGGAACCTTCTTTTCCTCTCGCTTGGCGTAATCGTTCAGATATACCGCCTTATACATATATTCATGCAGGGCGTAGTATGCGTCGAGAATGCCCGCATCCATTGCGACCTGCCCGTTCCCGCTGTTTTCGATCATAGAGCTGACCATGGTCGTGATGCGCTCGCTTTTCGTAGAGCCGAGCACCGCAATGATCTCCCGCGGGATATCCGTTTCCGCGATGACACCGGCGCGGATCGCATCGTCGATATCGTGGTTCATGTAGGCGATCTTGTCCGCCCAGCGGATGATGCGCCCCTCCATCGTCACGGCCTCCTGTCCCGACGTGTGACAGCGAATGCCGTCGCGCACCTCGAAGGTCAGATTGAGCCCGCGTCCGTCGTTTTCCAGACGCTCCACAACACGCACGCTCTGCTCGTAATGCCTGAAGCCGTCCGGCATCAGAGTGTTCAGCGCACGCTCTCCGGCGTGACCGAACGGCGTGTGGCCGAGATCATGCGCCAAAGCGACCGCTTCCGTGAGGTCTTCGTTGAGCCGCAGTGCACGGGCGATCGTCCGCGCGATCTGCGAGACCTCCAGCGTATGCGTCAGACGCGTTCTGTAGTGGTCACCCTCGGGCGACAGAAAGACCTGCGTCTTCTGCTTTAAGCGGCGGAATGCCTTGCAGTGGATGACCTTGTCCCTGTCCCGCTGGTACGGGGTACGGAGGTCGCACTCGGGGATCCATATCTCTCTGCCCCGTGTCTTTTCGGACAAGGCCGCAAAGGGAGACAGCGTCTCACGTTCGATACGCTGTGTCTGCGTTCGGATGCAGCTCTTACTGTTTTCCATACACACCCCGCTCTTTCCGCGCTAAGCGCATTTTGTCTTCTATTATATTTTATACGCCACAAATAGCAAAATTACTTCTTTATCCGTGAAATTATTCATCAAATTCAAAATACCGTCTTCCGGTCTCCTCGGCTGTGACCTGTCCGTTTGTCGCATCCGCCAGTTTTTTATTGAATCCGCCGAGCAGATCGGGATCCATGTGAAATTTCACCGTGACCTTTTCCTCAAAGACCGTATCATCCGTAACACCGCCGCATTCCGGCACAAGGGAAGCCACTCTGCCGTACTGACCGTAGTCGCAGGAGAGCTCCATCATCAGGCATTCGCGCATCGTGATGATGCCCGCCGCCTGCAATGCGATGGATGCCGTGTGCGAATACGCACGGACGAGACCGCCGCCGCCCAAAAGAATGCCGCCGAAATAGCGCGTCGCAACGACAACAAGATCCGTGACGCCGCTTTTCTGCAATACGTCGAGAACCGGTATACCGGCCGTGCCCTGCGGCTCGCCGTCATCCGAATACCGCATGATGCCGCCGCGGATGATGTAGGCATAAACATTATGGGACGCGTCCCAATGCTTCGACTTCTTTTCCGCAATGAACGCGAGTGCTTCCTCCTCGGTCGTGACCGGCTTTGCGTAACCGATGAACCTCGACCGCTTTTCGACGAAAGCATCCTCCGCTTCACAGAGGATCGTTTTATACTGCGCCATACGCCGCCCCCTCACAAAGAAAAAACGGGCGATGCCCAAAAGCACCGCCCATAACCGATACGTATAAAAATTACTTCATGCCGTAGCGCTTCTTGAACATGTCAACACGACCGCTTGTATCGACCAGCTTCTGCTTGCCGGTGTAGAACGGATGGCACTTGGAGCAAATTTCAACACGGATGTCCTTCTTTGTGGAACGAGTGTGAATGACATTGCCGCATGCGCAGGTAATTGTCGTATCCTCATAGTTCGGATGAATATTCTTCATATCTGTCACCTCTTTCGGCTGATCTTTGCGGTTACATAGAACATAACACAAGAGATATTAGCACAAATGAATTGAAAAAGCAAGTTATTTTTGAAAAAAAACGAAAGATTTTTGCGAAAAGTCTCATTCTTCCAGCAGATACCGCAGCATCTGCTCCGGATGCTCCAAAAAACGGCGCGTCACGGTGTAATGCTCGGTCTCCTTATACGGAACCGACCGCATCCCGTCCTCGGAGATCTCAAGAATATCCGCGCCGGGGAACGCCATTAAGATCGGCGAATGCGTCGCAATGATGAACTGAGATCCCTTTTTGACGAGCTCGTCGATCTCACACATCAGCGTCAGAAGACGCATCGGCGAAAGCGCCGCCTCGGGCTCGTCAAGGAGGTAGATCCCGCTGCCCGAAAAACGGTTCTGCACGAGCGCCAAAAAGCTCTCTCCGTGGGACTTCGTGTGCAGTGAGCCGCCGTAGCTTTTGGTTGAGATCCGAAATTCCTCGGGCAGCTCACCGTCGAGGTCATCAAGATAGCTTGCAGCATTATACATACTCTCCGCTCTGAGAAAATAGCCGTCCTTCGGATAGGCGGAGCGCACGAGCGTCAGCGCCTCATGCAGCTCGGAATGCGTGTTTCTTGTGGAAAAGCTGAAATTTCTTGAACCGCCCTCGGGGTTAAACCCGCATGCGACGGCGATCGCTTCAAGCAGGGTCGATTTTCCCGTGCCGTTCTCGCCGACGAGAAAGGTGACGCTTTTCGAAAACTCGAGGCGCCCTGTTTTCAGCAAATGCCGCACCGCAGGGACATAGTTCAAATAGGATCCTTCGTCAATCGTGCCGGAAAGCTCCACCGCACGTACATATCTACGTTCCATATGGTTCACCGAATCAGTTCAGATATTGTACATACTCTTCAAGGCACATGGAAAGCCGCCGCATGACCGCCGCATTTTCCGGCCCGACATACCGAAGGACGAGCTTTGTCGCTTCCTCCCCCGTCGCCGTCTCCTTGCCCTCGGGATAACGGAACACAAAACCGTATCTGCCCATATTGGTCTCGAGCCATGTGCACACGTCCGATTTCGAAAAGCTTTCCGGATCTCCCTGCAGCACGACACAAAGCCCCGTCTGCATATCGCTTTCGCCGGGCGCCGCGACCGCATCCTTCGCGTACTCATAGGACATGATCTTCGTGTGTCCCGCCTTTTGCAGCCTTGCGACCTCATTCTCGTAAAGCGCTTTCTGCGCATCATACGAAACGTAGCCGGACTTAAGTCCGAGCTCGATCTCCTCCGCCCACGCGTCCTCGATCATGAGCCTCAGCGCCGGTGCGATGCATCTGTCCACCTCGATCCCGGCGACCGTCTCGACCGTCGGAATATAGCTTCCGTCGTTCGGGTATTCAGCACTGATCAGAAAGAGATTTACATCATTTTCAAAGAGCGGCAGCCCTGTGTCGGGATCGTGCACAAGGGAATCCCCCTCCGCTTCGATCTCCTCAGCGAGTGCCTCCTCTTTTTCCTCCTGCCTTACGGGAGAAGTCTCAAACGAACGCCATACAGCGGGCACGACCCACGTCACGGTGAGTGCGCCGATGCCGAGCACGAGCGCCAGTATGAGCAAAATGCCGACCGCGCGCTTTGCGACGGCGATCTGATGGATACCCGCATAATCCGGCTTATAGATCGGCTTGCGCCTTCTTCGTACCGGACCGCTTTTTCTTGCCATACCGCTTTCTCCCTTCTCTCGTAATGGATATATTATATCCCTCTGCATGAAACAAAGCAAGCAAAAACTCCCGCCCAAACGGACGGGAGTTCTTTATGCAGGGAATTTTTTATTTCTTTTCGGATTCGCCGTCGCTCAGCTTGCCGTTGTTAACGAGCAGGTTGGTAGCAACGCCGACGATCAGAGCAACTGCCAGAGATGTGATCTGGAGCAGCGGGCCGTTTGTGATCGGGTTGAAGCCAAAGTTGAAGCAGAGGCCGCCGATGCCGCAAACAAGGATAGCGGAAACAATGAACAGGTTCTTGTTGTCGCCGAGGTTGACCTTCTGGATCATCTGGAGACCGGAAACTGCGATGAAGCCGTACAGAGCGATGCATGCGCCGCCCATAACACACTTCGGAATGGAGTTGATGAGCGCAACAAACGGTGTGAAGAAGGACAGGATCATGCAGCCGAAGGATGCGGTGAGAATGGAGATCGTGGAAGCATTGCCGGTGATCGCAACACAGCCGATGGACTCGCCGTAGGTTGTGTTCGCGCAGCCGCCGAAGAATGCGCCGACAATGGAGCCCACGCCGTCGCCGAGCAGTGTGTTGTCGAGGCCCGGCTCCTTGATGAGATCCTTCTCAATGATATTGCTGAGGTTCTTGTGGTCAGCGATGTGCTGAGCGAGCTCAACAACGCCGATCGGAACATAGATCATAGCGATATTGCCGATAGCTGCAGCGTCGAGCGGATACTGGCCGTTTGTCTGGATCGCCTTCAGGAAGAAGAACTTCGGATAATCAATGATGCTTGCAAAGGTGAAGTTGCCGAAGGTATCGATGAACGGCTGGAAGCTCAGAACCTGCAGAGCCGGGTTCTTAACGAGGATGCCGATCACTGTAAAGACCAGAGCGAGCACATAGCCTGCTGCGATACCGACGATGAACGGGATCAGCTGAATGTTCTTGGAGCCCTTGACGGAAGCCAGAACGATCATGAAGAATGTAAACAGGCCGATAATGATGGATACCCAGCTGTAGGTGTCGCCGCCGTTGCTGGAGACCCAACCGGTAGCTGTGCTGGAAAGGGACAGACCGATGAGTGTGACGATCGGCCCGATGATGACAGCCGGCATGAGCTTGTTGACCCAGCTTGTGCCCGCAGCCTTAACGATAAGACCGATGACAACATAAACGAGGCCTGCGAAGGTAACGCCGATGATCATACCCCAGTAGCCGTAGTTCTGGCCGATGGATGCGGAATATGCACCGAGGAATGTGAAGGAGGAGCCGAGGAATACCGGGCTCTTACGCTTTGTGAACGCAAGGTAAACGATTGTACCGATACCTGCGCCGAACAGAGCTGCCGCCGGATCTGCGTTGAGACCGAAGCTTGTGATGAGCATCGGAACGAGCAGTGTAGCCGCCATGATAGCGATCATCTGCTGGAACGCAAAAACGAGGGTCTTGCTGAACTTAGGCTTGTCAGCTACGTCGTAGATCAACTTCAAGATAATCTCTCCCTTGTTTTTTATATTCGGAACACATAAAAAAACAGCCCTGCCTTGACCGGCAGGGCTGTGCCAAATTCAGTTGCATGAACCTGCCGTACGCACAGTGTCTGGTTTTTTACAAATTCCAATTGATTTTGACCAAAAGCGATTTTACCACACGGGTATAAAAAAGTCAATGGAAATATGAAGAAAAAATGAATATTTTATGACGAAAGGGTGTGCCGCTCAGCAGCACACCCAAATCACATTCATTTATTCGGCTTATAGCTGACGGTGCCGCAGAGACGGTCACCGGCGTCGCCTGCCGCCGTCGGGATATAGCCCATCTCGTTGAGCGGGCCCGGTGCATAGTTTGCAGCGTAGATCTGTACATCCGGATGCTTTTCGTAAAGCAGCTTTACGCCGACCTCGGAAGCAAAAATGCACATGAACTTGATGTTCTTGCAGCCGTAGTCCTTGACAAACTGAATGGCCGCTTCCGCACTGCCGCCGGTTGCAAGTGCCGGGTCGACAACGATCACGGGGCCGTTATCCACGGGCAGCTTAAAGTAATATGTCATCGGCTTCAGAGTTTCCTCGTCGCGGTACAGACCGATGTGGCCGACCTTTGCCGTCGGAGACAGCGCACGCAGACCGTCCACCATGCCAAGACCCGCACGCAGGATCGGAACGATCGTGAAATCCTCGGCAAGAACCGGTGTGGTGATCTTACTCAGCGGCGCCTGGATCTCAACATCCTTCGTCTTCAGATCCTTCAGCGCTTCATAGCCCATCAGCATGGCAAGCTCATGAACAAGCTCGCTGAACTCCTTGGAGCCGGTATTTACGTCGCACAGATGGCTGACCTTGTGCTTTATAAGCGGATGATCAAATACGGTTAAATTCTTAAGATAATCGCTCATGGAAACCCTTCCTTTACATTTATAGACTTACTGACCGATACTATATTAGCACACCGAAACCGCAAAATCAACCGAAACCCCTTTTTTCTTGACGGTTCCGCTCACTGCGTGGTACAATCGTATCACAGCGCGACGCATCGGGTGCGTCCGCAGAAAGGAAGGATCATCATGGCTGTAATCGTTGTCAGCAACTGTTTACTCGGCTGCACCTGCCGTTATAAAGGTGACGACTGCAAAAACGAGCAGATCTTAAAATTAGCGGAGAACCACACGATCATCGGCGTCTGCCCGGAGCAGATGGGCGGCCTGTCCACACCGCGCGACCCGTCCGAGATCGTCGGCGATAAGGTCATCTCCTCCGCCGGACGTGACGTGACGGCGGAATACACAAAAGGCGCCGAGACCGCCCTGTTCCTCGCACAGCTCAACCGCGCCGACTTTGCAATTTTGAAGGCAAAAAGTCCGTCCTGCGGCAAGGGTCTCATTTACGACGGCACGTTTTCGGGCAATAAGATCCCCGGCGACGGCGTGACCGTACAGCTTTTTAAGAAGCACAATATCCCGGTATTCACCGAGGACGAGCTCGACCGGCTTCCCCTTTAAGTCCATAATCCCTTTGCGGCATCCGAAATTCGGGTGCCGCTTTTTTTGTGCGCCATCCCGTGCATTCCGGCTCACAGAGCGATTTGATCCTGTCCGCGACGCGGCCCCCGGAAAGCCTTCGAGCCATGAGCGGATCGTCAAACAGAACGGAAGCACCTTCCCTGAGTACCTGCCGTCCCGGTGTTTCATAAAGCCGGATGTGCACCGTGTTTTCCGTCAAAAACGCAAACTCAAGATAACGTGTACACGCTTCCTCCAAAAAACAAACACGGACGGACAGACAGGGCGCGCTTCCCTTTCTCCCCCATTTTCCGCTGCAGGCGACTAAAAAGGTCCCGCGGTTCGCGGTGACGCGGTTCATCACCGGCGTCCGAAAGCCGACCTCGAGCCGGTTTCGCTCCGCGCCCTCATAAATGTCGATAAACAGCCCCGCGCCTATACGCAAAAAGGAAATGCGGTCTATGCCGCCGGTGTAGTTGTTCCCCGAAAGCTGGAGAAACACCGGCAAAAGCCGTATGCCGCGCTTTTGAACGGTGTAGCTGTGCACGACCGAAGCCCCGCCGTGCGGACACGGGACGCTTTTTCTTTCGGCAGAGGGCTTTTGCACCGACGGCGGACGGGAAATAATCAGGGAACAATCAAAAACGCCGTCATTCAGCAGCTTCGAGAAAGCACAGAGATAACCGGCTTCTCCGAAGATCCGGTTTGACCCGGCATTCACGGCAAGCACCATATCCTTATCGGGCACAACCAAAACCGTCTGTCCGAACAGACCGCTCATGCGCACGGAATTTTCCCGCTCCCACAGCCAGCACTGGTAGCCGTATCCGCTGCGGCTCAGCTTTTCCGGCGGATCACTGTGCCAAAGACACATATCACGGATATATCCTTCCGGCACAAGCTGTTTTCCGTTCCATTTTCCTCGGTTCAGGATGAGCTGTCCGAGCTTTGCGGCATCCTCCTGCAGAAGATACAGCCCCCAGCCGCCCTTTTCGATCCCCCTCGGACAGACCTCCCAACGAAAACGGCGGATGCCCATCTCGGAGAAGAGCCGTTTTTCCAAAAATCCGGAAAGCGTCTCCCCTGTGACCGCGCAGATCACCGCCGCGAGCATATAGGAATTCATGCTGTTATAGTGAAACCTTTCCCCGACCGGAAAAAGCGGCGGCGAGCTCAGAAAGCCGCGGACCCAATCGTGCTCCGTCACGGAACGCACCTCATTAAAGGACGCGCCCGAGGTCATCGTCAGAAGATGAAATACCGTGAGATTTTTATACCACGAAGCCGTGTGCACCTTCGGGAACAGATCGCAGACACGGTCTTCGACACGTAGCTTTCCGTCGCCGATCAGTATCCCGACGGCAAGCGCGGTAACGGTTTTGCACAGCGAATGTGTCACGTGCCAGATCTCCCGGTCATACGGCATGCAGCTGCGCTCGGCAATGACCTTTCCGTGCCGCAGGACCGTCATGCTGTGTATATCCTCCCGCTTATCCGAGGATGCCGCATCGATGAATGCATACAGCATTTCGGGATCCACACCCTCAGCCTCCGGCGTGGACCGCGGCAGACGGCTGCCCGCATCCGACTCAAACGGGAACGGTTTTTTCTGTGCGCATATCGGCCGCACCGCCGGCGCCTCGCTGCCCTCAAGCAGACGCCACAAAAGAAGCGCCGCACGCGCTTTTGCTCCAAGCTCCATAACTCACGCTCCGCAATTCATTTCTAATCATTTTGTGCGGAGAGACACAAAAAATGCGATGGACATTTCTGCCCACCGCATTTTCGGTTATGTGATTATGTAATTATTTCTCTTCAAAGAAAGCCTTGAAGCCCATGTAAGCCATGTAGACGTCGAACTTGGAAACGACCTCGAACGGAGCATGCATGGAGAGGACCGGAACGCCGATATCGATAACGTCGATGTTCAGGTTTGCAACGTACTGTGCAACAGTACCGCCGCCGCCCTGGTCGACCTTGCCGAGCTCGCCGATCTGCCAGACAACGCCTGCGTCGTCAAAGAGCTTGCGGATCTTTGCAACGTACTCTGCGTTTGCGTCGGATGTGCCGCCCTTGCCGCGAGCGCCTGTGTACTTGGAAACACCGAGACCGCCGTTGATGTAGCAGGAGTTCTGTGCTTCGTAAGCATAAGCGTAGTGCGGGTCGTATGCAGCCGTAACGTCAGCGGAGATGCAGGTGGACTTGGAGATGACGTGGCGCGGCTCGTAGCCTTCAGCCTGTGCGAGGTCAGCGATGAAGTAACGCATGAACTCGGAGTTGAGGCCTGTGTTGCCCATGCTGCCGACTTCTTCCTTGTCAGCGAGGACCGTAATGACGGTCTGCACCGGTGTGCCGCAGTCAAGGATCGCCTCGAGAGCCGGGTATGCGCAGACGCGGTCGTCGTGACCGTATGCGCCGACGAGGCTGCGGTCAAAGCCGATGTCCGTTGCACGGAATGCCGGTACGAACTCGATCTCAGCGGAGATGAAGTCAGCTTCAACAACTCCGTACTTCTCGTTGAGGATCTTCATGATGTTGAGCTTGTAAGCCTGTGCTGCTTCATCCTCGCGAACCGGACGGCTGCCGATGAGGATGTTGAGGTCTTCGCCTGTGAAAGCAGCACCGAGTGTCTTCTGCATCTGGTCTGCACCGAGGTGCGGCAGAATGTCGGTGATGGTGAACTGCGGGTCGCCCGGCTCCTCGCCGACCTTGACCTTGATGACCTCACCGTCACGCTTGACGATGACACCGTGCATAGCGAGCGGGATCGCTGTCCACTGGTACTTCTTGATGCCGCCGTAGTAATGTGTCTTGAGATAGACCATTTCGCCGGACTCATAGAGCGGGATCGGCTTCAGGTCGATGCGCGGGTTATCGATATGTGCTGCAGCGATGCGAACACCGTTCTTGCAGCCTTCCGTACCGATGACAGCGAGGCAGAGAGCCTTGCCGCGGTTGTTGTAGTAGACCTTGTCGCCCGGCTGATACTTCTTAGCCGGATCGAACTCGACAAAGCCGTTCTTCTCGGCAGCTTCAACGGCGTAGTCGACGGACTCACGCTCTGTCTTTGCTGCGTCAAGAAATGCCTTGTAGCCTTCGTTGAAAGCGTCTGCCGCTGCGATCTGCTCATCCGTTACCTGGAAAAAGCCGTTCTTGCGCGGGTTCAGAAGCTCTTTAGCAAGATCTTTTGCTGTCTTTGCTTCATTGTTAGACATTTTTCATTCCCCCATAGATTTTTCGAGATTATTTATACCAAAGGACTTTGGAACACATCGTTGTGCCCCAAAAAGCCGCGAGGTAACACAGTGGATCAGTTTAGCGCACAGCCCATCGCCGTGAGCATTTCATGCACCGCTTCCGCAGACACGGACACCGTATTGTCGAGAACGAAGTCGGAGCGTCCGGCGTAAAACTCGTCGGATTGCTGAGCGCCCATGCGGCGCAGGGCTTCCTCCGTCGTGAGACCGTCCCGCTTCATAATGCGCGCGCGGCGCTCGTCGGCATTCGCCAAAACGGAAACCACTCTGCGGCAGAGCACGTCCGCACCGGCTTCAAACAGCGTGGGTGCGTCGAGTACGATGTTCTTTTTTCCGCTCTCCCTGCATTTTGCGATCTCATCGCGCAGTCTGTTGAAAATCACCGGATGCGTGATACGGTTCAGGGTCTCCGTGGCTTCGGCATTTGCAAACGCGCGGTTTGCGAGCATGCGCCGGTCGAGCGTGCCGTCCTCCCTGACGATGTCCCGTCCAAAGGCTTTTTTCAGCTCTTCGAGACATTCGCCGCTGTAGAGGTTCGGGTCGCGTGTGACCTTGTCGCAGTCGATGACCGCACAGCCAAACGATACGAGCTGCCCGGACACGGTGGATTTTCCCGCGCCGGTCTGACCGGTCAGTCCGATGACAAACGTGTCGTTGGGGACAGTCACCTTAAAGCCTGCGGCGCGAATGAGGCGGTTATAGACCGCAAGTCCGACACCGGCTTTTCTCGGCATACGGGCGTACACCGTTTCGGCGCCGATCGCGTCAAGCTTATGCAGCGACGCAAAGAGCGCATGCGCCTGCGAAAGCGCGTCATACGCTTTGCCGTATGTAACGGCAGGTGCGGTGAGATACGCTTCCTCGCCCTCAAAACAGAGCGCTGTACAGTTTTCCTGTGCGTTCACAAACGCGGCATACGTCTCAAGCGACGCATCCACGATCGTGATATCCGCACGCGGCGCGTAATGCTTATATTTCATGCCCGGCGAAGACACACGGGCGTTTTCCTCGGGTTTGATGAGCACCGCCGGGTCGACATCCACGTCACCCAGAACGGCTCTGAGCTGTTCGACGGAAATACCGCCGGGACGCAGCACGCGCGGCGTCTTTGTCACAAGCGTAATGACCGTGGACTCAAGCCCGTACTCGCGGTCGCCGCCGTTCATAATGCCGGCAACGCGGCCGTTTAAGTCGTCGCAGATATGCTCAAACGCACTCGGGCTCGGCAGTCCCGAAAGGTTTGCCGAAGGCGCCGCAAGCGGCACACCGGCTGCACGGATGACGGCTCTTGCCGCCGGATGGGACGGCATGCGCACCGCGACCGTTTCGAGCCCGCCGGTCGTTTCCTTCGGAACGAGCGCGGACTTTCGCATAATGACGGTCAGCGGCCCCGGCCAGAAGGCCTCAGCGAGCTTCAGCGCCGCTTCGGGGATCTCCTCAACGAGCGGCGGCAGCTCCTCCATCTCCGTGATGTGCACGATGAGCGGATTATCGGACGGCCTGCCCTTGACTCTGTAGATCTCCGCCGCAACGGACGGATCGAGCGCGTTACCCGCAAGACCGTACACGGTCTCCGTCGGGATCGCGACAAGCTCGCCGCGCCGCAGAAGCGCACCGGCTTCGCTTATATCATATTCACTTGCAGCATCAAGAATTCTTGTAGCCTTGTTCATCCGTTATCCATGCTTTCCTTTAGCTTTTCCGCGCGATCTGCGGTGATCAGCGCGTCGATGATCTCATCCAGATCGCCGTTCAATACATCCTGCAGCCTGTAAAGTGTGAGCCCGATGCGGTGATCCGTCACACGCAGCTGCGGGTAGTTGTATGTCCGGATTCGCTCGGAGCGGTCTCCCGTACCGACCTGACTTTTCCGGTTTTCGGCGATCTCTTTATTCTGCGCTTCGATCTTCGCGTCCAAAAGGCGGGCACGAAGCACGCGAAGCGCCTTATCCTTGTTTTTATACTGACTGCGTTCGTCCTGACATTCAACGACCGTGCCCGTCGGCAGGTGCGTGATGCGGATCGCAGACGAGGTCTTGTTGATGTGCTGACCGCCGGCGCCGCTCGAGCGGAAGGTATCGATCTTCAGATCCTTCGGATCGAGCTCGAACTCCACTTCGTCCACCTCGGGCAAAACCGCCACGGTCGTTGTGGACGTGTGGATGCGTCCCTGTGTTTCCGTTTCGGGAACGCGCTGCACGCGGTGCACGCCGCTTTCGAATTTCAGTCTCGAATACGCGCCGTCGCCGTCGATCGTGAAGCTGACTTCCTTAAAGCCGCCAAGCTCCGTCTCGTTCAGGTTAACGATCTCGGTTTTCCAGCCTCGCTTTTCGGCATACATCGTATACATGCGATAGAGATTATACGCAAAGAGTGCAGCCTCCTCGCCGCCCGCACCGCCGCGGATCTCAACGATGACGTTCTTGTCGTCGTTCGGATCTCTCGGCAAAAGCAGGATCTTAAGCTCCTCCGACGTACGCTCCACCGTGCGCCGCGCTTCACTGAGCTCCTCGGTCGCCATCTGACGCAGCTCTCTGTCGCAGTCGGGGTCATCAAGGAGAAGCAAAGCGCCCTCGATGTCCGCTTCCGCCTTTTTCAGCTCGCGGTACTTTTCGACGATCGGCGTGATCTCCTTATGCTCCTTCATCAGTGCGCGGTACAGGTCTCTGTCCGCCGCCACGGTCGGGTCATATAATTTCAGATTCAGTTCTTCTAAGCGGTTTTCAAAAACCGCAAGATTTTCAAACATAGCAAATTTCCTTTCATTCGTTTATTATAAAAACACGAATAAAAGGTGCTACTGTTCTGTATTTTCTGCAGAAATGACCTTTTTGATGTTCTTCTCGCATTTATGGCGCGGCACCATGACTTCTCTGCCGCAGTTTACGCAGCGGATCTTAAAATCCGCGCCGATACGCAGGACATCAAACAGATTGCCGCCGCAGGGGTGGGCTTTTTTCATTTGCAGCCGGTCGCCGACACGAATATCCACGGTCACGCCTCCTTCTCATTTCTCAAATATATAGTATAGCACAGCGAATGCGGATTGTCAAAAAACGAACAAATCA